>CAYHEX010000042.1:0-19725 GCA_964355365.1 uncultured Solibacteraceae bacterium | reverse complement strand
GACCCCGGTGCCCGGCAACATATGGAGCACCGCTCCACCTTCCGGATCGCGCAGGTTGAGCAGCAAAGCGGTGCGCTGCCGCACAGGCAACTGGACGATCTCCTCCCAGACGGCAAGCAGGGCCTGCCGCTGCTCGAGCACGTCGCTCGCCGGCGGCGCCGGATCCGCCACCTCTCGAATCTGGGCGCGGTCTTCTCTGGCACCGGCGGGCTGAGGATCCGTGATCCCAAAGACAGACGCCAGCGCATCCACGAGGCGATCGAGCTCAATTGGACGATCGAATTGAGCCAGCAGCGCGTTGAGCAGGGCCGGCAGCGGCTGCGCGATATCGATCCGGCGGGCCGACAGCCACTCGGAGGGGGCATCAAGAAATTGCTGGGTGGCGCCAGCCTCCGGCGCGCGGCGCACAGCCTGCCGCGTCTCACAGCGCCACAGTCCCGCCTCGTCGCGGACGAGGGCGAGTTGCGGATGATGCGAGGCGGCGTACCGCACCCTGTTGCGAAACCGGGTGCGCTCGGGGTGTTGGGCGCGAAGAAACGCGTAACACGCGTTTTCCGCCACCACCGACACGTACGCCATCAGATTCTGGATGGGCGCGTCCGGTTCGTCGCGCAACCGGCCCAGCTTGCGCATCAGCCGAAGGCGAACGTCGGCGAGCACATCCTCTATGTACGCCGCGCCGGCGGGCGAATGGATGAGCTCCCGTCGGACGACGACGCGCGCGACCTCGTTCACTTCCCCGCTGAGCAACCTCTCGATCGCGAGGGTGACCGCGCTCTCTGTCCCAGCTTCCAGCAGCGGCGCCAGTCTGGCATCCGAGGGATCAGTTCCGGCCGAACGGGGAGGAGTGGCGGATGGCATGGGGCGAGTTGAGCGATGGTAATACGCCCGGTCCCCCCGCGTCATAGCCACAAAGACAACACGCCGCCTTTGCGGCTCTGGGGGACATGTTCATGAGAATACGAAGGACACTGGTGTGGAGTGCGCGTGTGGTGGCGCTTGTCGGGATGCTGTTCTCTGCCAGCACGGCGTTTGCGGCCGGGGCGCTGACCAATCTCGTCGTCGCGGGCCTCAGCCCGGCGTTCGATCCGAACGTCACCGCGTACACCGTGCCGCTGCCGGCCAACTGTTCGGTGGCCGTGACGGCCACGCTGGCGGACGCGACCAACAAGCTGTACGTCCAAAGCAGCCTGATCGCGAGCGGCACGCTGAAGAACACGTACGTCTGCGGCGGCAAGAAGATCGACATCATCGTCTACAAGAACTGGACGGCGGTGGGCCGCTACATCATCACGCCGGTCAACACGCCGCCGCCCCCGCCGCCGCCTCCGCCGCCGGCGCTGTCCGGTCTGGTGATTGCAGGCCTGATGCCCGCGTTCAGCCCGGCGGTCACGTCGTACACGCTGCAGCGGACGGCTTCGTGCGCCGTGCCGGTCACGGCGACGCTGACCGATCCGACCAACAAGCTGTATGTGTCCAACTCGGAAACCGCGAGCGGCATGTTGCGTCAGGCGTGGGTCTGCGCTCCGCAGACCAAGATCGACGTCGTGATCTACAAGGTCTGGACGGAAGTGGGCCGCTACACGGTGACGATGGTGGGCGAGATGCCGCCGCCGGCCATGGGTGGCGGTGGTTCGGGCGGTGGTGGTGGGTACGTGCCTCCGCCCGCGGGTCCGACCGAGGCGTATCCGACGCCTTCTCCGGCGCCGGTCTACTCCGAGGTGCAGCCGGCGGTGTCGCCGACCGATCTGCTGTCGGCCGCGCGACTGCTGCGTCAGGCGTCGTTCGGACCCACAACGACCGAGCTCGCCAACGTGCAGGCTCAGGGCGCGAATCTGTGGATTTGGAATCAGATCAACAAGCCGTCGAGCACGATAGCCGACGGGCTCGAAGTGAACGCCCTGCGAGCCGCGGTCTTCAACAACATGGCCACCGGTCAGGATCAGCTGCGCCAGCGTGTGGCGTTTGCGTTGAGTCAGACCCTGGTGGTGTCGACCAACAAGAACGTCAACGGCTACGAGGTGATTCCGTGGGTGCGCCTGCTGAACATGCACGCGTTCGGCAACTACCGCACGTTGCTGCGTGAAGTGACGCTCAGCCCGTCGATGGGCAAGTATCTGGATCTGGCGAACAGCCGCGGCGGATTGGCCAACAGCGCGCCGAACGAGAACTACCCGCGCGAGCTGATGCAGCTGTTCTCGATCGGCATCTACGAGCTCAACCAGGACGGGTCGCGCAAGCTCGACGCGCAGGGCCTGCCGATTCCCACCTACACGCAGAACACCGTGAAGGAGATGGCGCGCACGCTGAGCGGCTGGACGTATCCGTCGGTGGCCGGCGCCGCGTATCGCTCGGCCAACAACGAGAACTTCACCGGGCTGATGGAGCCGCGGCCGGAAAATCACGACAAGGGTTCGAAGACGCTGTTCGGCGTCACGATTCCCGCGAACCAGACGGTGACGAAGGACACGGACGACGCGCTCGACGTTCTGTTCAACCACCCGAATATGGCGCCGTTCGTCGCCACGCGACTGATTCGATCGCTGGTGACGAGCAACCCGAGCCCGGCGTACATCACGCGCATTGCCAATGTCTTCGACAACAACGGGCACAGCGTGCGCGGCGATCTCGCGGCGGTGGTCACCGCCATTCTCACGGATGTGGATGCGGCGTTGCCCGGCGCGAACGACGGCCATCTGCAGGATCCGATCATCAATCTGATCAGCGTCGGGCGCACGCTCGATGCCACGTTCGGCGACGCGAGCATGTTCATGTATGCGCTGGGGAATCTGGGCCAGTCGGTGCTGACACCGGCGTCGGTGTTCAGCTTCTACTCGCCGATGGCCACGCTGCCGGGTTCGCCGTTGATGTTCGGGCCGGAGTTCTCCGTCTACTCACCCGGTTTGGCGATTCAACGCGCGAACTTCATCTACGCCCTACTCACCAATCAGTTCGGCTCGGGCGTGTCGGTGAATCTGTCGTCGTTCAAGGCGGTGGCCGGCAACGTGAACACGCTGATCGACATGGTGAATCAGAAGATGTTCCAGGGACGGATGTCCAACGAACTGCGGGCGGTGCTCATCACCACGTCGCAGGCCACGTCGGATCTCACCAACAGGGCATTTGGCGCGGTCTACCTGGCCGCTATTTCGAGCGAATTTCTGGTGCACGCCCAGTAGGGCGTACCAAAGGACACTGTCATGGCACATTCACACAAGAAGAACAGCGATCGTCGCACCTTCCTCAAGCTGAGCGCCAAACTCGCGGCGCTCGGCGTGACCACCATGGGCCTGTCGCAGACGCGCGGCATCTTCGCAGCCGAAGCGGCCCCGGCGGCCAACCTGACTGACTACAAGGCGCTGGTCTGCGTGTATCTGTTCGGCGGCAACGACGGCAACAACATGATCGTGCCGCTCGACGCCGCGCGCTACAACGCGTATCAGACGCTGCGCGCGAACATCGCGCTGCCGCCCAACCAGCTCCTGTCGCCGATTACGGACGGCGTGGGCAATCAGTACGGCCTGCACTACGGCATGCCGGAACTGAGCGCGCTCTACGGCGCGGGCTCGCTCGCGTTCGTGCTCAACATGGGCCAGCTCGACCAGCCGATCACACGCGCGCAGTACCTCGCGGGTCAGAACACGCCGACCAACCTCTTCTCGCATTCGGATCAAACGGTGCAGGCGCAGACCGGCACGTCGAAGCCGAACGGCTCGGGCTGGGGCGGCCGTCTGCTCGACTGCTGCGGCGTGTCGGACACACTCGCCGCGGTATCCGTGTCCACGCCGTCGCTCTTCCTGCAGGGCAAGAACACGGCCGGCAACGTGATTCAGCCGGGCACCAATCTCGGATTGTCGGGCATGAATTTCTGGCCGCAGTCTGAGGCGCAGGTGCGGCGTCAGGCGGTGGATCAGATGCTCGCGATCGACGGCGGTAACAAGATCCGTCAGACCGCCAACACGCAGATGGCCAACGGCCTGCAGTTGGCTCAGGCGCTGCAGAACGCGAGCGGCGGCAACAGCGGCGGCTCGTTCCCGGGCACGAATCTCGGCAATCAGCTCAAGGAAGTGGCGCGACTGATCAACATCCGTTCGGCGCAGGGTCCCGGCCGCCAGGTGTTCTTCTGTTCGATGGACGGCTTCGACCTGCACAGCGGGCAGGACTGGAATCACTGGTACCTGCTCTCCACGTTGTCGCAGGCGGTCAAGGCCTTCAACGACGCGATGCAGAACATGCCGGGCATGTCCGACAAGGTCACGCTGTTCACGCAGTCGGAGTTCGGCCGCACGTTGCAGCCGAGCGGCACGGGCAGCGACCACGCCTGGGGCGGCCATCAGATGGTGCTCGGTGGCGCGGTCAAGGGCGGCATCTACGGCCAGTTGCCGACGTTCGCGCTCGGGGGACCAGACGATGCGAACAACCGCGGCGCGTGGATTCCGAAGATTTCGACGAGTCAGTTCGGCGCCACGCTCGGCAAGTGGTTTGGTGCCGCCGACGCGGATTTGTACGACGCCTTCGACAATCTGAACAAGTTCCCGATCATCGATCTCGGGTTCATGAAGCCGTAGAATAGCGGCCATCCCATGCGTCGCCTGACTCCCCTCATCTTCCTGCTGGCCGCATGCGTAAGCATGCGGCCAGTGTTCGCTTGGCAGACGCCCACGGCGGCCAAGACCACCGCGTCGACCGTGGATCGCGCGCTGCTCGAGCAGTTCGTCGCCGCCACGGACAACGAGCGTGTCGTGCTGGTGGCGGCGCATCCGGAGATTCTGGGCGCGTCGTTCAGATCCGAATTCAGCGTGATGGGCAACGCCCTCAACAAGGAAGGCGACCGCGCCGGCGCCGAGCGTCTGTTTCGCGCGGCCCTGTTCATCGCTCAGCAGTACAAGTTCGCCGACACCGAAGCGACCTCGCTCAACAACATCGGCATGGTGTTCGGCCAGCGCGGCGATCTGTCGGTCGCGCGGACCTATCTTGAGCAGGGGCTGGCGGTGGCCAGGGCGAACAACGACCGGCCATCGATCCACTCGTCACTGACCAATCTCGCGATCGTGCTGCGGCGCAGCGGCGATCTGGACGGCGCGCTCGTCAGTCAACTCGGCATACTCGACACGGCCAGGCTGGCGGGCGAACCCGGCGCGATCGCCCGGACGTTGCACAACATCGGCGTCGTCTACTACGACATGGGCAACTTCGCCCGCGCGCTCGAGTACTACGTCGAGAGCCTCGGCCTCAAGGAACAGGCCACGCCGAACGCCGCCGACATCGTCACGACGCTATCGAACATTGGCGCCGTCTACACCGAACAGGGCGACTACGCGCTGGCGCTCGAGTATTTCGAGCGGGCGCGTGCCTTTATGGTGCGCACGGGCGCGCCTCCCGTGGCGCTCACGAGCGCGCTGAACAACATGGGCCACGTCTATCTGGCCATGGGTGATCCGGCGCGCGCGCGCCAGAGCCTGAACCAGTCACTCGCACTCGCCGAGAAGACCGGCGACCCCGTGAAGATCGCCACGCCGCTCTACAACCTCGGCAACGCCGCCCGTGCGGAAGGCCGGCTCGACGAAGCCGAGGCCCTGCAACGGCGGGCCCTCGCAATCCGCGAGAGCGGCGAAGACCGGCTCGGCTTGATCGAGAGCCTGACCGAAGTGGCCCACGTGATCACGCACGACGCACGGCCGGTCGAAGCCTTGCCGTACGCCGAACGGGCCGTCGCGCTCGCCGGGGCCAGTCGCTTGCGCAGCCAGGAGTGGAAGGCGCTGCTCGCCGTCGGCAACATCCACCGCGAACTCGGGCATCAGGCCGAGGCCCGCGCCAGCTACGAGGCCGCCATCACGATCATCGAGACGATTCGGCTGCAGACGGCCGGCGGCGAACGCGGAAGGCAAAAGTATCTTTCGGACCGTCTCGGGCCGTACTACGAGCTCGCGGGGCTCGAGTCTGAGGCCGGTCGCGCGTTCGAATCGCTCACGGTGGTGGACCGCGCGCGTGCCCGAACGCTGATCGACATCATCGCGACGGGACGACCGCCCACGCGCCAGTTGACCGACGCGCAGCGCGAAGGCGAACGACGGGCGACGCAGGCTTTGTTGGCCGCGTCCAGCCAACTGGATACTGAAGCGCAGAAGTCCAAGCCGGATGCGCAGCGACTCGCCGAACTCGACAGCAACCTCTCGAAAGCGCGCATCGCGCGAGAGGCGTTGCTCGGCGAACTGTACGCCCAGCAGCCCAGCGTGGGGTTCGCGCGCGGCAACACGCCTGACCTGACTCGCGAACGGCTCGGCGACACGCTGGCACCCGGCGCCGCCATTGTCACCTTCGTGCTCGCCGACGAAGAGACCTTGGCGTACGTCGTTACACGCGGACCGAACGGCCCGGACGTCACGACGCACGCCCTCACGCACACCACCGCTCAACTGACCGTGATGGCCGCGCGTTTCGCGCGCGAGGTCGCCGCGCGTGATCTCGGATTCTCCGCCAGCGCGCGCGCGCTGTACGACGCGCTGCTGGGTCCGGTGGAGGCCAGACTGGCGGGCGTCACGCACATGATCGTGGTGCCCGACGGCCCACTGTGGCAGGTGCCGTTCCAGGCGCTGCAGACCTCGCGGGGCCGCTTCGTGATCGAGGACCGCGCCGTGTCGTACGCGCCGTCGATTGCCGCGTTGACCGCGCTCGAATCGCGCGACCGCTCGCGCGCGGACGCCGCGCCGTATCTGGTCGCCTTCGGTGATCCGGCGATCGCCGGCGCAAACACCACCGCGAACTCAAGTCTTATTCGTCAGCGCGGACTCAACACGGCCCGATTGCCCGAAGCCGCGCGTGAGGTGCGTGCCATCGGTCGTCTCTACGGTGCAAAACGCAGCACGGTGCTGGTGGCGGCGGACGCCACCGAGGCGGCCCTGCGGGAACGCGTGTCGAAAGCCACAGTGCTGCATGTGGCAACCCATGGGGTGCTCGACAACGGCAATCCGATGTACTCGCAGTTGCTACTGACTCCGGGTGGCGCCGGCGCAACGGATCATCTGGCCGACGGCCGGCTCGAGGCCTGGGAAGTGCTGGACCTCGGCATCAACGCGCGACTGGCGGTGCTGTCGGCCTGTCAAACAGCCGGCAGCGGCAACGGCTGGGGCGAAGGCATCATCGGCCTGTCCTGGTCGCTGTTCGCGGCCGGCGCCTCCACGGCCGTCGTGAGCCAGTGGGAAGTCGATTCGGCGAGCACCACCTCCATGATGATCGCGTTCCACCAGCGACTCATGTCTCCCGGCAAGAAGACCTCGACGCCCGAGGCGCTGCGCGGGGCTGAGCTGACGATCCTGAGGAATCCCGCGTACCGTCATCCGTTTTACTGGGCGGGATTTATCTCGGTCGGCGCAAAGTAACTCGACGAAATGGCGGCGTGATGTCACGAGCGATTTTCAGTTCGGTCCTGGTGGCGGCGTGCATCTGTCTGCGGCCTCTTGCGGCATCGCAGACGCCGGCGCAGACACCGGCCGCGGCGGTGGCCCCGGCAGCCGTGGATCGGGCGCTGCTCGCGCAGTTCATCGCGGCCACCGACGCCGAGCGTGCGGGGCTGGTTCAGGCGCATCCCGAGATTCTCACGGCGGCGTTTCGGACGGCGCTCGCGGAGGAGGGCAGGGACCGCCGTGTGAATGGCGAACTGACGGCCGCCGAGCGCACCTACGCGGCATTGGTCTACATCGGCCGCCGCCACGCGCAGCCGGTCGCGGAGATCAACGGGTTGCTCGGCCTCGGTGCGGTGGAAGGCTCGCGGGGTGATTTCCCGAAGGCCAAGTCGCACCTCGATCAGGCGCTGGGCGCATCGGTCGCGAGCAACCATCTGCCCGGATGGCAGGCGGCGCTGAACGGCCTCGGGAATGTGCAGCGCCGCACGGGCGATCTCGAGGGCGCGATGGACTCGCATGTCCGTTCGCTCGCGCTCGCCCGGCAGGCCGGCGATCCGCTCGCCATCGCCCGCGTGCTCAACAACATCGGCAACAGCTACAACGACATGGGCCAGGGCGCGCGGGCGATCGAGTCCTACACCGAGAGCCTCGCGCTCAAGCAGCAGAATGGTGCGCCCCAGACGGAGATCGTCAACACGCTGTCGAATATCGGCGGCGTGTACGCCGAGCAGGGCGACCATCCGCTGGCGATCGACTACTACCAACGCGCGAAGACACTGATCGAGCGCAACGCGATGGACGAGCTGGCCACCAGCGTCTACAACAACCTTGGCCAGGTGTACGCCACGATCAATGACGTCGCGCTGGCCCGCCAGTACCTCACGCGCGGGCTGGCGTTGGCCGAGAAGATCGAAGATCCGACGCGGATGGCGACGTCGCTCTTTATCCTCGCCAGCATCGACCGCGCCGAAGGGAAGCTCGACACGGCGGAGGCCGCGCAGCGACGCGCGCTGGCGCTGCGTGAGTCGGCGGGAGACCGGCTCGGCCTGGTCGAGAGCCTGACGGAAATGGCGAGCCTCCTTGAAGCGCGCCATCGCCTCGAAGAAGCGGTGCCATATGGCGAACGGGCGGTGGCGCTCGCGACGGAGAGCCATCTGCTGAATCAGCTCTGGAAGGCTCAACTGGCCGTCGGCCGCATCCACGCGGCGCTCGGCCACGACGCCGAGGCCGGCACGTACTACGAGCGCGCCATCGAGACCATCGAGAACCTCCGCCAGCTCGCGGCCGGCGGGCAGCGCGCGCAGCAGGGCTATCTGGCCGATCGCATGGGCCCGTACTACGGCCTGGCCGCCCTGGACGCGCGAGCGGGAAAGACCTTCGACGCGCTTGCTCACATCGACCACGCGCGCGCGCGGGCCCTCGTGGACATCTTGACGACGGGCAAGTTGCCGGCCGACCGGCTCACACCGGCGCAGCGCGATGAAGACCGGCGCCTGACCACTGCGGTCCTGCTGGCGTCGAAGGCCGTGGATGAAGAGGCCGGCAAGCCGGAGCACGATCCGAAGCGCGTGGCCGAGCTCGACGCCGCTGTGTCGCGGGCGCGCATCGCCCGCGAGGCGTTTCGGGCCGAACTCTACGCCGCGCAACCCGATCTCCGATTCGCGCGCGGCAACACGCCGGAGATCACCCGTGACCGCCTCGCATCGGTGCTCACGGCCGGCACCGCGATCGTGACATTCGTGCTCGACGATGACGTGGCGTGGATCTACGTGGCCACACGCGGCAGCAACGGGCCGGTGGTCACCACCGAGCGGATCGCGCTCGGCACCAAGGCCCTCGTGGCGCTCGCCGAGCGCTTCGCCCGCCAGATATCGACGCGCGACCTCGCGTTCTCGTCCAATGCGCGCGCGCTCTACGGCGCGCTGTTTGGCAAGGTCGACGCGACGCTGGCCGGCGTCACGCACGTGATCCTGATCCCCGACGGCCCGCTGTGGCAAGTGCCGTTTCAAGCGCTGCAGACACCGCGCGGCCGTTTCCTGATCGAAGAGCGCAGCGTGTCGTACACGCCGTCGATTACCGCGCTCGCGGCGCTCGAACAACGGCGGAGTTCCCGTGCCGCTCAGGCGCCGTTCCTGGTGGCGCTCGGCGACCCGGCCGTCGCTGCCGCCACGGCGGAACAACCCGGCGCCCAGCGCGGCGTGAACCGCGCGCGACTGCCCGAAGCGGCCCGCGAGGTGCGGTCGCTCGGCCGCCTCTACGGCGCGTCGCGCAGTTCAGTGCTGGTCGACAAAGACGCCACCGAAGCGGCACTGCGACAACTCGTGTCGCGAGCCAGTGTGTTGCACGTGGCCACACACGGCGTGCTCGAGAACAACTATCCGATGTACTCACATCTGATGCTCGCCCCGGACCGCAAGGGCGACGCCGGCGACCACACGACCGACGGCCGCATTGAAGCCTGGGAACTGCTCGACATGGACATCACCGCCGACATCGCGGTGCTGTCCGCCTGCCAGACCGCACGCGGCGGCACCGGCTTCGGCGAGGGCGTGATCGGTCTGTCGTGGTCGCTCTTCGCCTCCGGCGCGTCCACCGCCGTCGTCAGCCAGTGGGAAGTGGATTCGGCGAACACCACGAATCTGATGATCGCGTTCCACCAGCGGTTGTTGAAATCCGGATCGCGCACCGGCGGCGCGCCGGCGGCATTGCGCGAGGCGGCCATGACGCTGCTGAAGCGTTCCGCCTCGCGGCACCCGTTCTACTGGGCGGGCTTCATCTCGGTCGGCGCAAAGTAGGCAGAGTCAGCCCAAGGCCTACCAACATGGGGAGCCATGGGGAGCCATGGGGAAAACCAACACCAACATCAACACCGACGGCTTTTCGAAGAGCTTTTTGAAAACCTGTTGGTTTGGTGTTGGTGTTGATCTTCCCCATGGTTCCCCATGGCCCCCCATGTTGACTGTCCGAATTATGCGATCACCTGTCCACCGCAATGCGTGCACTTCCCTGTCGCGCCGGCGATGTCTTCGGCGGCGGCCTTGAGCCGTTTTCCGCATTGCGGACACCGCGGTCGAGCGTTGGTGACCTCACGGTCCATCCGCCAGACAAGAAATCCCACCACCACGATGTAGGTGACGAACAGCGCGAGTTCGAACGCGAGCTCTTTGCTCCTCACGATGCGACCCGCCAACAGGCGGATCACGAGCAGTTGCCCCACACCGAGCGTCACAGCCGCGATCGCCGTGACCCGGCCCAGTGCCTTCGACACGCTGCGAGCTTTCGCCCGCTGCTGATCGAACTCTGCGCGTGTGTAGGGCGCCATCACTTCCTCAACTGATACGCGAGCTTCACGAAGAAGCCATCGGACGTGCGCTCGAGGCTATCCGAGCCGTACAGCGCGCGATTGCGCTCGCGGCTCGCGCCGTAGCCGAAAAACGCCACCGTGCCCGGCGTGGGCTTGAACGACGCGAGCCAGTCGACGCGCAGCCCGCGGAACCGCTGCTCGCCAGCGAGGGCGCCGCCCACATACAGCGGCGCGCCGGTCAGCGAGTCGATCAGCGGCGACCGCAGATCAGATCGATACTCGGTGATCATGCGAAAGAACAGCGCGCGCTTCGGCTGATATTCGAGTTTGAGCCGCGGAATCGTGGACCGCGCAAACTCGGTGTCCGTCCGGTCGCGTGTGATGCGCGACCGCACGAAGCTCCCTTCGAGCCGCAGCGACGATGTCGGCCGCAGACCCAGCGAGGTCGTGACTCGCGTCTCGCGGCCGTCGGCGGCCTCGGCAAAGATCGCGGTGCCGCCCGTCTTGAACTCAACGCGGGCGTTCATCTTCTCGAAGATCGGCGACGTCACCGAGTAGGTACCGCCCCAATTGCTGACCTGTCCCGGTAGCACGAACGAAGACTGGCCGGCGCCCTTCGCCACCGTGTAGGACGCATAGGCGCTCGGATCGAAGTGCACGAACGCGCGCGCGACGTTGGTGCTGAGGGACCATCCCCCTCGCAGCGTGGCGCTGGCATTGGCCGACTCGCCGCCTTCGATCGGACCGCGGCGGCCGAAGTCGCCGTACGTCCACAGACGCGACGGGCCGAAGAACATGGACGCCGTTTCCAGCAGCGACCCGCGAGGTCCGTAGTAGCTGAACCGGTTGAACGCACGGAACTCAACGATGTTGTTGCGGGGCACAAAGCCCGACTGCGCATCGAACGCGCGGCCGAATCCCGACAACCGGTAGTTGAAACCCCAGACGCGTGCGGTCCGGTCCACTTCCGCCTGAAACATCGGCGCCTGCGTCGTTGCGCCGGCCTTGTCGGTCCACGAACCGCCGACCTGACCGAGCACGTAATACAGCTTCTTGAACACGAGGCGCGCATCGGCGGCCGCCACGCGGTTCGATCCGTCGGGATTCGAGCGATCCGTGTACGTCAGGCCCGCCAGCGAATTGGCGCCGACGTCGCGGCGCACGCGCGCGATGGTCGACCAGGTATCACGAGTGCCCCCCTGGTCGAGCGCGGAGAGCACGGCGAAGCCCGTCTTGCCCTTCTTGCCGGTGATCTTGCCGCCGCCAATCGGATCCACGATGCGCCGCGTGTAGACGAGCTGATTCGGCGTCGAGAACAGCTCGATGCCTTCGAGAAAGAATGGCCGCTTCTCCGCGTAGAACAGTGCGAATCGCTCGTTGAGCGTGACCTGCGCCGCATCCGACTCGACCTGGCTGAAGTCCGGATTGATCGTGGCATCCACCGACGTGTTGGTGAACCCGAGCCGCAGATTGGCGCCCGTGCTCAGGTCCGGCGACGGACGCGAGAACTCGGAGGCGCTCACGCGCGTGCCGTTCGATGCCGCCGTCACAAACGGCTGCAGTTCGGTGACCACGCCGCGCTGAATCTCTCCGAGGCCTTCCATCTGGCCGGATTGCGCGAGGAAACTCGCGACGCGACGTGCATCCGTCCACGTATCTTCGCGGCCGGTGCGCTGCGTCTTCCGCAGGATGTTCACGCCCCATTTCGCGCCGGCCGTCGTCGGATACCGAAGGCTCTTGAACGGAATGCGCACTTCCACCACGTAGCCGTCGGACGTGAGTCGTCCCTTGGAATCGAACTGGTAATCAGGGCTGAGATCCACCGAGCCATTCATCCCGAACATGCGGCCGGCGTTGAAGCTGCCTTCGGTCTGCACGCCGTCTTCCTGCACGCCGAGTGGGTTGACGCCGAAGATGAACGCGCGTCGCCGGTCGTTGAACGTGTCGAGAAAGATGCGGACCGAGTCGTCGAGGCCGATGTTGTCGCGATCCGCATTGGTCGCGCGCACCGATCCAGGTGCTGAATCGTGCGCGACGATCCCGAAGTGGAGCGCGGACGGCGAATACCAGACCAGTACCTCGGTCTGCTCGCTGGCCTTTTGGCCATCGACCGGGCGGTACTCGGAAAATCCGGCCAGCCGAGTGGCCTTCTGCCAGGCCGGCTCATTCAGCTGGCCGTCGACGACGACCGCCTGGTCGATTCGAGGAATCGCAAAGGCCGGGGCGCCCGGGCCCTGGGCGGTGGGCGCCTGAAGCGCAAGGACAGAGCAGAGAATTGCGGGAAAAATCACCTTGGGATTCTACTTGGACCAGGCCGTGATCACGTGGCCCATCTCGCCGACGCGCAGATCATCGGCACGATCGGCGAAGTATTTCTCGTTGAGCGCGTCAGGACCGCGGTCGCGGACCTTCGTGAAGCCGAGTGCCAGCAGCTTCGCTTTCAGCGCCTCCGGATCCAGGAAGGTTCGAAGCGGCTCGCCGGCTTCGGCCACGCGCGCGGCGAGCACGGCGAACTTGGCGCGCTGAAAGAAGTTCAGCGATTCCACCGGGACGACGTAGTCGAACGTGATGCCGCCACCGGCCTTCGTGATCTCTGCGACCGCTCGCAGGGTCGTCCACACGGCGGCGTCTGTGAGGTACGGCGCGACGCCGAGCCACGAGCAGAACGTGGGTTGCGCGCGGTCGAGACCGGCGCGTTCGAGTGCTTCGACCAGTGAATGCTGCTCGACGTCGACGGGCACGAAGGTGAGCGAGTCGGGCTCGACCAGCTCCACTTCCTTGAGCCGCATCCGCTTCCATGCCTGCATCGCCGGCTGGTCCACTTCGAACACGCGCAGGCCAGGCACGGTCTGCCGGTACGCGTACGTGTCCATGCCGGCGCCCAGCACGACGTACTGACGAACGCCGGTGTCGATCGCCCTGGCGAGGGCCGCCTCGGCGATCCGACTTCGCACAGCAAGAAGCGCTCGCAGCGCTGGAGCACCGAGCTGGCTCTCGAACTTGGCCGGCGTCTTCTGGAGCGCCCACGCCACCTGCCGACCGACCATCTGCACCGCCAGCGGGTCCTCGAAGACCCGCGGCGTGTCGAGAATCTGGTGCGCAGCCCGGCGCAAAGCGACGCGCACCGCCGTGCGGCTGGGTTGGGGGGCGATCATGGGCCGGAGTATAGTCCGCGCATGCGCCGTTTGCTCCGCTCCGCCATCGTCGTTGCTGCCATCGCCCTCGTCACCGTCGCCGCGGCATGCGGCACCCCGCCGGCCAGCGCGCCGGCGGCCAGAAGCACGCGCTACGAGGACCTGACCGCGCTCTTTGCGGAGTGGCGCACGTTTCAGCAGCCGAAGCGAGTGGCCGGCGTTCCGGACTACTCGGCCACGGCGATGACGGCGCAGCAGCGCGATCTGGCCGGCATGACGAGCCGGCTGGCCGCCATTGACCCGACCAGCTGGCCGATTCCGCAACAGGTGGACTACTACGTGGTCCGGGCCGAAATGAGCGGCCTCGACTTCGACCACCGCGTGTTGAAACCGTGGGCGAACAACCCGGCGTTCTACGCCACGGCGTTCATGGACGAAAGCGATCAGCCGGCACGTGAGGGTCCGCTCGCTGTGGGCGGCGTGGATCTCTGGAAGTACACGTTCCCGCTGTCGGCCGCTGACGCGGCGGCGATCGGCGCGGGATTGCAGCCCATTTCGGGCCTGCTCGAACAGGCGAGAACGAACCTCACGGGCAATCAGCAGGACCTGTGGACCTGCGGCATCAAGGGGATCAAGTCGCAGAGCGCCGACCTTGCGGCGTTCGCGGCAAAGCTCGGCGGTGCGCAGCCGGACCTCTCGGCAACGGTACAGAAGGCCAAGGACGCAACAGACGCACTGGTCACGTGGCTCGAGAGTCAGGCCGCCGGCAAGACCGGCCCGTCGGGCATCGGCATCGACAACTACAACTGGTACCTGAAGAACGTGCAGCTCGCGCCGTACACGTGGCAGGACGAGGTCACGCTGATGGAACGCGAACTCGCGCGATCGTCGGCGGCACTCGCGCTCGAGGAACGGAAGAACGCGAAGTTGCCGCTGCAGGTGCCGATCGCCACCGCCGCCGAGCACGACCAGCGATTCGGCGCGGCGGTGTACGAATACATGGCGTTCCTGAAGGACCATGACATCCTCACGATCCGTCCCGATATGGATCCGGGCCTGCGGTCGCGACTGGGCAGTTTCTCGCCAGGCCCGCGCGAGTTCTTCGGTGAAGTGGACGCCAGAGATCCGGTCGTGATGCGCACGCACGGTTTCCACTGGTTCGACAAAGGCTGGATGGCGAACGTGAGCCATCCGAGTCCGATCCGCAAGGTGGCGCAGCTCTACAACCTGTTCGCGACGCGCACCGAGGGCTTCGCGACCGCCTTCGAGGAACTGATGCTGCAGGCCGGCATGTTCGATGCGCGGCCGCGCTCGCGCGAACTCATCTACATCCTCGTGGCGGAACGCGCCGCACGCGCACTCGGAGACCTCTACATGCAGAGCAATCGCTTCACGCTCGAGCAGGCCTCGCAGTACGCGTCAGACAACACGCCGCGCGGCTGGCTCAGCATGCAGGGCAACCTCGTGCGCGGCGAGCAGCATCTGTACCTGCAGCAACCCGCGTACGGCACGAGCTACGTGATTGGCAAGCTCGACACCGACAAGCTGATCACCGAGCGGCGGCGTCAACTCGGCGACGCGTTCACGATGAAGCGCTTTATGGATGAATTCACGGCCGCGGGCCTCGTGCCCATGTCACTGCTCCGCTGGGAGCTCACCGGGACGATGCCCGACGACGTCAAGCGGCTGTTGACGCGTTAGGCACCGCGCGGCTCGCGCGGACCAGCGCCGTGAACGAAATCACGAGGCAGGCGCCGATCACGAACCGGTCGAAGTAGTGGATGTGCGGCGCCAGGTGGGCGATCGGCGCAGGGAGATAGCTGAGCATTCCGTGCCGCGCCAGCGTCGGCAGGTCTGCGACGATCACCGCGATGACCACGGCGATGACGTTGAGCATGAACCGGCTCACGTTCGGTCGCCACAGCGTGAGCAGCACGGTCGGGGCGATCAACGTCACGCCGTACCGGTTGACCGGCAGGAACGCGGTGGTCCAGGTCAATCCAGCCGCAAGCACCCACACCGCGGCGCTGAAGCGGTTCCTGACCCGCCAGGCGAGCCACAACAGCGCGACACCGGTCACCAGCATCGTCGCCAGGTACAGCGATTCGCCAATCTGGTACTCACCGAAACCGATCAAGTCGACGAAGAGCGGTCGCAGATCCACCTCGCCGCGGTAGAACCGCGGTCCGCTGTAAACGCTGAACAGCGTGGAGATGTACTGCGCCATGACTTCCACGGGCGATCGGGCCACCGACCACGCATACGCGAGCACGGCACTCGACACGGTGGCGACGGCGATGGCGACCGTCGTCCACATCCGGCAGTACACCGCCATGAGGTAGAAACCGAGTGCGATGTGCGGCTTGCTGGCCCCCACGCCCAGGAGCAACCCGGCCAGGACGGGCTGGGATGCCGAGAGGCGCAGTGCGAGGCAACAACAGAGGATCATGGCGGGCGATGTCTGGCCGGCCCAGATGCCGACGCGCGTCGGCGACCACACCAGCAACATCAGCACGTACGCGAGACGTTCGCGTCGCGACAGGGACAAACCGGCGTAACCGCTGGTCAGCGCCACGATTGACCATGCGGCAGCAATGCAGACCAGCACGTTGAGGACGGCGAACAGGGTGGCCCCGTAGTGCGCGGGAAACAACAGCAGCGGTGAGAAGAAGACCAGCGTGTGGGGCGGGTAATCGACGCCCAGCGGCAGTTGGTACACGTCGAGACCGGTGCCCCAGATCGTGAGCCAGTAGCGCACTTCTCCGTAGCAACCGAACCGCCCGAGCAGCGGGCCGGAGGCCAGGCAGATCGCCGCGAGCGTGCCCCAGACAATGAGCGCCAGGCGAACGTCGCGATGTGGGCGAATCAGCAGGCGCCGGATGGCGTGCACTGGCCGGCGCCAGCTGGTTTGCGCGTCATCCATCGGCGCGGCAATCGTACTCGACTAGTCGACGGGCTGCGTCATCGCGGCGCTGGCGACGGCGCACGACGAACTTGCGCGCCTCTTCGAGCCACAGCACGAGGCTGCCGACCACAGCTAACAGAAGGACCTCGGACAGACCGATTGGCACCGTGTGAAACACCCGCCCGAGCGGCGTCCAGAAGACGACCGCCGCCTGCAGCAGGTTGCCCAGCGCCAGTCCGCCAAGCAGCCACGGATTGCGGAACACGGTCAAACTCAGCGCCGATTGCGTTTCGGATCGGCAGCTGAGCACGTTAAACCACTCGCAGATCGCCAGCAGCGTGAACGTCTCCGTGCGCACCTGCGCCTCGGGCACGCCGGCCGACAAGCGAAACACCCACCAGCCCAGCGTCGAGACCACGATCGCCGGGGCCATGACGGCCATCCGCATCAGCAGCAGGCGCGTCAGCAGCGGCTCATCGCGGGCAATCGGCGGGCGCTGCATCTCGTCACCCTCGGCCGGTTCCATGATGAGGTTCACGGTGATGAGGCCCTCGGTCACCAGGTTGTTCCAGAGAATCTGGACCGCCGCAAACGGCGGCGGGTACCCGAACACCATCGCCAGCAGGAGCACGAGCACTTCTGCCGCCGATGTGGAAAACAGCAGCAGCACCACCTTCTTGATGTTGCGGTAGACGACGCGCCCTTCTTCCACGGCGGCGACGATCGATGCGAAATTGTCGTCGCCGATCACGATATTCGCCGCCTGTTTGGCCACTTCAGTTCCGGACAGGCCCATGGCCACGCCGACGTCGGCCGTGGCGAGCGCCGGCGCGTCGTTCACGCCATCGCCGGTCATCGCGACCACGTGACCTCCGGCCTGGTAGGCCTGCACAATGCGGAGCTTCTGCGCGGGATGCACACGCGCAAACACCGAGATGCGCTGGATGCGGTCGGCCAGTTCCGCGTCCGGCATCGCCTCGAGTTCGCGCCCGTCCACCGTCTCGTCACCTTCGCGCGCGATGCCAAGGGCGCGCGCCACTGCCAACCCCGTGGCACGGTGATCGCCCGTCACCATGACCGGGCGGATCCCGGCCGCCTGGCAGCGCACAACCGCTTCCTTGACCTCCGCGCGCGGCGGGTCGATTTCTCCGAGGAGGCCGAGCAGCGTCACCGGACCGGAGAAGCTCATCGCGCCATCGCCGCCCGCGATCCGGCCACCGTCGATCACACCAACGGCGAGCACCCGCAGTGCGCGCGCGGCCATGCCCTCCACCACAGCGCGAACCGCCGGCGCATCGGCGACAGCCGAGCCGCAGAGGTTCAGCACGACCTCCGGCGCGCCTTTGATGATGACGCGCGAGCCCGAAGCGCCGTGGTGTTCGGTCGCCATCATCTTCGTTGCAGAGTCGAACGGCATCTCCGCGCGGCGAGGCCATCGCGCGCGGACGTCCGCCGGCACCAGGCCCGCTTTGATCGCGAGGGTCAGCAGCGCGACCTCGGTCGGATCGCCGATCGGCACCCAGCGTGGCTCCGCATCGGTTGGCCCCGTCAACTGCGCGTCGTTGCACAACACCACCGCTTCAATGAGCGACGACGTCTCGAGATCGTCGGTGGCGGCACCCGCCTGGCCGTTCTCGAGCAGCTGCCCCGCGGGGTCGTAGCCCACGCCGGTCACGTCGATGGCGCGGCCTGACGGCAGCCACAGCGACGTCACCGTCATCTCGTTGCGTGTCAGCGTGCCGGTCTTGTCGCTGCAGATCACGGTCGTCGAGCCGAGCGTCTCCACCGCAGCCAGACGCCGCACCACGGCCTGACGCCGCGCCATGCGCTGCACGCCCACGGCGAGCGCGACCGTCATCGCCACCGGGAGGCCTTCGGGAATCATGCCGACGACCTGACTGATGGCGATCATCACGATCTCGGCGGCGGGCAACCCGCGCAGCAGGCCGACGCCGATGACGACGACGAAGATGGCCGCGGCGGCCACCATGACGTAGCGGCCGAACTCGGTGATGCGACGCTCGAGCGGGGTGGGCGGTTCGACGGCGCCTTCGGTGAGCGTCGCGATGTGGCCGATCTCGGTGTTGAGTCCCGTGGCCACGACGACCGCGCGTGCGCGCCCGGCGGTAACGTGCGTGCCCGCATAGACCATGTTGCGTCGGTCGGCGAGCGGCGTGTCGGACGCGAGCGGCAGCAGGTGCTTGGACACCGGCACCGACTCGCCGGTCAGCGCCGCTTCGGCAATGTGCAGGGCGGCGCCGCCGAGCAGCCGCGCGTCGGCGGCCACGGCGTCGCCGGCCTCGAGCGCGATGACATCGCCGGGCACGAGGTCGTGCGCCGGCACCACCGACTCGGCGCCGCCGCGCACCACGCGCGATGTCACGGTCGCGAGCTTTCGCAGCGCGGCCAGCGAACGATGCGCGCGTCCTTCCTGGACCGTGCCGATGACGGCGTTGAGCAGGACGACAATCAGGATGACCGCGGCGTCGCTGGCGTGGGCGATGACCGCCGCGATGACGGCGGCCCCCAACAGCAGGTAAATCAGCGGACTCTTGAATTGCGCGGCGAACACCGCCAGTAGACTGGGCGGCGGCGTCTCGGGCAGGGCGTTCGGGCCGAACCGCTGCAGGCGCGCCGCCGCCTCATCCACGGACAGGCCGTCGGTCGCGTGCGATCCGAGCACGGCAACCGACTCGTCCGGCCCCAGGGAATGATGATGTGTCATCACACCTCCACCGCGCCTCGCGTCAGGCTAGTCGCCGGGCTGCGTCATCTTCATCGGGTCGACCCACGCGTCGAACTGCTCGGCGGTGAGCAGATTCAGCGACACAGCCGCCTCTTTGAGCGTGGTGCCGTCGTGGTGGGCCTTCTTCGCGATCTTCGCGGCATTGTCGTAGCCGATGTGCGGATTGAGCGCCGTGACCAGCATCAGGCTCTTGTGCAGGTTGTCATCGATCTTCGCCTGATTCGCTTCGATGC
>CAYHEX010000041.1:18052-19853 GCA_964355365.1 uncultured Solibacteraceae bacterium | reverse complement strand
GGCCGCAGTGCTCGTCTCGGGAGGCCTCGACAGCGCGGTGCTGCTCGCGCGCGAGCTCGAAGGCAGCCCCGAGGGGCGATCCGCGCCGGGCGACGTGCAGCGCGGCGCGCAGCCCATCCACGTACGCACCGGCATGGCGTGGGACGACGCCGAAGCGAGGACGATCGCACGGTTGCTGGCGGCGCCGCCCTTCGCGGGTCGCGTGGCGCCGGTCATCACGCTCACGGTCGATATGCGCGAGGTCTACCCGCCATCACACTGGGCGGTGACCGGCACGCCGCCGGCCTACGACACGCCCGATCGCGCTGTGTATCTTGAAGGCCGCAACATCGTCCTGATTTCGAAAGCGGCCACGCTCTGCGCGCGCCTGAAGATCAACCGGCTCGCGCTCGGCGCGCTGGCCGGCAATCCGTTTCCGGATGCCACCACGGAATTCTTCGACGCCATGAGTCACACGCTGTCACTGGGCCTGGCGCATCCATTGAAGGTGGCCGCGCCGCTCGCGGCGTTGCACAAAACCGACGTGATCCGCCTGGGCCGGCAGCTGGGTGTGCCACTGAACCTGACGCTGTCGTGTATGAACCCGCAGGCCGGCGATCGGCCGTGCGGGCGCTGCAGCAAGTGCCGCGAACGCGATCAGGCGTTCAGTAGTTTGTAATCCGGATCGTGCCGTCGCCGGTGCGGAGCGTGAAGCGCTTGCCGCCCGTGCCCAGTTGACCCGACACCGGGCCGCGCTCGCGCGACTTGCCGCTGATGTTGGCGCCGCTGGCATTCGTAAACGTGAAATCGCTGTGCACGCGGGCGTCGGAGCCGGGATCCGCATCGACCATCGCGTTGAAGCCGGCAGGCAATTCCGCGGTGATGGAGCCGTCGCCCGTGTCCACCATCCAGTCTTCCGTCATCTGCGCGCCGTCGCGAATGCGCAACGAGACCGAACCGTCGCCGGTCCGCACCCGCAGCGCGCCGGGCGTGCCGCTGACCCGCACGCTGCCATCACGCGTCCGCGCCTCCACATGCCCAGCCACATCGTCGAGCGTGAGCGTGCCGTCGCCCGTTTCGACCATGAGATCACCCTTGCCTTCGATGACTTTGATGGATCCGTCGCCGGATCGAAGATCGAGTTTGCCTTCCACGCGATCGAGCGTGATCGTGCCGTCGCCTGTGCGGGCGGTGATGTTGCACTTGCGAGGCACACTGATGATGAGGCGCGCGCTCGTGGACACGAAGTGGCCGATGCCAATCATCGTGGTGCGGCCTGAATGCAGCGCCTCAACGGAAATCCGGTTGCCCTTCTGGTCCGACGTCACGGTGATCTTGGACACCGCGTCTTTGTCCTGACCGCGCTTCTCCACTTCCACCAGCACGTCGCCGCGATCCCAGGACCGGATCTCGACCGATCCGTCGAACGTGCTTACATTGAGATCGACCATCGCGTCGGCGGTGAAGCGCTTCTCCTCGCGCTCGATGAACGCCTGCGTGTCCACATTCATCCGGCACGCGGTTGAGCCCACCACAGTGGCCCCAACCAGGACAGCAAATGTGAGTTTGGTGATCGACATGCCCTGTCGGACGAGAGACATAGGGGGAAGGTTCACTCCGAACGGCTCAAATTGTTGAACGCCAGATGGCCGCCGATCCAGGTCTGGCGCACCGCGAGATTGGCATCCAGGACGACGACGTCAGCCACGGCCCCGGTTGCGAGGACGCCGTGGCCCTGGAGACCGAGTTCGCTGGCCGGGGTCGTGGCGCACATGCGGGCCCCATCGACCAGCCCGGCGCCCGCCTGGCCCACCAAACACGC
>CAYHEX010000041.1:14041-17952 GCA_964355365.1 uncultured Solibacteraceae bacterium | reverse complement strand
CGCACATGCGGGCCCCATCGACCAGCCCGGCGCCCGCCTGGCCCACCAAACACGCGAATGCCCGATCCATCGTCAGCACGCTGCCTGCCATCGTGCGGTCCTCAAGGCGGGCCACGTCCTCCACGGTGATCGTGCGGCCGCCCAGCCGAGCCGTGGAGCCCCAAGGGAGGCCCGAGCCAGCTGTGCCGTCCGTGATCGCCATCACCCGCGAGGGCGACTTGGCGGCCATCGCCACGCGCATAGCGGCCGGGTGGACGTGACGTCCGTCGCAGATGAGCTCGGCGGCCACGTCCTCGCTGCTCAGGACGGCGCCGACCATGCCGGGGTCGCGATGCCCCATCGGCGTCATGCGGTTGAAGAGGTGGGTGGCGTGCCGCGCACCAGCCGCGATCGCCTCGAGTGCCTGCTCGTAGTTGGCCGCCGAATGGCCCATCGACACGATGATGCCGGCCTGAGCGAGCGAGCGGACGAAGTCGAAGCCATTCGCCAGCTCCGGCGCGATCGTCATGATGGACACATCAGGACGGAAGCCGAAGATCACGGACATGACGTCCTCGGCCGTAAAGTCGGCGGAACTCTGGACTCTGGACCCCGAACCACCGACCCTGGACGCAGGACTCTGGACCCTGGACCCCAAAGGCTGCCGCAGGCAGCCTTTGGGCTGCGCGCCGGCGTAGTCCGGACTGATGAAATTGCTCTCGAGATGCGCGGGCAGGACGCGGGCCGATCCGCGCGTCGGCGCCGCACGCAGCGCGCGCACTTCGGCCAGCACGATCGCGAGGTCTTCGGGCGAGCACGCCACGGTGGTCGGACAGAACGCCACCACGCCGAAGCGCGGCAGGTCCGCGGCAATGGCCGCGATCGATCCCGCACCGTCCTGCACATCGCGGCCGAGCACGCCGTGCACGTGCACGTCCACGAAGCCGGGGACGATCACGTGGCCGGTGAGATCGATGCGCTGCTCACCAGCGGCCACCGTGCGCAGACCGGTACTGATCTCGGCGATGCGCCCATCTTCGATAACGAGGGTGTGGTTGGTGGCCACACGATCCGGCAGAACCAGATCGGCGCCAGTGAGGAGGGTGCGTGTCACGTCAAGCTTCCTGGGGCACTCCAGCGGGGAGTTAGCTTACCATCGTGCTTATGGCGACCGAGTCCCGCATCTTCCGCGCAAGCCGGCTCACACGCGGCAACTTCTGGTTTCCGGCGGAAGTGGAGGTCTCGCCCACCAGCGTCACGTTGCGGAAGCGGCGCCTGATTGGCAAGAACGAGGAGTCGATTCACATCGCGCACATCGCGTCGATCGAGATCGACACACATCTCTTCTTCTCGGACGTGACGATCGAGTCGAGCGGTGGCGAAGATCCCGGCGTGTGCCACGGGCACACCAAGGGCGATGCGATTGAGATGAAGGAACTGATCGAGAAGTATCAGACGGAGTACTACAAGCGCAGCTGAGCGGTTTTCAGTTCCCTGTAGTGTCGTCCCAGGTCCCGCGTCCCAGGTTCCGGGTTCCCTTTCGGTCCCGGGGTCCGATCAGACCCGGCATCCCCGAGGGATGCGGCGGCTACTTCACGACATTCAGCGTCACGTCGAGCTTGATCACTTCGCCGCTGGTCTTGTCGGTGGCCACCGCAAACTGCACGGTCTGCTGAAAGCCACACGGATGCCGCCGACCTGGCTTCGGTTGGAGCGCGCGCTTTGATTTCGCTGTCGTGTCGTCCGCGGTTCCCCGTCCCGGGTTCCACGTTCGCCGTCGTCCTAGGTTCAAGGCCGGAACTGAATGAACCGGACCGATCGAACGCGGGACCGAGGCGAACTCGGAACTTTGGAACGCGGGACCCTGGGACGACGGAACTGAGAACCGCGCGTGTCTCGGCCGAACTGGACGCTCCGCTACACGCCGATGGCGTGATAGCCGCCGTCCACCATGAGCACTTCGGCGGTGACGGCGCGGCCGGCGGGGCCAAGCAGAAAGATCGCCGCATCGGCCACTTCACTGGTTTCGACGGTGCGTCGGAGCGGCGCGCGATCGCGATACACCTGCAGGATGCTCGAGAAACCCGACACGCCCGATGCGGCCAGCGTCTTGATCGGACCGGCCGAGATGGCGTTCACGCGGATGTTCTTGGGGCCGAGGTCGGCGGCCAGATAGCGCACCGACGACTCGAGCGCGGCTTTCGCCACGCCCATCACGTTGTAGTTGGTGAAGGCGCGCGTGGCGCCGAGGTAACTCAGCGTCACAATGCTGCCGCCGCCGCGGGCTTCCATCATCGGCACCGCCCGGCGTGTGAGCGCCACGAGGGAATACGCGCTGATGTCGAGCGCCTTCGCGAAACCGGCGCGCGATGTCTCGTAGAACGGCCGCGCAAGATCTTCGCGATCCGCGAACGCGGTGCCGTGCACCAGAAAATCAACGCCGCCGTACTTGGCGGCAATCGCGGCATACACCGCATCGATCTCTTCGTCACTCGTCACATCACACGGGAGGATGAGCGGATCGGCGCCCTCCGGCAACGAGGCGGCGAGGTCGCGCACGTTCTCTTCGAGGCGTTCACCCTGGTACGTGATGACCAGCTTCGCGCCTTCCGCATCGGCCGCTTGCGCAATGGCCCACGCGATCGAACGCTTGTTGGCGACACCAACGATCAAACCCACTTTGCCGGTCAGGACTGCCATGCGGTAACGATTGTATGAGGGAACGCGCTAGCGCGAGTGGCGAGAACGGCCCTGAGGCCGGCCGTTCTGGTCGCGGCCGCCACGCCCCTGGCCGCCGCCGTGGCCATTGCCCTGGCCGTTGCGTTGATTGTTGTGCCCTTGCCCCTGACCGCCCTGACCACGGCGCGACTGGCCGTTTGAGTGACCGTTCGAGTGACCGGGCTGGCCGTAGCCGCGAGAGCCCTGCTGGCGCACGGTGAATTCCGGGAGCGCACGCGGCACGACCGGCAACTGGCCGTCGATTCGCGGCAACTGCGCGCGGATCAACGGGCGATGCCCCCACGCAGCCGCGACGGGTTCGGGTTCCGGCTCGGGCTCCGGCGCGGGTGCCGGTAACGCATCCATCACCGCCACTTCCGCTTGCGCGACCGCCTCGGCGACCACTTCGACCGCGTCAGTCACCTCGTGCACGACGTGCTTGGGTTTCAACACACCCGCGAGCACTTCGTCATAGAGCGCGCTGCCGTCCTTCTTCTTTCTGGCCGGCGTCTTGCCATGTTTGTAGGGATGCTCGGCGTCACAGGCCGCGCACCGGGTTTGAGCAATGTCATCCCCGGTCATGACCACAACGGCATGATTGGTAATGCGTCGTTCGCGCGGACAGTAGTCGTCTACGATGTCGCCAAGACGCAGCGGTCGCTGCTCCATTTGTAAAATTCTCCGAACTTTTTCTTCAGAACTGAAACTCAACCTTCGAACGTACTTGTCACGAGGAAGGGAGCACGTGCTTCAGCAGGTGCGCCGAGTCTAGCAAACAACCCCACACAAGGCAAAACAACTTACTAACGGATCCTGCCGGATTCCCGGTCAATCCACGCGAGTGCGGCGCGGAGCGGATCGTCGACGCCGGCCTGGAGTGAGGCGATCGACAGCGGTTGAATCTCATCGGGCACAACGCCGCGGCCCTCGAGGCTGCGCCCGGTCGACGTGACGAAATCGCCGATGACGTACTCGAGCACGTCGCCGTTGGCGAGGCGCTTCGTTGACGCGGGCAGCGCCTGTCCCATGGACGTGCGGCCGAAGATACGGGCACGGCCAAGGTCCTGCAAGCCGCCGGCAAAACACTCTGTCGCGCTCGCGCTCATCTCGTCGACGATGATCGCGACAGGACCGCGAAACGGCGCGACGGCGCGACCATCCCGGGTGGACGTGCGCGGATTCGCGGCGAACTTCAACTGGGGAATCTGCCGTGT
>CAYHEX010000041.1:0-13941 GCA_964355365.1 uncultured Solibacteraceae bacterium | reverse complement strand
CCCGGGTGGACGTGCGCGGATTCGCGGCGAACTTCAACTGGGGAATCTGCCGTGTGCGCATCGAGCCGAGCAGGTCGGCGCGCTCGAGCACATGGCCCGCCACGCCTGAAATCATCGCGGCGAGTCCGCCGGGATTCCCACGCAGATCGAAGATGAGTCCGGCGGTTCCGCGAAACGTATCGACCGCGTCGGCAATCGGTTGGTCCACCTGCGCCATCCAGATGTTGAACCCGATGACACCGACGCCGCGGCCGGCCGGCGTTTGCGCCATGTACTGATCCACGCGCACGCGCATCGACGGCAAATTGCTGAACTGCACCGGCGTTCCCTGCGGCACGCGGCGAGTCGCATTCACGCGGCGGCCGCCCGCCAACTCGATCACCGCAATGGATCCACTCACGCCGTGCAGCGCCGCATTCGCGCGGCGCCACGACACCAGCGGCGTCGCCCCCGCCACGGGCGCGACGCTGCGGCCGTCGATCGCGACGATGCGCTGCCCCATCAAACCGGCAGGCCCCGCCGCCGTGCGATTGCGATCCGCGGTCACCACGACCTCGCCGTCCACGACGCGCACGTCGATGTCGACCGTCGCCTCCCCCTTCAGCACCATGTCATCGTCTGCGGTTGCGCTGGCCGACAAGAGGGCGAAGTGCGAACGCTTCAACCGTCCGAGCATCTCGTTGATGACGACGCGTGCGGCGTCGGTGGAGGATGCGGCGGCGGCGTTCGGCCGGAGTTCGTCGCGCACGCCGGCCCAGTCGAGGCCGCCGAATGCCGGGTCGTAGAAAGAGTCGTTGATGGTCTTCCAGACTTCGTCGAACAGCGCCAAGCCCACGGTGGGTGCGGGCTGAGACGACTGCGCCGCCGTGATGGGAGACACCGCGGCGGCGCACAGAAGGAAAAACAGAAGCCGGCGCATCGGGCTACCGGCTCTGAGGGGAAATCACTTAATCAGCGCCTTGACGGCCGCGGGCGGGTCGAACGCTGTCGGGGCCACGACGTCGTACTCGAACGACGTCATGCGGACGACCTGATCGAAGCCCATCGCGGTCTGTACGAGCGTGGTCGGCTGCATGAGCAGACCGAACTTCTTGTAGTCGCCCGTGCTGGTGGTGGTCGGCATCGCGCCCATCGGCGTTTCGGAGACCGATTCGCTGCCGATGATCAGATACGACTCGGCGTCCAGATAGAGCGTGCGTTCGGTGTCGAAGGTGGTGACCAGCTTGATCTTGTAGGCGGGGCGCTCACCGAACTTCGTCTTCTCGAGCGTGGTCGCTTCCTTCACGTAGTCGGATCCGAACAACGCGCCGTCGAACAGCGCCTCGGCTTTGGCGTCGGCCAGCGCTTTGCCGGTGAGTAGCGACGGGCCGCTCATCGGGTCGATCGACCAGCCGACCTTGCCGTCGAATCCCTGATCCGCCTGCCCGATGCCCTGGATATCGATCGTCATGCGCATGAGCGACGGTCGCGCCTGAATCAGCTCAACCGTGCCGGTGATGCTCTGGGCCGGCATCTCGAACGTGCCCTTCGCGCGAATGGACTTGATGGCTTTGAACGCGTCGGCGCCGCCCATCGCCGCCACGCTCTTCGCCAGCAGGTCGGCGGCCTTCGGTAACGCATCCTGATTGGCCTGAATCGGGCGAACGGCAGCGACGGCCACAGCCGCCACACACATCATCACGAGCGCGCTCTGGCGCAGTGAAGTCTTCAACTTCGTTGTCATGTCTGGCTCCTTTGTTCGATCATACTGATTCCTCATGCTCAAAGGCACTCGCACCGCCGTTGTTCGCCGCATTCAGCCTGTCTCGATACACGGCCAGGTGTCCCTCGACGTGTTCTGGACCGACCCGGAGGACGATGAAGGAGAGATCCGGCACGCCCGTGTCGGCGACGAAGCCGTTCCCCGCGACATGTCGGCCGGCGACACGGTGACCCTGCATTACCTGCTGGGTTCGGTGACGCATATTACGAAGTAATAGTTCGACCTTTCGTTTCCGGAATCCACAGCCAGCACGCGGCCGCGAACAGGAAGGCCGTGGCGGCGAGTTGCAACGCGGCCGGATAGCCATTCGCCTTCGCGAAGTCGCCGACGAGCCACGGCGCGGCGGCCGACACGATGCGGCCGAGGTTGTAGGTGAAGCCCTGGGCTGTGGCGCGCACCGCCGTCGGATACAGCTCCGCGGTGACGGCGCCGAATCCGCTGAAGTAACCCGTCGCGAAAAACGCCGTGAGCGGACCCAGCACAAGCAGCATCCACGGATTGCGCGTTGACGTGTACGCCCACACGAGCACGGCGGCCAACAGCAGGTACACGACGTAGGCGCGCTTGCGTCCGGTGGCATCGCTGATGAACCCGAACGTGATGTAGCCGAACCACATGCCGATCTGATTGACGAACACGAGGCCCGACATGGCCCTGTTGGTGAACCCCATGCCGCCTTGCGACGACGGCGAGGACAGATACGTGGGGATCCACGAATTGAATCCCCAGTAGGCAAACAGACAGCACGCGTTCATCGCGGTCAGGGCCACCGTGACGCGCAGCATCTTCCCGCCCATGGCCTCACGTGCGGTGATCTTCTTCGGCTCGGCCTGCGCCCGCTTCCAGAGGGCCGGCTCCTCCACGCTCTTGCGCACCCACAGCGTCGCGAACGCCGGCAGCACGCCCACGAAGAACACGTACCGCCAGTTGAGACCGGCCACATCCTGCACGAGGAAGTTCACGAGCGCGGCCATCGCATAACCGACGGCCCACGCGCTCTGCATGAACCCCAGCGCGCGGCCGCGCACGCGATCGGGCCAGGTCTCGGACACGAGCGCCGCGCCGCTCGCCCACTCGCCGCCCATGCCGATGCCGAGGAAGATGCGGAATATTGCGAGTTGCACGGCCGACTGCGCGAATCCGCACGCGGCGGTGAAGATCGAATACAGCAGCACGCTCAGCATCAGCGCGCGCGTGCGCCCCAGACGATCCGCGATGACGCCGAACATCAGTCCGCCGGCGGCAGCCGCGAGCAACGTCACCGACCCGACCCAGCCGGCGGTCGCCGAGTCGAGATGCAGGTCCGCCATCAACGACTTCAGCACGAGCGCGTAGAGCATCACGTCGAACGCGTCGAGCATCCACCCCAGGGACGCCGCAATGAGCGCCTTGTGCGCGGCGTCGTCGCCCTCGTGCCACCAGCCGAAGAGCCCGCTACGTACTGCGCTTGCCATAGCCGCCGCCTCCTGGTGTTTCAATGCGCAGCCGGTCGCCGGCCTTCAACGTCATCTGCACTTTGCCCGGCAGTCGCTGCGACTTGCCGTCCCGAATCAGCGTGTTGCGACCGCACGCGCCCGGCGCGCCGCCTTCGGCGCCGTACGGCGGCCGCTCTCGGCGATCGGACAACAGCGTGACCGACGTGTCCGTGAGCATCTCGTATTCACGGACGATGCCGTTGCCGCCGCGCCACAGACCGGCGCCGCCGCTCTGCTGCCGCAAGCCGTAGCGAGTGATGCGGACCGGCAGGTAGTGCTCGATCGCCTCGACGGGCGTGTTGCGCGTGTTGCTCATGTGCGTATGCACGCCGCTGAGGCCATCGAGCCCTTTGCGCCCGCCCATGCCGCCGCCCATCGTCTCGTAGTACGCGAACGGCACCGCGCGCCCGTTCGCGTCGCGCCGCAGGCTCTCGCCACCCAGCGTGATGTTGTTCATCGTGCCCTGGCTCGCTGCCGGCAATCGATCCGGCAGCGCGCGACCGAGCGCGCCCAGCACAACGTCTGTGATGCGCTGCGATGTCTCGACGTTGCCGCCGGCCACCGCCGACGGCCGCAGTGCGTTGACGATGGAGCCGGCCGGCGCGATCACGGTGAGCGGCCGGGCCACACCGGCGTTGTAGAGCACGTCTTCCTCGACGAGACAGCGGAACGCGTAGAGACACGCCGACAGCGTGATCGCAAAGTTCGCGTTCACGCTGCCCTCGACCTGCGGATCGGATCCAGTGAAGTCCACGGTGGCGTGCGCGCCCTTGATCGTCAGCTTCGCCTTGATCGCCACGGGCACGTCGCGGAAACCGTCGTTGTCGAGCGCGTCCGCAAATTCGTACACGCCGTTCGGAATCTTCGCGATGGCCGCGCGCACGACGCGCTCGGTGTAGTCCTGCAGCGCGCGCGCATAGCCGACGGCGCGAGCCTTGCCGTACTTGCGGACCACGTCGAGCAGGCGACGCTCGGCGACGCGATTGGCTGCGATCTGCGCCGACAGGTCACCTTCACGCTCGTCAGGCGTGCGCACGTTCGACAGGATGAGGGACCAGACGTCTTTCACGATCTCGCCGCCGCGCGCGAGCAGGATCGGCGGGATGATCAGGCCTTCCTGATAGATCTCGCGCGCCACCGGCATCGAGCCCGGGCTCATGCCGCCCACGTCCGAGTGATGCGCGCGGTTCGCTACATAGAAAGTCGGCTTCTTGTCTCTTGCGCCAACGAACACAGGAGACACCAGCGTGATGTCCGGCAGATGCGTGCCGCCCTGGAACGGATCGTTCAGGACAACGATGTCGCCGGGACGCATGTCGACCGCGTCGATGGCCGCGCGCACCGAGAGCGGCATCGCGCCGAGATGCACGGGCATGTGGTCGCCCTGCGCGATCGTCTCGCCGTCGGCGTCGTAGACGGCGCACGAGTAGTCGAGCCGCTCCTTGATATTGGGCGAGAAGCCGGTGCGGCACAGCGTGACGCCCATCTCCTCGGCAATCGCGAGGTACAGGTTCTTGAAGACCTCAAACTCAACGGGATGTACGCGCACAGATCACATTCCCCATTCGATCAACGTGAAACGCCCATCCCGGCGGAATGACGGCTGTCGCTTCCGCGCCCATGATCACCGCCGGCCCGCGCGCGCGGGCCCCGGCGGCCAGTTGTTCCCACTGATACGTCGGCGTCTTCCACGACTTGCCGTTGAACCGCGCCGGCCGGATCGCCGCCGGCGTCGGCGTGCTCGCCTTCAGATTCTTCGCCCGCGGCAGTCGCGGCTTGGCGGCGAGACCGGCGGCCACCACGCGAATGTTCACCACTTCAACGGGGCGATCCTTGTTCGAGTAACCGTACGTCTTGCCGTGCACCGTGTCGAACGCCGCACGATAGCCCGGCGCGTACGGCAGCGTGATCTCGTACGACTGGCCGACGTAGCGCACGTCGATCCACCGCGTGCATTTCGCCTTCGATCCCGCGAATCCTTCCACAGCCAAATCGCGCGCCGCCTGTTTCAGCAACGGCTGATATCGCGCGTCCAGCTGCTTCGACGTGAGCTCGTTTGCCCGCTGCAGCACGCTGGCCGAGTAGTCCTTGGTCACATCCGCCACGAGCATGCCGAGCGCCGACAACACGCCGGCCTGGCGGGGGACGATGACGGTCTTCATCTCGAGGGCGTCGGCGATCTCGCAGGCGTGCATGCCGCCGGCACCGCCAAACGCGAGCAGCGAGAAGTCGCGCGGGTCGTGACCGCGTTCCACAGACACCACCCGGATCGCGCGCTCCATGTTCGCGTTGGCGACACGCACCACGCCTTCCGCCAACTCAGCGACCGACAGCTTCAGATCCGCCGCAACCGGCGCGGCCGCTGCGCGCGCGCGCTCGATATCGAGCGCCATCTTGCCGCCGAAGAAATACGCCGGATCGAGACGCCCGAGCAGCAGGTTCGCGTCGGTGACGGTCAGGTCGGTGCCGCTGCCGTAGCAGGCCGGCCCGGGTTGGGCGCCGGCACTGCGCGGACCGACGCGAAGCGCGCCACCCGAGTCGACCATGGCGATCGATCCGCCGCCCGCGCCCACCGTGTGGATGTCGATCACCGGCACGCGCACGGGAAAGTCGCCGACGCGCGCGTCGTTGGTCGTGCGAATGCTGTTGTCGATGAGGCTCACATCAGTCGATGTGCCGCCCATGTCGAACGAGATGACGCGGCGGAACCCCGCCGCGGCGGCCACTTCTTTCGCGCCGACCACGCCGGCAGCAGGTCCCGACAGCACCGTGCGCACGGCTTGCGCGCGCGCTGCTGCGGCGGAGATCGAGCCGCCGTTCGACTGCATGATCGCCAGCGACGCCGCGCGGCCGAGCGCCGCCTGCAACCGGCCCAGATACCGGTCCATCAACGGCGTGACGTACGCGTTCACGACGGTCGTGCTCCACCGCTCGAACTCGCGATACTCGGGCAGCACCTCCGCCGACGTGCACACCGTGAGTCCCGCCGCACGCAACCGCGAGGCCACGAGCTGCTCGTGCGCCGGATTCACGTACGAATGCAGCAAACAGACGGCGACGATGTCGGCGCCGCCCGCGATGATGGCGGCGGCGAGTCGATCCGCTTCGGCCGGGTCGAGCGGCGTGACCACCGCGCCGGTGTGATCGAGCCGCTCGCGCACGCCGAACACGAGCCCGCGATCCACGAGCGGCACGCGCGGCTTCACGAAGATGTTGTAGAGCTCCGGCCGCGTCTGCCGGCCGATGTGGATCACGTCCTCGAAACCCGAGGTGGCCACGAGCGCCACGCGCGCGCCTTTGCGTTCGAGCACGGCGTTGGTGGCCACCGTCGACCCGTGCACCACGTCGTCGGGCGCTGGGCGAAGTCGCGGAGCCACGGCGGCTGCACCAGCCGTATCGAGCCCAAGCGCCGCAAGCCCCTCGAGAATCGCGCGCGAAGGATCATCGGGGGTCGATCGCACCTTGTGCGTCGACAAACCTTTCGCATCAATGCGGACGAAGTCCGTGAACGTCCCGCCGGTATCTACGCCGATTCTCATCTCTTGGGCACCACCGGTCGAATTCTGACCCACGTTCGTGACACGCCGTCACGCGCGGCGCTTTCTTCCACGAGCTCGCGCGACGATTGTCCATCATGCAGGAACTGCAGGTGGGCCGTCAGGAAGTTGAAGCCCATCTGCGTGACGAGCCCGAGCCACACCCCCTGCGCCGTTTCGTCCGGCGCCTCGGTCATGCCGCTGTTGAACGTCACCTGCGGCCACGCGCCCATCGTCTGCCGATCGAGCGGCGTCGAGGACCGCGCCGCCGGCACACGTCGGCCGCCGCGCGGCTCGCCGGTCTCAGGGTCGGTGTAGTAGATCGCGGTGTCCTCGTAGATCTCCTGGCTGTAGGTGAACGGCGCGAAGCCGTAGGCCCAGCGGCGATACCGGTCTTGATGGGCGAGGTTCAGCGCCTTGATCTTCGGATCGCTCGTCAACGCGCCGGCGATGCCGTCGCGGAGCGCATCGGTGGCGGCGGAGATGCCGGGATAGCGCGGATCGCGCAGACCGCTCAGCTGGGTGTACCAACCGCGCGATGAGAGGTAGGCGCGGAAGCCCGGCGGCACGTAGCCGGCGAACTGCTGCACCCACTCGTGCGAGGGGTAGCCGTGCGGGTTGAGATAGATGTCGGGCAGCCACTCGCGCCACACCCGGCCGCGCACTTGCGATTCAGGCAGGAGCGTGCTGGCGCCGCCGACGTCCTGACCGAGCGCGCTGTAGCGGCCCGCGTGCAGCATGTGCGTTGGCGTCAGCTTCTGCAGTTCGAACGCCATCGCCGCGCCGTCGGGATTCTCGACCGGATGCAACACGACGTTGATCTTCTTCAGCATTGCCGCGTACTTCGGATCGGTCGCGAGCATCTCGGCGAGCTTCAGGATGTGGCTCGTGGACGACACTTCGTTGGCATGCTGACGGCCGGTGATGAAGATCGTGGGCTTGTAGGCCGTGTACTTTGTGACCGAGATCTGCTCGCTCGACGTTGGCAGCGTGACCTCCATCACCGACACGTCGCGGCCGCGGTACGACTGCCCGGCTTTGTAGGCGTGAATCGCCGGGAACGCGCCGAGTTGCTTGACGAGCGTTTCCGCCTCGTCGGGTCCGATGACATGGTCCCAGGCCACGATCGCGCCACGCGGCGCCGTGTCGGCTTTGCGGATCAGCGAAGCCGGCTGCTCGCCGGTCGCATTCACCACTCGTCTGGTGCGCGCGTCGCGGAGACCGACGGAGAACGCCAGCCGGTCGACGTGCGCGTACGACAACTCGCTCTTATAGAGACCGGCCGCGTGCAACACGTTCAGCGTGTCGATGAGGTCAACGGCGCGCGCGCCCTCGGCGTCGGTGGTCGGCGCCAGATCCACCTGCAGCTCGCGCACGCGATCGGCGGTGACCACGGCACGCCGCACGGCCGGCTCGCCGACCGCGATCGCCGTCAGATCACGCGTCACTTTCGTCGGTTTCTCGGCGCCCTTCTCCTTGTAGCTGATCTCCACCCGCGCGCGCGGCGCGGCGTTCGCGGCGTACAGCACACGCGCCTCGCCGGCCTGGCCGCGGCGCTCCGGATGAATGATCGGGAAGATCTTGCCGGGTGCCGACAACCGCGGACGGCCGGGGGCGTTGCGCCCCATCGCCGCGTAGAAGTCGAGCGTCACAAAGTACAGATCCTCGTGCAGCGACTCGAGCGCCGACACCAGCTCCTCGTCCATGCCGATGCGAAAGTCCGGCTCGCTCATCCACAACTCGATGTCGAGGTCGCGATGGAACGGCTGCGCTTCCGCGGTGGGCCGGTTGTTCGTGAGCTTCATCACGTGGTCGTAGATGCGCGGCAGCACTTTCGACTGGTAGTAGTCCCAGAAACGCTCGCTGTCCGTCTGGATGCGCGTGTCGATCACGGCCTGACCGTTCACCGTCGCGTTCAGCCAGCCCGTCGTGACGTCCACCTTCGACCAGCCGGGAAATTTGTCGAGATACTCGCGCTCCACGCTCTTCGGCGAGAACACCGCGTGATACACGACCTTGCCGGTGCGGTCCTTCGCTTCGACGTCGTAGGTGGATTTCGGCGCAGCGCTCGCCTCGACCAACTCCATCGAGTACGCCTTCACCGGAATCGCCAGGTCCTTCGCCAGCAGCTCGTCGATCGGATACAACTCGTGCAGCCACCGCGTGGGCACCTGATAGAACTTGTACTTCTTCGTGAAGTCGGGCTTGTACTCAGCCACCTTCACGTGCACCGACGCGACACTTTTCGCCGGGAGCGCTTTGAGGGCCGGCAGCACTTCCTCGCTCATCCAGAGAAAGCCCTGCTTGTACGCAGATCGCACCTTTACATCCGCCGAGGCCGCGCCGGCCGCCAACAGCGCCTGCCGTGTTTCATCGACGAGCTGTTTGCGCAGTTCCGGTGACTCGCTCAGTCGAACATCCATCGTGACGGCCGCGCCCTTCACGACCTTGGGCAGTACCTCGGCCTTGAACTTGTCGCGGAACTCGGTCACTTCCCAGGGGAACGACAGCTTCTCGTCGAAGACCGGCGACGAACCCGTGATCGCCTCACTGGAGGACGACACGGTCGCGCCCGGCCACCGCGTCTTCAGCCGCGACGTGAGGAACTGCTCGAACGCGGGGTTCTTCTCTTCCAGATAGACCTTCGCGTCGAAGTTCTCGACCTCTTTGCCTGCGAGTGATCTGGCGACCTCATCCACCACGTTGACAGCAGCACTCGCCTGCGCGCCGCCGGTCTTTGCGGCAAACACGCTGGTCACCTGCGTCTCGAGATGCTCGAGCGAGAACGATCCGCGGCTGTTGTCCCAGAGATACGGCACGCGTCGCGACAGATACGACGCAGCGGCATCCGCGCCGGCCGCGTCCGCGCCGGCGACGACGGTAGCCGTGGCGTTGCCGAACGCGCGCGGGACAATCTGCACCACGCCGTCACCGGGCTTCAAGTCATCGAGCTGCGCCCGGCCAATCTTCACGAGCGCGTCGACGTGCGCGTTGTCGCGGCCGATCAGCATCGGATTGGTCTCGCGCGACATGTCCGCCACTTCGTCGGCCTTGCGCGCAATCGGTAGCGCCATGCCCGTGGACTCCAGCCCAAGCCGCGCCGCGATGTTGGCCGCGCTGAGGTTGTCGGGCGACGCCCCGAAGAACATCGTCGTGTCCACGCGGTCGGCGATCAGATCGGGGTAGCTGTCGGCCAGCACGCCGTCGATGGAGAAGAGTGTGGACAGATCAAACGTCGGTGTGCTGGCTGCGCCGGTCGGGGGTGTGCTGGCTGCGCCCGTCGGTTGTGTGCTGGCTCCGCCGGTCGGGGGGGTGCTGGCTCCGCCGGTCGGGGGGGTGCCACTCAGGGCGGCCGCGGCAGCCGCCGCGCTGCCGGGCGCAGGATCATCTTCGGGCGGCGACAACGCGCGCGTGTTGAGACCCGAGCGGCGGATCGTCACGCTGACCGGCGCGCCCGAGGCGGGTACGAGCTCGACCACGGTCGCCGCAACGTTGCCGAAGTTCAGCATCGTCGGTTCGAGGCCGCGACGATGCGCGGCATCGAGCGCGTCGAACGCGGCCTTCGCGCGCGGCAGGTCCAGCGCGGTCATCGGCATCGTCACGCGCATGGACTTGAGCCCGCGCTTGTCGCTGTCGATCACCAGGGCGGTGACGGCCGCGGACGTCGCGCGCACGCCGCGCGCCGCGAGGTACTTCTTCAGCTCGGCTTGCACGTGATCGAGCCGCGCGCCACTCGCGCCCCACAGCCGCGGCAGGTACGCCGCCAGCACATTTCCCGCCGCCAGCGTCCCCGCATCGTCACCGCCCACAATGACGACGCCGGTGCCGGCCATCGCGAGCAGGCCCTGTCCTTTTTCGAGAGGCTTCAGATCAATCTCTCCGCGCGCGATGAGGTCGATGATCCTGGGATTCGTGCGCCCCACATAGATCGGCAGAGCGGCCGTCGCCGCCGCCGGATCGCTTGCGCGGAGCACGACGGGCAAGGTCATGGCGCTCGTTTCAAAGCCGAGCCGGCCTGCGAGATTCGCGGCCACCTGCATGTCTTCGATCGATGGTGTGTCCGCCACGATGATCCGCGCAGCGATCGCGTCGGCGAGGCCGTCGCCGTTTGTGTCGCGGACGATGCCGGATTGGAGGTCGAAGAGCACGTCGAATCCGCGGATGGGCGGCGCCTGGGCGGTCAGGAAGGAGACGGGAGTCGTTGTGGCAGCGACGAGAACAGCGGCAAGTGCGAGGAGCCTGCGCATGATCCGCGAATTATAGAGTCCAGGGTTATGAGTCCAGCGTCCAGAGTTCAGAGTTCAGAGTCCGAAAGCCAGAGGTCAGCCCTGGACGATCGTGCTCTGGACTCCGGACTCCGGACGCCGGACTGACCCTGGACCCAGGACGCTGGACCCTGGACGGACAAGTGCTTTTCAAATAAAAAAGGCCCGCGGATGCGGGCCTAAGTGGGCAACCAGGCTCCCCAGCAAGTCCGAGGCGTTTGGCCGCAGACATTCAAGCTACCCGCTTGGGACAAACGCAAATTGCGTGCCCAGTCAGGCACGGGCAGAAATGCAAATTCTCGAGGAGGTTGGTGGCCGGCAGGTCAACACCGGCCACCGAATTTGTGAGTGCAATTACACTTTCGGCAGGCGGTTTGGCCCGACGATGCGGCCGACTAGACCATCGCGCCTTCGGGATACTGCAGCGCGAGGCGCAGTTCCTTGGTCATCTGGTCAACACCGCTGCCGGTGCGCTTCCAGGCGCCGTCGGTTTCGAATCGGAGGTCGCCGATGCGGCGGCCCCACGGCGCGATGATGCGGCCGATGGCGCGGAAGTCGGCGCGATCGGCGTGCTGCTGGTCGAGGTGCCGCACAATTTCTGGCGTCACGCGAATGAACGCGCGAAGCGCGCTGGCGGAGCGAATGCTGTACTTGCGTCCGTTCCACGCCGCGCTGAACACGACCGCGACCTGCCGGAAGTAGTTCACATAGAACTTCTTCGCGTCTTCATCGCGGAAGTCGGCGCCGCGCTTGCCTTCGCCGAACGCGTCGGCCGCGAACAGCTTCTTGAGTTCCTGCGCCAGCGGCGCCTGAGCCACACGGCCGCGTCCCACGCCGAGCAACTTGATCTCGCCGTGCAGCGGCGAGTCTTCCTTCTCGGCCAGCGCGCGAATCACGTCGTGCGCGGCGGCGAGTGCCGCGTCGCGGTACAACTGGCGCCCGGACAACGACACCAGATGCGACGCGTTGAGCCGCGTGTGCTTCGCGTTGATCGTGACGAACATCTGCACCAAGTGATCTTCCGGCAGACGGTCGAAGATCACCGCGGGCACAGTGAAGTTCTCACCGGCGAACTGCTCCATGCCGGCGTGCAGCGCGAGCAGGCGATGCTGGCCGTCGATCGCGCGCAGGATGCCTTCGCGTTCCGGCACACGTAGAGTGCCGAGCGCGGAGCCCTCTTCGATCGGCTCGAACTTCAACTGCTCGTCGCACGAGATGATCACGGCACCGGGAATGGATGGCAGGTCGCGCGCCTGACGACACTGCTCGTAGTACTGCACGAGCTCGTCGATCTTCTTGCGGATGATCTGACGCTGGTAGGCTTTCTCGCTCGACGCGATGCGGCGTTCGAGCAGATCCCAGCGCACTTTGGATTGGTTGGCGTTGCCGCGGACACCTGACGCGCTCTGCTCGCCGTAACTGAGCACTTCAAAGCGGACCAATTTATCGATATCTTTCGCGGTCAGGCATGCCTGATAGAATTGCACGCCAAATTGCTGCATTCGAAGGGCGGCGACGCTGATCATAGTTGCCGCGATTCTATGTGGCTATTGCGCATAATCTCAAGCCTTGTGCCGAATACCGCTCGCCCGTGTCCCCTGCCAGTCCAAGCGGACTGACGCGTAAGCTTAGCAGTAATAAGGAGTTAACACGATGAACGTGCATCAAAATCACCGCCGACGCTGGTTGACATTGCTGGCCGGAATAGGACTTTTTTGTTGGGCGGCGGTCACGACACCCGCGCAGCAGATCACGGAAACCCGCGATCCGAAGCAGGTCCAGGACGAAGATTTCGCGAAATCCTACAAGGAATGGACCGGCCCGGCCAACTGGGGCAGTCCGCTGGTGGACCACCTCCCGAAGGTGGCCGGCGTGCCGAGCCCGAAGGACGTGCTCGGCTACCACATCGGCGCGCCACGCAAGCTCACCTACTACGCCGACATCCTGAAGTACTACCGCGCGCTCGAGAAAGCGCTGCCGGGACGCGTGAAAGTGGAGACCATCGGCAAGTCCGATGAGAACCGCGAACTCGTCGTCGTGTGGGTCAGCTCGGACGCCAACATGAAGGCGATCAAGACGAACCGCGACAACCTCGCGAAGCTCGCGGATCCGCGCGGCCTCAACGACACGCAGATCCAGGGACTGATCGCCACGACCAAGCCGCACTACCACCTCATGGGTGGTCTGCACAGCGGCGAGACGGGCCCGTCGTAAATGCTGATCGTACTAGTGCATAGAAACGAGACGGATACGTGCCCGATCATGCCGCATATCCGCAACGACATGTACGTGTCGATCACGCCGGTGGCTGATGCCGACGGACGCGACCGCAACGTCGACTGGCACTACTACGGCCTCGACGACGCGGCGGCGAATGCCGCGGCGGGCGCGGCGGCCGGCGGTGGCGGCGGTGGTGGTCGCGGCGGCGCGGCAATCGGCGGCCTGCCCTACTGGGGCAAGTACGTGTTCCACGACAACAACCGCGACATCAACCTGTCGCAGATGCAGATGCGCTCGCTGACCGACTGGTACTTCACCGCGCACCCGCCGATCATGCACGACCTGCACGAGTCGCTCGCGCTGATGTACACCTACAGCGGCGGGCCGCCCCAGAATCCGAACCTCGATCCGCTCCTCTTCTCCGAGCTGCCGTGGTTCTCGAACTTCGAAATGGCGCAGATGGCCAAGTGGGGCATGCCGGGCGTGTACACGCACGGCTTCATGGACGGCTGGTCGCCGGGTTACCTCGGCTCGGTCGCCTACAACCACAACGGCTTGATGAAGATGTACGAAACGCAGAGCGGCCGTGACCTTCCGGAAGCGGCAGCGGCGGCTCCAGCGGCAGGCGCCGCGGGCGCGGGTGCGGCAGCCGGCGGCGGACGTGGCGCAGGTGGCGGCGGTCG
>CAYHEX010000040.1:0-19894 GCA_964355365.1 uncultured Solibacteraceae bacterium | reverse complement strand
GATCATGCCCGAGCCTTTGCACATGCCGCCGACAGTGAAGCCGCCCGCCACCACCGCGCACGACTTCGGGAACGGGTCGCTCGTCATGATGGCGTGCGTGGCGCTCTCGGCGCCCTCCACGGAGAGCGAGGCGGCGGCGTCCGCGATGCCGGCGCGTACTTTGTCCATCGGCAGGTTCACGCCGATGACGCCGGTGGACGTGACGAGCACCTCCGACGGGTCGCAACCCAGCGTGGCGGCCGTGAGCGCGGCCATCTCGCGCGCATCGGCCATGCCCTGCGCGCCGGTGCATGCGTTCGCGCAACCCGCATTCACGATGACGGCGCGCGCGCGACCACCTGTCGCGGCGAGATGCTCGAGCGAGACGAGCACCGGCGCGGCCTGCGCCTTGTTGGTGGTGAAGACGCCCGCGGCCGCGACGACTGCGTTGGCTTCAACGATGGCGACGTCGGGATTGCCGTTCTTCTTGATGCCGGCGCGCACGCCGCTCGCGCGGAAGCCGCGCGGGGACGTGACGCCGCCGGTCGGAATGAAAGTGCGCGTAGTGGCCATGCGCCTACGCCACGGCCGCGTAGCGCGGCACTTCTGCGAGCGGCAGCATCATCGCGTGCTGTTCGCACTTCCGAAACAGTGGGCAGTTGAGACAGTCGGTGGCGATCTTCTCGGGCAGCCACGTGTGCGGCACGATCGAGAAGTTCTGCCGCACGAAGAACCGCGCGTCGTGCGTGAACGCGCACAGCGTGTCGTAGCCGCGCGACTTGGCGGCGGATCGGATCTCGTTGACCATCCGCGAGGCGAGCCCGACACCGCGGACGTCGCGGTTCACGACGAGCGATCGCACCTCCGCCACGCGCGCCGACAGCGGCGCAAGTTCCGCGCAGCCGACCAGCTCGCCCGGCCCGCCCTGAGCACCGTCGCCCGGCCCGCCCTGAGCGAAGTCGAAGGGCAGATACGCCACGAGGAAGCGGTCCGCGTGACGCCGGAGTTCATGCAGTTCGCGGGGCAGCAAATGCCCCTCGGACAGGTGGGCCTGAATCAGCGCAAACATCGCGTCCGCATCGTCCTCGGCCGCCTGTCGAATCACGAGATCGGTCATTGCTACGCTTTCTCCTGCAAAACAGCGTCAAGAATCGCGACGGCTTCGTCGATGTGGGCTTCGGTGATGATGAACGGCGGCAACAAACGGATCACCGACGTCGAGGTGCGATTCACGAGCAGCCCGCGTTCGAGCGCCGCAGGCACCACCCAGCCGGCGTCGTCACCGATGTCGATGCCGCGCAGGACGCCGGCGCCGCGGATGTCCACGATGTACGTGTGCTTCGCCTTGAGTTCGGCGAGCTTCGTGTCGAAGTACGCCGACACGCGTCGAACGTTGTCCATCACACCGCCGCTGCCGGGCACGCCGAGTTCGTCGAGGAACACGAGCGCGGCGCGACAGGCGAGCAGATTGCCGCCATAGGTGCTGCCGTGATCGCCCGGCATGGCTTCCGCCGCGACCGTGTTGCTGAACATCGCCGCGCCCACCGGCACGCCCGCGCCGAGCGCCTTCGCGATCGCCATCAGATCCGGCTGCAGGCCAATCGTGGCGCTGTAGGTGAACGCGCCCGTGCGGCCCGAGCCGCACTGAATCTCGTCGGCGATCAAGAGCGCGCCGGTTTTCGCGCACGCGGCGTTGATGGCGGCGACCATCGCGGGCGGAATCGGCCGTACGCCGCCTTCGCCCTGGATCGGCTCGACGATGATGGCGGCGGTGGTGTCATCGACGGCGGCCGTCAGCGCGGCCGGATCGTTGGCGTCCACAAACACCACGTTCGGGATCAGCGGCGCAAACGGCGCGCGATAGTGGTCGTCCCACGTCACCGACAGCGCGCCCATCGTCCGGCCATGAAAGGAGTGGCTGAACGCGACGTACTTGGTGCGCGTGCCCTTCCAGAAGCGGCGTGAGAATTTGAGGCAGGCCTCTACTGCTTCGGCGCCGCTGTTGCAGAAGAACGCGCGATCGAGGCCCGTCAGCGCCGCCAGCCGAGTGGCCAGTTCGCCCTGCAACGGGTGGTAGAAGAGGTTCGACGTGTGGAGCAGCGTCTTCGCCTGATCCGCAATCGCCGCGGCGAGCGTCGGATGCGCGTGGCCGAGCGAGCACACGCCGACGCCCGAGATGAAGTCGAGATACGACCGGCCGTTCGAGTCGATCAGGCGCACGCCTTCGCCGCGTTCGAACACGACGTTCGCGCGCTTGTAGACCTGCAGAACGTGTTCGGCCTCGAGGCCCTGAACCTCGGTCATCGTATGTGTCGTCATCGCAGTGTCGTCCCTGTCACCAGATCCTTGCCATCCACAATCTTCACGGCCTGCACGCCGGCGTCGAGCGCCGTGCGGCAGGCGTTGAGCTTCGCGACCATGCCGGCGTTGGCCGCGCCGCTCGCGATCATGGTGTCCATCCCATCGGTGTCGAGCGATGCGATGGTCGCGCCCTTCGCATCGAACACGCCGGGCGTGGTGCCGGCGATGATCAGTTCCGTGGCGCCCACCGCGGCCGCGATGCGGCACGCGATCACGTCAGCGTTCACGTTCAGCACCTGGCCCGTGTCGTCCACACCGAGACAGGCGACGACCGGCACGTAGCCGGCGGCGACGAGCGTCTGAAAGAGCGCCGGGTCCGCGTCGATCGGATCGCCGACCAGCCCGAGATCAACCACCTCACCCGTCGTTGACGTGAGCGGCGCCACGCGCGTCGCGCGACCGCAGCCCGCGTCGACGCCCGTGAGGCCAACCGCCTTCACGCCGGCGCCGACAAGCGAGGCCACCAGCGCCGTGTTGGTCGAGCCGGCGATCACCGCGACGACCGCATCGAGGGTGTCGGCGTCGGTGATGCGCAGGCCGTCCACCTTCTTCGGCGCGATGCCGCGGCGCGCGAGCTCCGCGTCGATCGCCTTGCCGCCGCCGTGCACGACGATGAGCGCGCCCTGACGCGCGCGCGCGGCGATCAGTTGCGCCATGTGCGTGCGGGCGTCGAGCGCTTCGATCAGCTCGCCGCCGAGCTTGAGCACCTGCAGGTTCACAGCAGCGCCGTCCGCTCGTCGAGGTCGTGAATCAGGTTGAAGTTCTGAATCGCCTGACCGGCCGCGCCCTTCACGAGGTTGTCGATCACGGCCACGAGCACGAGACGACGCGAGGCCGCATCGAACTTCCAGCCGATGTCGCAGAAGTTGGTCCAGGCGACGTGCTTGATCTCCGGCAACGCATCGCCCGTGAGCCGCACGAACGGCGCGTCGGCGTAGCAGGCCTCCATCGCGTCGGCGATCTGCTCGCTCGTCACGCGCGCCTTCGTCTTCACGTAGATCGTCTCGAGAATGCCGCGGTCGAGCGGCACCAGATGCGGCACGAACGTGACCTCCGTACCGAGTTCTTGCTGCATCTCTGCCACATGCCGATGACCGAGCACGCCGTACGCCGACACCGAGCCGTGGTTCTCCGAGAAGTGCGTGCGGTCGTTCGCCGTGCGGCCCGCGCCCGAGATGCCCGACTTCGCGTCGACGATGATGCCGGCGTCCACGTCCAGAAGACCGGCCTTCGCGAGCGGCAGCAGCGAAAGCAGCGCGGCCGTGGGGTAGCAGCCGGGGCACGCGATCATCTGCGCTTTCACGATGTCCTGCGCGTAGTGCTCGACCAGGCCGTAGGCCGTGCCGGCCGGCAGCGCGTGGGTGGCCGGATACCAGTGCGCGCGATCCGCGTTGTCGCGAATGCGGAAGGCGCCCGACAGATCGATGACGCGCACGCCGCCGGCCAGCAACGGCGGGGCCACTTCGGCCGCGGCCTTCTCCGGCAGGGCCAGGAACGTGACGTCGGTGCTGGACGACAGGCGCGCGATATCGAGCGGCTCGAGTTGGCCGTTCCAGACGCGCGCGAGACGCGGCAGCGGGCGAGCGGCCGAATCGGCGCTCGACGACATGCCGGCCACGATCTCGACATTGGGATGGCGCGACAGCAGGGCCATAAGCTCCTGCCCGGCATACCCGGTGGCGCCGGCCACTCCGACCCGAATAGTGCGTGAATAACTATGCATTGACGGTACTGAATATACAGAATGCATGCATGCCAGTCAACGAAATCGTACGCATTTACGGTACGTTGCGTATGCAGTCCATGTATAATCATGCCTATTCGGTGAATACTTATGAAGTCATGGCGCCAGTCCCAGATCCTCGAACTGATAGATAAAGATGCGGTGACCTCCCAGGAGGCCCTCCGCGAGCATTTGCAGCTTCGCGGCATCAACGTGACCCAGGCCACGCTCTCGCGCGACCTCGGCCAGATGGGCCTCGTCAAGCGCGCCGGTGACGGCGCCTACGTCCGGCCCGGCGCCGAACGCAGCGGCGCCGTGATGGGCGAGCAGATGCGCAAGGCGGTCACCGCGCTCGTCCGTTCCCTCGAACGCGTCGACACGCACATCGTCGTCCGCACGGATCCGGGGCAGGCCAACGGCCTCGCGGTGCTCATCGACCGCACGAAAGCGCCCGAAGTGGCCGGCACGCTGGCTGGGGACGACACGATTCTCCTGGTGTGCCGCGGTCTCGACAACGCGATCGCCATGGAACAGAAGCTCAACGCGATGGTGAAAGGGGCTTGATGGAACGCATTGTTCTCGCCTACTCCGGGAGCCTCGCTTCCTCGGTGGCGATCCCGTGGCTGCGCGAGCAGCATCAGGCGGAGGTCGTCACCGTGACGGTGGATCTCGGTCAGCACGAGTCGCTCGAAGGCATTCGCGTGCGCGCGTTGGCCAGCGGGGCGGCGCGCGCTCATGTGCTCGATCGGCGCGACGTGTTCGCGCGCCATCATCTGTTGCCGGCCGTGCAGGACGGCGCGGCGGACATCGATTCCGATGAGGCGCTGGCGTCGCTGGCGCTGCCGCTGATCGCGCACGCGCTCGTCGAGATCGCGCAGATCGAAGGTGCGCGGATCGTGGCGCATGCCGCCGAGGGCGATAGCGACCGCGCGCGGATCGGCGCGGCCGTGACGGCCATTGACGCGCACATGCAGGTGATCGCTGTGACGAACGTGTGGCAGATGACGGACGCGGCCGTCGCGGACTACGCGCGCGCGCACGGCATTCCGCTGGCGACGCCGGCCGCCGTGCCGGCCGCACCATCGGCCCTGGGAGTGCCGCCGGTGAATGACGCGGCGTTGCGCGTGGCGATCAGCTTCCGCGCCGGCGTGCCCGCAAAGATCAACGGCGTCGAGATGGATTTGGTCGAATTGCTCACCAGCCTCGATACGATTGCCGCGTCGCAGGGCGTGGCGGGCAATGTCGTGCTGGGTGTGGCGTACCGCGCGCTGCAGGAGCAGGTAGGGGCGACGGCTGTGACCGGCGCCGCGACGGTGAACGTGCTGAATGGCGCGTGCGAGGTGGTGACGAATGTCTAACAGTTTATGGTCAGGCCGATTCGATGCGGCGCCCGACGCGGACGTGTTCGCCTACGGCAAGTCGCTCCCGGTCGATAAGCGATTGCTCGACGATGACATCGCGGGCAGTGACGCGTGGGCGCGCGCGCTCGGCAAGGCCGGCGTGCTGACACCGCAGGACGTCGAGGCGATCACTCGCGGCCTCGAGGAGATTCGCCTCGCGGCCGGCGCCGATCGTTCGCTGATCGATCAGGCCGATGACGAGGACGTGCATTCGTTCGTCGAACGCGAGCTGATCGCCCGCATCGGCGACGCGGGCAAGCGCCTGCACACCGGCCGCTCGCGCAACGAGCAGGTGTCGGTGGATTTCCGTCTGTACCTTCGGCGCCGCGTGCCCGAGATTCAGAAGACGCTCGCCGGCCTGGTGGCCGCGCTGGCGGGGCAGGCGGAGTCGGCCGGGCAGGCGGTGATGCCGTCGTACACGCATTTGCGCCGCGCGCAGCCGGTGCTCGTGGCGCACGTGTGGCTGTCGCACGCGCAGGTGTTTCGTCGCGACTGCGAGCGCTTTGAGGCCGCGCGTCGCGAAGCGGACATCATGCCGCTCGGCTCCGGCGCGATCGCAGGCACGGCCTACGACATCGACACGGCGTTTCTCGCCGAACGGCTTGGCTTCACCCGCGTCACCGCCAACAGCATCGACACGTCCGGTGACCGCGACTTCGTCGCGGCCTTTCTGTTCGCCTGCGCGATGACGATGGTGCATCTGTCGCGCCTGGCCGAAGACGTGATCCTCTGGACGAGCGAGGAGTTCGGCTTCTTTGAACTGCACGACTCGGTGGCCACTGGCTCGAGCCTGATGCCGCAGAAGAAGAATCCCGATCCGCTCGAACTCGTCCGCGGCAAGTCCGGCAAAGTGGGCGGCCTGCTCTCGGGTTGGCTCATGACGATGAAGGGCCTGCCGCTTGGGTACAACAAGGATCTGCAGGAAGACAAAGCGATCGCGTTCGAGGCGGAAGATACCGTGATCGGCTGCGCGCGCACGACCGCGACCGTCGTCCGCACGCTCACGCTGCGGCCGGAGATCACGCGCACGGCGGCGTCAGGCCTCTTGCTGGCGACCGAAGTGGCGGACTACCTCGTGCACACGGGCATGCCATTCCGGACGGCACATGAGGTGTCGGGGAAGATCGCGCGTGATTTGTATGAAGCTGGCCGCGACTACGCGTCGATGACATTGGCCGACTGGCAGCGATACAGTGAGAGCTTCGGCGACACGATCTTCGCGGCCGTCACGCCCGAGGCGGCGGTCGCGGCGCGGTTGACGCCGCAATCCACTGGCCCGCACGCGGTGCGGTCCGCACTTGATGAGATCACGACCTGGCTTCAAGGGGAGGCCCACTGATGGACGTTGCGTTTGTGTTCACTCGTACTCTGCACATTGTGCTGGCGGCGATCTGGTTTGGCGCGGTCTTCGTCAACGTGTTCTTCCTGACGCCCTCAGTGCTGGACGCCAAGGCGGCCGGCGGACAGGTGATGGGCGGCCTGATGCGACGCGGCTACGTCGTGTTCCAGACCGCCATCTCGGGCGTCGTCGCGCTGACGGGGTTCTATATGTACTGGAAGTACACGACGCTCGGCTTTGATCCGGCGGCCAGCGGTGCGATGCTCGCGCGCGTGATCGGCGTGGGCGTCATCACCGGCTTCGTCGCCGCAGTGGTGGGGCCGATGTTCGTCGGTCGCAGCATGAAGCGCGTGGCGGCGATCATGGCCCAGGTGGGTCCGATGGCGGACGGCGCCGAGAAGTCTGCGCTGCTGCAGGAATCCGCTGGGCTGCAGGCCAAGGGCATTCTGTGGAGCAAGATCGTGCTCGTGCTCTTGACCATCTCGCTGGTCACGATGAGCATCGGCCACTACGTCGGCTAACACCTCGAGCCAGATCAAGAGCTTTCACCATGGAGCTCCATGGAGGGTCATGGAGCTGCAAACAGCGGGGCCTGGCGGCCCGGCTACGCCGGGCTGACGATGAGCAAGGAAAAGGGAGAACGAGAGAGCCCCCAGATCCCCGGGCTTTCTCGTTCTCCCTTTTCCTTGCTCATCGTGCCGCCGCCTTCGGCAGGCTCAGGCCAGGGAAGGCGGCCGCCAGGCCCCGTGTCAGCAGAGCACTCTGACCTTCACGTCCTTCACGAACTTCACGGTGAATGCACTTGGCTGCAGCCCTGTGACGGCGTACAACTCCATGGCTCTCCATGGCCCTCCATGTTGAAGGGTGTGGCTCTTGATCTGGCTACTCCTGCAGCCGCCGCGAAATGCGGCGGTCCGGCACGAGCCAGAGGACGGCGACGACGGCGAAGAGCGCGTAGGCGATCCACACGTTGACGAAGGCCAGCGCGCTGCCGACGACGTAGAGCGCGATCGAGACCAGGCCCTTCCGGTCGCTGCCGATCAACTCGCGAAGCTTCGAGTGCCGACCGCCGCTGTGGCGCAGCTGCTCGGCGATGATCGCTCGCGCCAGGATGGTGTAGGCAATCCCTCCCATCAGCAGTGAAGCGCCATAGACTGCGGCGGGCTCCGGCGTGCCCGCGTACTCGCCCATCCACGCCGTCGTGAACGGCACGACCGACAGCCAGAACAGCAGGTGCAGGTTGGCCCACATGATCGCACCGTCGACCCGATCGACTGCGTGCAACAGATGATGGTGATTGTTCCAGTAGATGCCGAGGTACACGTAGCTCAGCACGTAGGCCGAGAACTTGGGCGTGAGCGCGGCGAGGTCGTGCCACGAACTGCCGTGCGGCGGCCGCAACTCGAGGACCATGATGGTGATGATGATGGCGATCACGCCATCGCTGAAGGCTTCCAGGCGGTTGGTGGTCATGAGAGGGCGGAATTGTATCTCTCGGCCGGCCCCAGCTTCCTGGTCATCTCCCGCTGCAGCAGCCACAACCCCAGCGCCAGTTGCGTGAACACGGAGCCGACCGACAGGTGCCAGATCCAGCGCATCGCGAACCCCGGGCGCGTCGACAGCAGCACCGTCGGGATGATGACGATGGCCATGCGCACCGCGGAGGTGGCGAGCGACGGCAACGTGTTGCCGAGCGCCTGGAACATGCTCGAGTTCACGAAGTTGATGCCCGACGCCATAAAGGTAAACGCGACGATCCGCAGGTACTCGGTGCCAACCTCGATCACGCGCGGGTCGGGCGAGAAGAAACCGATCAGTGCGGACGAAGCGGCGTAGCAGAACACGCCCACGATCAGCGTGACGCCGATCGAGAGGAGCACGGCGCTGCGATACGTCTCACGCACGCGGCTCTGCAGCTTCGCGCCGACGTTCTGTCCCGCCACCGGCGCCACGGCAAACCCGAGCGCGACCACCGGCATGAACGCCGCCTGCACCACGCGCCCGCCAATGCCGAAGCCGGCCTGCGCCTCGGCGCCAAACGGCTTGATGATCGAATACACCACGATCATGTAGAGCGCCATCAGGGCGAACTCCATGCCCGACGGCAAGCCGATCGCGAAGAGCCGCTTCCAGATGCTGAACTGCGGCGCCCAGGTGCGCGGCGTGAAGCGGAGGAAGGCGTCCTTGTCGAGAAAGTACAGCGTGAGCCAGATCACGCCGACGATCACCGCGATCAGCGTAGCGACGGCTGCGCCCGCCACGCCCATGGGATGCCCGGTGCCCCAGCCGAAGATCAGGAACGGCGCCAGCGTCATGTTGAGCAGGATCGTCGCCGACGACACGATCATCCCCGGCTTGAACTGCCCGAGCCCGCGCAACGCCGAGCCCATCGCGACCATCAGAAACTGCAGCGCCATCGCGGGAATGAACCAGAGCAGGTAGTCATTGGCCATCGCCGCCGTCGCCGCGTCGGCGCCGACCGACGCCGTGTAGGCGCGCCGCAACGCGAGGCCGGCGACCAGCGTGACCACGCCCGCAATCATCGACAGCACCTGCGACTGATTGAACACGAGCGAGCCTTCCTCGTGATCTTTCCGTCCGACGGCGTGGGACACGAGCGTGGTGGTGCCGACGCCGAGCATCTGCGTGAGCGCCAGCACGATAAACGACACGTTGCCGGCGATGCCGACCGCGGCGACGGCATCGGTGCCCAGATGGCCCACCCAGTACAGATCCACCAAAAAATACATGGTCTGCACGACCATGGTGACCAGCATGAAGCTGGACGTCTTGAGCAAATGCCGGGTGACCGGTCCGGAGGTGAGATCCTGCATGCGGAGGCGCTACTTTACCGCGAAGCGAGATCGCGTCGCTGCGATGAGCCGCGCGCAAGCATCAATCCGACGACGGCCATCGCCGCGATCAGGCCCAGCGCGAACAGGCTTGTCTGGAAGTACTGACGCGACCCGTTGAGGGTGATCGGCATGCCGAACGTCCAGAAGTGCGTGAAGAACGCGCAGAGGCCGGCGAAGAGACCGAAGCGGATGATCACGCCGAGGATGGCGGCGACCAGCGCCAATCCGAAGAGCAGATCGAGCCAGACCACGCCCGACTGAAACTGCCCGCGCGCCGCAAGGGGCGTGAACAGCAAGGCCGCCACGGCGAAGACGATCCATGCTTTCTTCAGCACCATGCGCAGCATGGCGAGACCGAGGACGCCCAAGAGCGCGTTCTGCATGGCTTCGGAGACCTTCAGCAGCGCGGTGGAAAAAATAAAACGCACCTCGCTCAGTGGCGCCAGCGCGGGTGTGCGCGGGCTGAACGGCGGCAGGCCCAGCCAGTGCGGCGTTTGAAAGTACAGATACGAGAGGACGGTCATCAGCAGGCCGAGCGCGGCGCCCACGAGCAGGTCGCGCCCGATCAGCGGATCGCGCGGGCCGCTGCTGATCAGCCGCGACCACGTGATGAGAATGTGCGGCCACACGCGTCGCACCTGCGGCTCAGCGGCGAGGTAGAACAGCCAGAGGATCGACGCGTCGAAAAGCGCGCGGCCGATCGCGCCGAAGAACCGGTTCACTTCGTCGGCGGCGACGGGCGAGTGGTGCGCCTGAAACAGCCAGGCGATCATCGCGATGACGACCGATGCGGTGAACAGCCACTGCGCGCCGGCGCGGTCGCCGCGGCCTTTCCGCAGGTTGTGCCGCGCGAGCAGCGCGCCGGCCAGCATCATGCCGGGCACGATGAGCAACGTGGCGATCGACGAGATCAGCCCGATCGCGCCGGTGGCCGCGCGTGGCCGCGAAGCGCCCGGCGCGCCCGGCGCGGGCAGCGGATTCCACGGGCCGAACACGCGAAACGACGTGACGCGTCCGTGCGCGGACCCGGCCTCGATCCGCACCGTCGTGTCGGGCAGTTCGGGGAGCACGCCGGTGAACGCCACCCGCGTATCCGCAAAGACCGGCGGCGTGACCGTGGGTTCGGACCTCGCGAATGCCGACGCATCAAAACCGGCCGCCGCGAGCACCGTTGGCCAGTCGATCGCCCCGCGCGGCGCGTCGTTCACGGTCGGCGCGTGAATCAGCCGGAACAACCGTCCACGCGTATCAAACGCCATCGTGGTCATGCCCTCGTCGGTCGCTGACGGGTCGATCATGCTGACGTATCCACTGAAGGCCGCGAATGCCGCCGGGCTCGAGCGGTACCAGAACATCAGCGCCGGCGGCGCGCCGGCCGCGAGCCGACGATCCTGCTCCTCAGGCTTCGTGCCGTGCAACCACGCGAGCACATTGCTGGCGTCGGCGAATCCGGACGCGCTGTCGACAATCGGCGCGTCATATCCGAGCGCACGCTCGAGGTCGCGCGCACGGTCGAGGAGCGTCGCCGCGGCGCGGTCCATGGGCACGCGCGCCGTCAACAGCGTGCGATCGGCCAGCCAGGCGCTGGCGATGAGCATCGCGAGCACGGCGCTGAGCAGCAGGCCGCCCACGAGAGGAGTCACGGCCGCGCTCGTGCGGCCGGCGGCCGCCACCATCTCCGGTGACGGCGTTTCGCCCGCGGCCAGGGCCGCCGCGAGCGGGTCGCTGCCCGGTAGCGCCGCGGACACCGCGAGCGCCGTGGGCGGACGCCGAGACGGATCGCGGTCGAGACACCACACGATCGCGTTCTCGATGGACGGGTCGAGTCCCGTGACGATCTCGCTCGGCATCGTCGTGACGCCGGCTTCCTGCTGACTCAGGAGGTCGGTAATCGTCTTTGCGTCAAACACCCGCTTGCCGGTGAAGAGTTCGTAGAGCACCAGACCGAGCGCGAAGATGTCGCTCTTTTGCGTGACCTCGCGGCCGAGCAATTGCTCCGGCGCCATGTAGGCCGGCGTGCCCGCGCGGATGTCATCCGCCGTGCCGGCCGCGGCCAGACCGAAGTCCATCAACCGCACATGGCCGTCGCGGTCGAGCATGATGTTGGCGGGTTTCAGATCGCGATGAATCACGCCGCGATCATGCGCGGCGGCGAGCCCGGCCGAGATCTGTCGCGCCAGGTCGAGCGCCTTGTCTTCCGGGAAGCGACCGACGCGTTTCAGCGACGCCGCGAGGTCTTCGCCGTCGACGTACTCCATCGTGATGAACAGTTGCGAGCCCGCACTCGTTGCCACCTCGCCGATGTCGTGCACGAGGCACACGTTCGGATGCGAGACCTGCCGCGCCATGCGCACTTCGTTGTGGAACTGCGCGAGCCGATGCGTGTCGCCGCCGATACCGGCGGGCAGAAACTTGATCGCGACCTGCTGCCCGAGTCGCAGGTCGTCCGCGCGATACACCTCGCCCATGCCGCCGCGCCCGAGCAGGCCGACGATGCGATAGCGGCCCTCGAGGAGGGCGCCGGGCGAGAAGCGGCCGTGGTCGATGGAGGGTGAGGAGCCCAGCCAGCCCCGCTCTGCGCTGGCCGAAGAGCCTTGGCCTGAGCCTGCCGCTGGCGCGGAGGCCGGGGTGCCCGCCGATGGCGGTCCCAGCGTCGTGCGCGTCGCGTCGGCGTCGTCCTGCGGGTGATCGGTCACGAGCGCTCATTTTATGCGCCGGGCATATACTCTCGCGCATGCGAATTCGGCTGATTGGCGCGGCGGTGTGTGTGTTGGCGTGTTCGGTGTTCGTGTTCGCACAGGGACCGGGCGCGCCGGCCCAAGGGCAGGGCGGACGCGCGCAGGGACAGGGCGCCGCTCCTCAGGGCACGCGGTTCCCCGGCGGCTCGATGAGCGCCGATGGAGAGTTGCTGGCGGCGCAGCCGTCGACCACGTTGTTCGCCCAGGAGGCGTACACGCAGTACGAGATCCTCGAGCCCGGCACCGAGGCGTTTGCCATCACGTACCTGCTCGAGAGCACACGGGCCGGCGCGACCACGATCAGCAATGCCACGCGCAAGGGCAGCGAGGGCACGAACATCTCGGTGTTCGATCCGCGCACCGGACAGCCGGTGAAGTTCACCTATGACGAGCAGCCGAATGGCGACCACGCGATCAACGCGACACTGCCGCAGCCGATTCCCGCAGGTGGCATCGGCCGCGTGCTGATCTACAAGACTTACAAAGACGCGCGCACCTATCAAATAAACGGCGACAGGCTGGTGTGGGTGCGCAGTCTCGCCGGCTACCGACTCGGCGTCGTCCTGCCAAAGGGCTTCGCGTTCACGTCGATGAATGTGGCCGCGCAGATGTCGACGACGGCTGACGGGCGGCTGAAGCTGGCGTTTGCGAGTCCGCACGGCGGATCGAATCTGATGACGATCCACGCGCAGAAAACGTCGGCGACGTTCACGCCGAGCCCGTTTACCGACATGTTCTTCGACGACATCAAGACGCTGTACACGCTCGACCAGCCCGAAACGGGCAACATCGCGGTCGAGCAGACCTACAGCGATACGCGGAAGGGCGAGGCGGCGACGCTGAACTCGCTGGAGTACATGGCCATCAACGACCTGAAAGTCGTCGATCTGGACACCGCCAAGGTGCTGCCGGTCACCAAGCGCGGCGACGCGAGCTCGGTGAAGCTCGACGTGCCGATCGTCAACGACAAGCAGAGCGCGCACCTGCGCCTCACCGGCACCATTCACGACGGGACGTACCGCATGGAAGATGGCGCGCTCGTGTTTCAGCGCACGGTGCGCGGCCTCCGCAACACGGTGATCCTGCCGGCCGGCTACGAGGTCTCGGCGGTGTCGCAGTCGGGAACCGTCGGTCGCACGCAGGACGGCCGCACGTTCGTCGCGTTCGTGAACCTGAACGGCGAGAACAGCTACCGCGTCACGATCCGGGCGGCGAAGAAGAAGTGATGGACGGACATCGCACGCTCGACGAGTTGACCGCGTCGCTCGCGCACATCCGGCTTTCGCCGCAAGACCGCGGACGTCTCGACCTGATCGTGTGCCGCCCGTCGTGTGGTGATCGGAAGATCCTCGACGAAGGACGGCTCGACCCGGCGGTGGGACTGTCTGGAGACAACTGGAGCGCGCGCGATCGTCAGCCGGATCCGGAGATCCAGATCACGTTGATGAATTCGCGCGCGATTGCCGAGGTCGCGCAGTCGAAGCACCGCTGGCCGCTGGCCGGCGATCAACTCTTCGTGGATCTCGACCTCGGCCTCGCGAATGTGCCGCCTGACACACGGCTCTCGATCGGCTCGGCGGTCCTGCAGGTCTCGGCGATTCCGCACACGGGTTGCAGGAAGTTCATCGCGCGGTTTGGCGTGGATGCCCAGCAGTTCGTCAATTCCCCGGACGGCCGCGCGCTGAACCTTCGCGGAATCAATGCGCGCGTGATCACCGGTGGCACTGTCAAGGTCGGCGATCTCGTCACCGTCATTCGCTCGTAGGGAGAGTCCATGCGCTTTGTCAACACCGTCGTTCTGTCACTCGTCGCTGCCGCATCCGTTGTCGCCCAGCAGAATCCGCCCGCGCCGATCCCGCCGCCGAAGATTACGGTGCCCGCAGGCGCTGCAGCGGCGGAGCAGACGACGATGGGCGCGAAGAGTGGCATCACGATCGCAGCGAGCTTCGACGGTCTCGGCGTCGGATTCAACGGGCCGCAAGGCACCGCGACGCTCAGAAATCCGTCAGACAACTCGCTCGCGGTGGGCCCGAAGCACGTCGTGCAGATCGTGAACTCCCGCATGGCGATTTTCGACAAGACCGGCACGGTGCTCTACGGACCGGTCACGACCAACACCTTGTTCAAAGGGCAGGGCGGCCAGTGTGAAGCACGCTTGAGCGGCGACGCCGTCGTGCGCTACGACCAGCTCGCCGATCGCTGGCTGTTCGTGCTGCCGCTGTTCCAGCGCGGCCCCGTGCGGGCCGATCAGCCGCCGCTGCCGAAGGGCGGCGATCCGGCCACGTTCAGTGTGCCCGCGGTCGCGGGACAGCCGGGCGCAGCGGCGCCACTCTTCATTCCTCCTCCGCCGCCACCGCCGGATCCGAACGCGCCACCCGCGACGCCACCCGCGCGCAGCGGTCGCCCACCTACGCCAACGCCGCCTGCGGCGGCGGCTCCGGTGGGACCCTACGGCATGTGCTACGCGATGAGCACGAGCAGCGACCCGATGGGCTCGTACTATCGCTACGAGTTCCTGCGGCCGCTCTTCCCGGATTATCCGCGGCCCGCGATCTGGACCGACGGCTACTACGTGCCCACCAGCACCGGCGACGATCGCATCAGCGCAACCGTTGCCACGCAGAAGCACGCCTGCGTCGTTGAGCGCGACAAGATGTTGAAGGGCGAACCCGCCCGCGAGCAGTGCCTCATCATCGAGAACGTGAACTTCCTCAACAACGCGGACATCGACGGCAAGACGCTGCCGCCGGCCGGCGCGCCGAACATCATGCTGGCGGCGGGCGCGGAGCAACTCAGCGGCAAGTTCGAAGACGACGGGATCTACGCGTGGCAGTTGAAGGTGAACTGGGATGACCCGGCGAAGACGAAGGCGACCGGGCCGCAGAAGATCACCGTGGCGCCGTATCACTACCTCTGCGACGGTCAGCTCACCAACTGCGTGCCGCAGCCGGGGGCGGACCGCAGGCTCGACGCGCAGGGCGACAAGCTCATGGCGCGCGTCGTCTATCGGCGCGTGAACGGCAAGGAGTCGATCGTTGCCGTGCACTCGGTGAACACGTCGGCTGGCGGCGGTGGAGTGCGCTGGTACGAGTTCAACGTCAACGAGAAGAGCCGCGCGGTGTCGTTGAAGCAGCACGGCACATATGCGCCGGAAGGTTTCGATCGCGCGACGACGGTCGCATATAGGTGGATGGCGAGTCCGGCCATCGACAAGCTCGGCAACATCGGCATCGGGTATTCCTTCGGCGGCTCGCCGAACTTCGCGGGCCAGCGTTTCGCGGGCCGGCTGGCGAAGGATCCGCTCAACCAGCTCACGCTGAAAGAAGTGGTCCTTGCCGAAGGCGAGGCCGCGCAGACGTCGACGCTGCGTTGGGAGGACTACACGCAGACGGCGGTGGATCCGGTCGACGACTGCACGATCTGGTATGTCGGCGACTACTTCAAGAAGGACGCGACGTCGTACTCGACGAAGATCGGTGCGTTCAAAATGCCGGGTTGCAAATAGGAGAGGCAATGGCGTTCAACTTCACGAAACTCACACCCAATCTGATCGTGGCTGATGTGGATCTGAGCGTCGCGTTCTATCGCGACGTGCTCGGCTTCACTGTAGGGATGCAGGTGCCCGATGCGTCGCCACTGGTATTTGCCGGGATGCAGAGCGGCGACATCGAGATCTTTCTGAATTCAGCTGAGGCCGCGTATGCGGAGTACCCGGCGTTCAAGGAACAGCCGATCGGCGGCACGTTGACGCAGTTCATTCATGTGACCGGCATCCGCGCGATGCACGAGGCACTCGCCGGGAAAGTGCACATCGTCATGCCGCTCGAGAAGAAGTGGTACGGCGTCACCGAGTTCGCGATCACGGATCCGGACGGCTACATCATCACGTTTGCGGAACAGGAACCTGAAGGACAGTGACGTCCCTGGTGCCTGGTCCCAGGTTCCTCGTTCGCCCCGGTCCCGGGTACCAGGTTCAGGATCGAACCCTGACCTGGACCGAACCCGGAACCGAACCTGAACCCTGGACGACGGTAGAACCAGGAACCCTGGGACCAGGGACCAGGAACCACCTGTGACAGCGAAGTCTCTGTATGTAGGCTTCGATTGCAGCACGCAGGGCGTGACCGCGGTCGTCGTCGAAAGCGGCGGTGACGAGCCGGCGCGCGTGGTCTTCGAAGCCGTCATCAACTACGACCGCGACCTGCCGCAGTACGGCACGCGCCATGGCGTGTTGCCGTCGGACGACCCGCGCGTGGCCGTGGCGCCGCCGCAGATGTGGGCCGACGCGCTCGAGATGGCGATGGCGCGCATCGCGTCGAGCGACCTCAACCTGTCGCAGATCCGCGCGATCTCCGGCTGCGCGCAGCAACACGGCACGGTGTACCTCGACCGCGACGGCGGCTTCTCGAGGCCGGTGTCGCCGATCTGGCAGGATGCGTCGACCACCGTCGAGTGTGACGAGATCACGCGCGCGCTCGGTGGCGACGATGCGCTTGCGCGGTTGACCGGGTCCCGTGCGTTCGAGCGGTTCGCCGGACCGCAGATTCGGAAGTTCTGGAAACAGGATCCGTCGGCGTACGCGCGGACATCACGGATCCACCTGATCAGTTCGTTCATGGCGTCGCTGCTCATCAGCAACACGGCCGGACCTCAAGGTCCGGCCCTCCACGGGGCAATCGGAGCCCCGGACCTTCAGGTCCGGGGAGACGCGCCGATCGATCCGGGTGACGGCTCGGGCATGAGCCTCATGAATCTCGTCACGCATGACTGGGACGTGGCCGCGCTCGAGGCCACGGCGCCGGATCTCCGCGCGAAACTGCCCGCGATCGCTGCGTCAGATCTTGTGGCCGGCATCGTTGGCGCGCACTGGCAGGAGCGCTACGGCTTCCCGGCGGCGGAGGTCGTGGTGTGGACCGGCGACAACTCGAGCTCGATGGTGGGCAGCGGCGCTGTTGAAGAAGGCATGCTCGCGATCTCGCTCGGCACGAGCGACACGATCTTCGGGCCGATGCGCGAGCCGCGCGTCAGCGCGAATGGCGAAGGGCACGTGTTCGGGTCGCCGACCGGCGACTACATGGGCATCACGGTGTTCGCGAACGGCTCGCTCGCGCGCGAGCGCGTGCGCGATCAGTACGGCATGAACTGGTTCCTGTTCTCGCGCGCGCTTCACGCCACCGCGCCCGGCAACGACGGCGCGCTGATGCTGCCGTGGTTCGGCCCCGAAATCACACCGCGCGTGATCGACTTCGGCGTTCGTCGTCTGCGCCTCGACGAGGTTGAGGCCGCGCGCAATGTCCGCGCGGTGGTCGAGGGCCAGATGATGGCGATGGCGACGCACGCGCGGTGGATGGGTGTGGACGTGTCGACGATCTACGCGACCGGCGGTGCCTCGGGCAATCGCGACGTGCTGCAGATCATGGCCGACGTCTTCAACGCGCGCGTCTTCCCATCGCCGGTGAGAAACTCCGCGAGCCTTGGCGCTGCGCTGCGCGCCTGGCACGCGCACGACCACGCGCACGGCGGCTCGATCACCTGGCGCGACGTCGTCCGCGACCTGTCGACGCCGGATCCCGCAACAGCCATCGAACCCGGTGAGGCGGCTACGACGGTGTACCCGCAGTTGAAGCGCGCCTACGCGGCGTTCGAAGCCGACGCTCGACGGCCGGGCGTCGCAGCGCACGGTTCGTGAACTATTCGGGTCGCGGGCGCGTAGACTCCGAGCGATGACGCTCACTGCACTGACGTTCGTCGCCGCAATCCTGTTGCCGCAGGCGCCGGTGGCCGCACCGGTCAGCGGCACTGCTGAGGTTCGCGGCCGCGTCGTGTCGGACGCCTTGGGGACGCCGGCAGCCGGCGCTTCCGTCCTCCTCGCCGACTCCAGCGGAATCATCAAGGCCACTGCGACCACCGACGCGGATGGCCGTTTCGCCTTCACGAAGTTGCTGGTCGGCCGATACACCATCAGCGTGATGTTGAGGAATGGATCCTTCGTGACTGCTTTTGGCGGCAGTGCCCCGCGTGCCGTGTCCATCGATCTCGGGGACGGCGCTCATGTGGACCGCGGTGATCTCGTCTTGCCGGCGGGTGTGGCGATCAGCGGACAGATTCTCGACGAGCACGGCAACCCTCTCAAGGGCGCCAACGTGTCGGCGTGGCGGTTGACGTATCTCTCCCCGGGCGAACGCCGCCTGTCGTTCGAAGGTCAGGCCATTTCCGATGACGCCGGCGACTATCGCATCGCCGGTGTGAAGCCTGGTGTGTATTTCGTTGACGCGAAGGCGGGCGAGTCGATTGCGCCGACATTCTTTCCGGCAACGACAAGCGCGGCGATGGCGGCTGCCATCCGGGTCACGGCCGATATGGGAGCTGCCGGCATCAGCATTCGGTTGTTGTCGACGCCGCTCGCCCGCGTGTCGGGTGTGATCATCAATGCACAAGGCCAGCCGTCAGCGGAGTTCTTCGTCATCCTCGCGCCGCTGCGGGATGACGGCGCGCAGGTGTCGTCGGGGGGGGGACTGACGTCCGAGGTCGACGCGGCCGGCCGCTTTGCGATCAATAAGGTGCCGCCCGGCCACTACTCGGTGGAAGTCGTCTCCAAATCCCGGTTGGAGAAGATCGCCACGGCCGGAGGTGGAGGCATCGGCGACGGCATCGAGGGCGCCGAGTCCGGTTCGGAGCGAGTCACGGTCGATGGTCGCGACGTTGACAGTGTGTTCATCCGGACGAGTCTTCCGACAGCGCTCTCCGGCAAAGTGACGCTCGATGGCTCGGCCATCACCGCCGATGTCGCCAAACGGCTGATGCTGCGTGTGGTGCAGAACTCCGGGCCCGGCGGCATTCAGTCGGTATTGAACACGACGTTCGCCACGCCGAATCCGGATGGGACATTCACCATTCCCGCTGTTCCCGGTGGGCGCATGCTTCGCGTGGATCGACTTCCGGCCGAGACGACGCTGAAACGCGTGCTCATGCACGGCATCGACGTCACCGATGAGGGCTTCGACGTGGGCGGGTCGCCAATCGGAGACGTGGTCATTGAGCTCACATCAAAGCCTGCTGTGGTCTCGGGTCGCATCGCCGACGATCGCGGTGTGCCGCAAGCCGGCGTCGGCGTCATCGTTTTCTCGGAAGACCCGCGACGCTGGCGGCTCGTCAACACACGCGTGGTCGCATCAGCCCGAACCAAGGGCGACGGCACGTTCGCACTCACGGGACTCCCGTCCGGCAGCTACTACGCGGCGGTGGTGCCGCTGCTGGTTGACGGCGAATGGGCCGAGCCGGAGAATCTCGAACGGCTGCGCGCAACGGCGACGGCGTTCAAGCTGAACGATGGCGAGACAAAGGCACTGACGCTGACGATCAAGCGAGGCGGCGGATAGACAGCTGGCTATTTCTTGGCTGGTTAGCTGGCTATTGGATTGTGTTATTGGGTAGCTCGCTATTGGATTGCCTCATTGCCTCATTGCCTCATTGCCTCATTGCCTCATTGCCTCATTGCC
>CAYHEX010000039.1:0-20423 GCA_964355365.1 uncultured Solibacteraceae bacterium | reverse complement strand
GCAGAATTCCACGATCCGCGTGAGCATCGGGATCGCGCGCTTCGGCGTCAGGCCCGTCGTGTTGATGCCGATCTTGCGCATCCGGGGCAGCCGACGCTGGAACAGTTCGACCATTTCCGGCAGGTCGTTCCGTGTCGTGGGCTCGCCGCCGGAGATATTGAGATTCTCGACCGCGCCCCAGAAGTCGTGCGTCATGACGGGCTCGAGCTGTTCGAGCGTCAGGTCTTCCTTACGGTTGCCCCATTTCCAGTTGTTGCACATCGTGCACTGCGCGTCGCAGACCCAGGTGCAGTTGTAGATGAGCACGGTGGGGCGGATCGCAGTGACATGCGAGAGCGCGGAGACCACCAGGTCTCGGGGAACGCCCGCGATCGCGCGCGCCAGATAGCGCCGCCGGAAGGAAGTAGTGGACATCGGTGTTCCCATGATACGGCCCTGCTCACAAAAGAGAAAGGGCCGGCACCCGAGGAGAGGATGCCGGCCCGAAGAGCGCGACCTTGCGATCTACCCGCCGCAGGTGAACGCGTTGGTATAGGCCCCGTAGAACGGAAATTCGCCGGTGCCCCAATAGAGCTGCAGGACGGTGCTCGTGTTGTCGTAGTCGAAGCCGATGTCGCGGCCGATGACCACGCCGCCCACCCGTTCCGTGATGAAGTCGATGCTGAGCTCGGGCCCGCCGCGCTTGAGGTTCCAGGCGAGATCCAGCCCGCCGCAGCGGCCCGCCTCGATGATCTTGTCGCGCAGAAACGCCATGTTCGTCTGACGCTGCGTCAGCGAGATGCCGGCCACCAACCGCTCTGGATAGCGCGCCGAGATGCACGCAATGATTGCCGTGCCGCTGCTGGACGCGCAGTTGCCTGTGCCGGGCGTGGGCGTGGGGGGGACCACCACAAGCACAGGCGTACGGAATGCGGCCGACTGCGTCCACCCGCTGATGGTTTCGCCGTCACCCGCGCGCGCGCGCCAGTAGTAGGTGGTGTCGTAACTGAGCGCCGTTGGAACCGTCGAACGCGTCTGGCCCGAGCCCTCACCCGCGACCGTGTTGGTCACCGAACTGGGAAACGTCGGATCGGTGGATACCTGAAACTGATACTGCACGGCCGCGTGCGGGCCCGAGGCCACCGCGTTGGTGACGACGAGGTCAGGCTGGCGCGTGGTGACACGCACGCTGCCGACAGGGGAGACAGGGGTCGGGACGCCGATGACGACACGGTCGAGTGCCTGGAATGCGGCCGGTGCCGACCAGTCGGAGTTGTTGGCGCCGTCTTCGGCGCGGACGCGCCAGTAGTAGATGCCGGCGGCGAGCCGATCGGAGAGCCGCAGCGACACGCGCGTGCCGGTCGCAGGCAACGCCAGGCCGGCCTGGTCAAAGGCCACGGCCGCGAACGCGTAAGTCGTTGACAGCTGCAGCCGCATCGTAAACGGCCGGGGACTCGTGCTCGTTGGCGCATCAAACGCGAAGGTCACGGGTTGATCGACGTATTTGATCTGCGCGTTCTGGGCCGGGAGAATGCTGGCCACGCCCGAGAACGTCACGCCGGAGAGGGGACCGGCGATCGTCGGGCTCAGCGGGTTTTCGCTCTTCTGCAGAGTGGCCTTGTCGCACCCAGCCAGAAGGAGCGGGCCAGACAGAATCAGGAGCGCCAGTAGGTGATTGCGAGGCATAGCCACCATTTCATCTGAAGAGGACGGGCAGACCACCTGCCGTCCATCTGCGAGTATCGGGGCGGGGTGGTGCAAACTTTAGGCCATTGACCTCGTCTCTCACGGGCCGATAGCATGAGGCGCCGTGGATGCCAGTACTGAACGAAGAATGCTGAACGTGTTGCAGGTATGTGATCACCTCGGATGGGAGGGATCGCGGATGCACGGGGTCAAACGGCTCTTCGGCTGGATGATTCCGCGCTTCGACGCCACGCGATACCGCGTTTCCCTTGTCAGCCTCCGGAAGCGGGATCTTTCCGAGGAAACACTTGAGTCGTTGGGCGTAGATATCACCTACCTCGCGAAGGGGAAGTTCGACCCCACCACGCTCGGCGCCCTCCTCCGGGTCATCGACGAGAAGAAGATCGACATCCTGCATCTGCACGGCTATGGCGCAACGACGTTCGGGCGCATCGCCGCGGCCCTGCGTGGCCTCCCGGTGGTTCTGCATGAGCACGCGAACCTCACATCCACACCGTGGTTCCAGAAAGTGGCCGACATGTGCCTGGAGCGCTTCACAGACATCGCGATCGCCGTGTCTGAGAGCACCGCGGAGTTTGTGGTGCAGGCGAGACGCGTGCGCCCGTCGCGCGTGAAGGTGGTGTATCTCGGTGCGCCGCTCGACGAGTTCGGGCGTGAGCGCACGCCTGACGAGGTCGCGTCGGCCCGAGCGGACCTGGGGATTGCGCCCGGGGATTTCGCGATCGGCAGCGTCACGCGCCTGCACGATTCGAAAGGGAACAGCTACCTGGTCGACGCCGCCCGACTCGTGGTGGATGCTCGGCCCGATGCGAAGTTCCTCGTGTTTGGCGAGGGGCCACTGCTCGAAGGTCTGCAAGCTCAGGCGGCCGCGCTGGGGTTGGGCGACCGATTCGTGTTTGGCGGATTTCAGAAGGACGTCGCGCGCGTGCTGAGTGCGTTCGACTTGAGCGTCTTCCCGTCACTCTGGGAGGGCACGCCGCTCACGCTGTTCGAGGCGCTCGCCGCGGGGCGTCCGATCGTGGCAACAGACGCAGACGGTTTGCTGGACGTGTTGACCGACGGCCACGACGCGCTGATCGTGCAAAAGCGCAACGCGCCGGCGCTGGCGGAGCGAATGCTGGTGCTGATGAACAACCCCGCGCTCCGCGAGCAACTTGCTGCTCAGGGCCGCGTCACGGCCAGAGACTACGACATCTCGGCGTTCGTGCGAAAGATGGAACGCCTCTACGATCTGCTGCACGCGAAGTCGCGCGCCACAAAGCGCGGCGTGGTCGACACCGAAGATCTGTCGTTTCTCGAATGATCCAGCATCGGTGGCGTGTCGTTGGCCTCGTGACGCTCGTGGGGCTGCTCGGTCTGGTGGGCCGGCTGATCGACTACCCAAAGCTGGCCGGCGGTTTCAAGGGCGACGAGGCCACGTACGTGTCGATGGCGTTCAGCGTGGCCGAAGACCTCGATCTTGGCTACGACCGGCGCGATCTCGACCGGTTTGGGCGGATTTATGGGAACGGGCGCGGCGGCCAGCCGGTGAAGCCGGAGGGCATCTTCCTGAAGCCGGGCACGCGCCCGACGGCCGAACGGCTCGAGTTCGCGAAGGCCTTTGTCTATTCAGTGGCCGCAGCGCCCTTTGCGCGGCTCGGCGGACTGGGCGGCATGTTCATCTTCAATCTGCTGCTTCTGGCTGGATGCGTGTGGTGCGCCATCCTGTTCTGCGCCGCTCGCGTTGGCGGATGGCGAGGCCACATGCTGGCAGTGTCTTTTGTCGGCGCGAGTTCCGCGCCGATCTGGGCGGTGTGGCTGACGCCGGAGATCTTCAACTTCGCGCTGGTCTTCTACGCCTATTTCCTTTGGTCGTACAAGAACGTGCGCGGCGACACGCTCGATCCGCGGTCGTTTCTCGGCAGCGCCTGGTCCGACGCCGCGGCTGCGGTGCTGATCGGCATCGCGACGTACTCGAAGCTCTCGAACGGTCCGTTGATCGCGCCGCTGGTGGCGCACGCGTTATGGCGGGCACGGGCCGACCGTCAAGGGCTGCTGAGCGCGCTCGGCCGAGCCGTGTTGATCTCCGTCGTCTTTGCCGCGTGTACCGGCGGGCTCTTCGGGCTGAACAAGCTGATCACCGGCACCGCGAATTATCAGGCCGGCGCTCTCCTCGCTGACGGGACCGCCAGCAGCCGTAAGACCTTCTACGGCAATTTCCCGTTCGACGACGCGGCCAGCACGTACGAATCGGCCGCGCATTCGAATGAGATGGTGACCGACAGCGCCAAGATCAGCAGCGACATCCTGTTCCCGGGCGACGCGCGCTTCTGGCCGCTGCTTGGTCACAACGTCTGGTATTTCTTCTCGGGTCGCGACTCCGGTCTGGTGCCGTACTTCTTTCCGGGCGTACTGATTCTCGCGCTCTGGTTGTGGCGGTGGCGTCAGACGTCAGACTGGCAGTTCTTCACGTTTCTGGCTGCGGCCGGCACCGCGCTCATCCTGATCGTCTGGACGCCGTACTCCTGGAACGGCGCCGGCGGCCCGCCAGGGAGCCGCTACTTTCTGAGCGTGTACCCGCTGTTCCTGTTCCTGCTGCCGACCGGCACAGGCGCCGTGGCCGGCCTCACCTCGTGGGGCGTGGGCCTCTCATTTGTTGGCGCGATGCTGATGCAGCCGTTTGCGTCGTCGAAGGCGCCATGGACCATCCCGGAGCGCGCGCCGCTCCGATGGCTGCCGATCGAATTGACGATGATGGACGACGTGCCCGCGCGGCTGAATCCCCGTCGCGGACGGCTGCCATTTGGGAGTCCACGCAACGCGCTTCTGTACTACATGGACGCGGGAACCTACACGCCGGAAGACAGTCCTGACGGTCAGTTCTTCTGGGTCGCAGGCGATGTGCAGTCGGACATCGTCGTCCGCCTGTCGGACCGGACACAGGCCGCTCTCATGCGGCTGAACTTGCAGTCGGCCGTGGCCAATCGCGTGACGGTCGAGTGGGGCGGCAGCCGATGCGACGTGACGTTGGCGCCGAACCAACCGGCAGCGTGCGAACTCCGCGCCACCGGCGCCGTCTGGGCGCACGGTGGATATTTCTTTCGTCTGAGAGTGACAACAACCGCGGGTTACGTCCCGAGCGCGACGGATGCGCGGTCGGCTGATAGCCGGAACCTCGGCGTGCGTCTGCAGCCGGTGTTCGACGACACGGTGCCAAAGTAGCCGGGGACCTTCAGGTCCCCGGACCGATTCCGTGGACCTAAAGGTCCACGGCTACGACATCCGGAGCGGGCTTCTTGCGCAGCGCCAGCGCCACCGCGCCGGACACCGAAAACAGCATGATCAGTGCCGCGCCGAGGAACGACAGCGCGATGGCGGACTCACGTGGCAGGCCGAGGCGCGCGAAGTAGAACGCAAAGATCGACTCGCGCACACCGAAGCCGTTCACCGAGAGCGGCAGCATCTGCACGACAAACGACATCGGGATCAGCACGGCAAGATGCACCGCCGGCATCGGGATGTGCATGGCATAGGCGATCGCGGCGTAGAAGCCGACGATGACCGCCTGCACCAGGAGTGCGCCGCCGAAGCACTGGACGAGGGCCCAGGGCGCCTGCGCAAACTTCTCCATGGCGTGCACCAGTCGCGAGATCTGCAGGCCGACCCATTCCTGATGGAACATCCGCAGCGGCCTGAGCAGCGCGCCGATCATTTTCGGATAGAGCAGCACGAACATGATCGCGATAGAGCCGCCGGCCATGCCGGCCCAGAGCCAGAGGGGATTGAACGGCTCTCGGTCGCCGAGTTCCGTCGCAATCGTCGCGCCAAGGGCGGCCACGAACACCAGGCCGATCAGACCGATGGCGCGGTCGAGCAACACGATCGTCGCCGCGCGCGTCTTGGAGCCTGCCGCCGCGGCAGTGTCGCGAATGCGAATGACGTCGCCGCCGATGTTCGACGGCAGGAAGTTGTTGAAGAACGAGGCCACCAGGAACGAGCCCAACAGGTGGCCGAAGCGGACGGCAACGTGCTGGGCCTCGAGCAAACGCTGCCAGCGCCACGCGCTGATCAGCATGACGCAGAAATACAGCGCCAACGCGAGCACCAGCCAGACCGGGGACGCATGCCGCAGGGTCTCCCACAATTCAGCGCGATCGATCTTCGACAGGAGCCAGTACAGCAGCCCGCCGCTCACGAGAATCTTGACGGACCAGGAAATGAACGACCGCACGGCGATGATTACATCACACCTTGGCCTGAGCATTCGTCGAAGGCCACGCTACAATAGCGGCACTTGCGCCCGTCCTGCGGGCCACCTGGCATGCACATCCTGATGATCGCGCCCGAGCCGTTCTTTGAGCCACGGGGCACACCGTTCTCTGAATACCATCGCCTGCGCGCGCTGAGCTCGATGGGGCATACCGTCGACTTCGTGACCTATCCGTTCGGCGCCGATCGCGAGATTCCCGGCGTGCGGATCATTCGTACGATGAAGCCGCCGTTCATGTCGCGTGTGGGGATCGGTCCGTCGTGGGCCAAAGTGCCGCTCGACCTGTTCTTGTCGCTCACGTCTCTCCGCGTGGCCTTGTCGGGCCGCTACGACGCCGTGCACTCGCATGAAGAGGGCGGCGCCATCGGCATCGTGCTGGCCTGGTTGCTGGGCGTGCCGCACCTGTACGACATGCACTCGAGCCTGCCCCAGCAGATCTCGAATTTCGGGTACGGGAAGTCGAAGTGGCTCGCAAAGATCTTCGACTGGACCGAGCGGCTCATGATCCGCCGTTCGCAGGTCGTCATCGTCATCTGCCCGCAACTCGAAGAAGCTGTTCGCGCGGTCGACAAGAACGTGCCCATGGTGCTGATCGAAAACGCGATGGGGTCCGGTGATGCGCCAACGCCCGGAACGGGCAAGGCGATCAGAGAGGCACTCGCGCTCGCGCCGGGCACGCCGATGGTGCTCTACACAGGGACGTTCGAGCACTATCAGGGCCTGGACCTGCTGTTTGATGCGATGCCGGCCGTGGTGGCCGCGCGCCCGGACGTGAAGTTCGTCATGATGGGCGGCGAGCCTCAGCAAGTTGCGGCGGCATCAGCGCGCATTGCGGCGGCGGGCATTGCCGCGTCCGTGCTGTTCACGGGGCAGCGCCCGGCCAGCGACGTGCCGGCGTATCTCGACGCCGCGGACGTGCTCGTGTCGCCCCGGTCGACCGGCACGAACACGCCGCTGAAGCTCTACCAATATCTGCGCTCGGGCCGTCCGATCGTGGCGACGCGCCTGCTGACGCACACGCAGGTGCTCGACGATGAGACGTCGATCCTGACGGAGCCGACACCGGCGGCCTACGCACAGGGCATCATCGACGCCGTGAGCGACGTCGAGCGTGCAGGGGCCATCGGCGCGCGAGCCAAGGCGATGGCCGACGTGAAGTACAGCGAAGAGGCGTATCTGGCCAAGACGCGTGACGCGATGACGCGGCTGGCTGAGAGCGCCGCGCGATGACCGACGTGTCCAAGAACGACGGCCCGGTCGGCGGCGATCACTACAGCTACGAGCACTACCGCAGCCGCGATGTGGCCGAGGGGTTCGACGCGCTGCGCTTTGGCGGCCCCATCGGTGAACTGATTCAGGAAACGCAGCAGGCGGTGTTACTGCGCGCACTCGCGCCGATCAAGGGCCGCCGTGTCCTGGATGTCGGCACGGGCACGGGCCGCGCCGCGCTCGCATTCGCGCGCGAGGGCGCGGTCGTCACCGGCGTCGATGCCTCCGCGGAGATGCTGGCGGTGGCCGAGCGTCATGCCGCCGATCAAGGGCTGGCAGCCGCGTTCAAGGTCGGCGACGCGCATCAACTCCCATTTGCGGATCGCGAGTTCGATGCGGCCGTGTCGCTGCGCGTGATCATGCACACGCCGAACTGGCGTCAGTGCGTGAGTGAGCTCTGTCGCGTCTCCAACCACCGCATCGTCGTGGACTTTCCGGCGCTCGGCAGTTTCGCGAGCATCGAAAGCGCGATGCGCCGCGCGCGGATGGCGATGGGTGGCAAGGTCGAGGCGTATCGTGTGCTGCGCGAGGCTGACGTGCGTGCCGTGCTGGCGGCGTCCGGCTACCGCGTCATCGAGACCCATCGGCAGTTCGTGCTGCCGATCAACTTCCACAAGCTGTTCAACTCGCGCCTGTTCACGACGAGCATCGAGGGCGCCTTCGAGGCGCTCGGCCTGCTCAGGCTGCTCGGATCGCCGGTCACCCTTGTGGCGGAACGATGAAGGCACTGGTCACGGGCGCGACCGGCTTTACCGGCGGTCATCTGGTGCGTCGACTGGTCGCGGCGGGCGACACGGTGCGGGCCATCGTCCGCGATCCCGCCAAGGCCGCGGATCTCGCGAAGTCGGGCGTTGAAGTTGTGTCTGGCGATCTGACCGATCGCGCGAGTCTCGAGCGCGCGCTGGTCGGCATCGACGTCGTCTACAACATCGGCGCGTTGTATCGCGCGGCGGGGCTGAAAGAGTCGATCTATCGCGCCGTCAATGCGGAAGCGGTGGTCACGCTCATCGAGTGCGCGAAGGCCGCTGGCGTGAAGCGCGTGGTGCAGTGCAGCACGGTCGGCGTGCACGGCGACATCGAACATCCGCCCGCGAATGAAGATGCGCCGCTGCGGCCGGGAGACGTGTATCAGGACACCAAAGTGCTCGGCGAACAGCTCGGCCGAGAGGCTGCGGCGCGCACGGGCGTGGAACTGGTCATCGCGCGACCGTCGGGCATCTACGGCCCCGGCGACCGTCGGCTGCTGAAGCTCTTCGGCGGCGTCGCGCGCCGGCGGTTCCTGTTTCTCGGCGACGGCAAGATCTTCTACCACCTCACGCACGTCGACGACCTCTGCGACGGCTTCCGGCTGTGCGGCACCGTGCCGGTCGCGGCGGGCCGCACTTACATCCTGGCCGGCGGGGCAGTGACCACGTTGAGCGAACTCGTCGCCCTCACGGCCGACATCGCGAAGGTCGCGCCGCCGAAGATGCACTGGCCCGTGTGGCCGTTCTGGGTGGCCGGGGCGCTCTGTGAGGCGCTGTGCGCCCCGTTTGGGATCGAGCCGCCAATCTTCCGTCGCCGTGTAGACTTCTTCACAAAGAGCCGCGCGTTCGACATCAGTCGGGCGCGCGCCGAGCTGGGCTTCGCGCCGCGCGTGGGGTTGCGCGAAGGCATCGGCCGCACATTGGAGTGGTATCGCGACCATGGCTGGATCTGAGCACGGCCAGACGGATATTCCCCGCGCGCAGCACCAGCTGTTCGACGCGCCGGGCGGCGCGCGCGCGAAATACTCCGCGCTCGTGGTCGGCCGTTCCGGCTGGGGCGCGCTGATCAAGCACGAACTTGTGGTCATGTTCTCGCAGCACATCCCGGGCGCACTCGGCCTCGTGATGCGCAAGTGGCTCTACCCGAAGCTGCTCGGCAGTTGCGGACGGAACGTCATCTTCGGACAGAACGTCGTGTTGCGGCACCCGCACAAGATCCACGTTGGCGACAACGTGATGATCGACGACAACTGCCTCATCGACGCCAAGGGCACGACCAACACGGGGATTCGGATCGGCACAGGTGTGTTTCTCGGCCGTAACACGATCCTCTCGTGCAAGAACGGCAACATCACCATCGCAGACGGCGCGAATCTCGGCTTCAACTGCGAAGTGTTCTCGGCCAGCAAGGTGTCGATCGGCAAGGACACGCTGGTCGCCGCGTACTGCTACTTCATCGGCGGCGATCACGATTTCAGCGATCCGAGCCTGGCGGTGATCGAGCAGCAGCGCCGCTCGCTCGGCGTGCACGTCGGTGCCGGCGCGTGGTTCGGCGCAGGCGCGAAGATCCTTGACGGTGTGACGATTGGCGACCGCGCGGTGATCGGCGCCGGCGCGGTGGTGCGCGAGGACGTGCCGGACGGCGCGATTGCGGTGGGGATCCCCGCGCGCATCGTGGGGCAGCGATAGCGCGTGTCCCGCATTGCCGTGGTCACCTCGTCGCCGCCGTTTGTTGAGGGCGGCCATCTCGTTATCGCGCGCGCGCTCGTCCGGGCGCTCGGCGAACACGGCCACAACGCCGATCTCATCACGACGCCATCCAATCGCTTTGGCCGCCAGGCGTCCGCGTATCTCGCCAACTGGATGACCGACGTGGGCCGCACGGGATCGGGCGAACGTGTCGACCAGGTCATCACATTGCGCTATCCGAGTTACGCGGTGCGGCACGAACGGCATGTGTGCTGGTTGAACCATCCCATGCGGGAGTACTACGACCTGTGGGATGCGTTTTCCGCGCGCTTGTCGCCGCAGGGACGGTTCAAAGAGCGGCTGCGGCGCACCGCACTTCACGCGGTCGACACGTATCTGTTCAAGCATCACGTGACAAAGCTGTTCGCGCAGTCGAAGGTCGTGCAGGCGCGGTTGCTCAAGTGGAACTCGGTGGCGTCGGAAGTGCTGTATCCGCCGGCGCCGCATCGCGACTATCGCTGCGAGTCCTACGGCGACTTCCTGTTCGTCTATTCGCGGCTCGCGCCGCTCAAGCGCATCGGTCTGGTCATCGAGGCGCTCGCCACGCCGGCGGCCGCAGGCGTGCGCTGTGTCATTGCCGGCGATGGGGAAGAACGCGAGGCGCTCGCCGCGCGGATCACCGCGCTTGGTCTCGAAGGGCGCGTGACACTGGTCGGACATATTTCTGACGACGAGTTGACGCGCTATCTGGCGACGTGCCGTGCCGTGTGTTTTGTGCCGCAGGACGAAGACTTCGGGATGGTCACCGTTGAAGCGTTCGCGTCGGGCAAGGCGGTCATCACCGCCACCGACAGCGGCGCGCCCATCGAGCTCGTTGAGCCCGGCCTGAACGGGGATGTGGTCGCGCCCACGCCCGAAGCGCTCGGGGCGGCCATGGCGCGGTTGGCTGGCGACGTCTCGCAGGCGGAACGTCTCGGTCAGAATGCCGCGCGACGCGCAGCGGAGCTCACGTGGGCGAAGGCGGTCGATCGGTTGGTCCTGAGGTGACGTGGCAATGAGTTATCGGTCTCCGCTCGAAACCCGCATGGCGAAGAAGGTCGGCACGGCGATCGGCGACTTCAACATGATCGAAGACGGCGACCGCATCATGGTCGGGCTGTCGGGCGGCAAAGACAGCTGGGCGTTGATCCAGATGCTGGATGTGTTGCGTCAGCGGGCGCCCGTGAAGTTCTCGATCGTGGCGGTCAATGTGGACTCGGGCTACAAGGAATACAAACACCCGCTCATCACGCAGGCCTGTGCCGAGCGCGGATGGGAGTTGAAGATCGAGCACACCAACATCGGCAGCGTGATCGACGACATTCTGGACGACGGCGAGATGCCGTGCTCGTTGTGCGCCCGACTGCGGCGCGGCGTGCTGTATCGTGTGGCGAAGGAAGTGGGCGCCACCAAGATCGCGCTCGGTCATCACCTGGATGACTTCGTGGAGACGGTCCTGTTGAATCTCTTCTTCCAGGGCTCGCTGAAGGCCATGCCGGCGCGTCTGGTCTCGGACAACAAGCAGCACGTCGTGATCCGCCCGCTCGTGTACGTCACCGAAGACGAGGCCCGCGCCTATGCCATCGAGAGCGGGCTGCCGATCATCGGATGCTGTTGTCCGGCGTGCGGCGATCTGAGCCTCAAGCGGCAGCGGATCAAGCGATTGCTCACCGAACTCGAGATGGAGCACCCTGAGATCAAGAACTCCATGATCAAAGCGCTCAGCAACGTGCTGCCCAGCCACCTGCTCGATCGCCGGTTGAATCCGGTGGCCGATCTGGTCGCGGCCGCTGCGGTGTAGCCATGCGTGCCGTCGTCCAGCGCGTCAGCGAAGCGTCGGTGTCCGTAGACGGACAGGTGGTCGGACAGATTGAGCGGGGCGTCCTCGTGTATCTGGGGGTGGCGGCCGGCGACGGTCCGACCGATATCGCGTACATCGTGTCCAAAGTGCGTGGTCTCCGGATCTTCGAAGATGCCGACGGCAAGATGAATCGTTCCGTCGAGGAGATTGGCGGCGCGGTGCTGATCGTGTCGCAGTTCACGCTGAGCGGCGACGCGCGCAACGGGAGGCGGCCGTCGTTCATCGGGGCCGAAGTGCCGGCCATCGCGCGTGAACGCTACGAAGAAGTGTTGTCCGCGATGCGCACCACGGGGCTGCCCGTGGCCGCCGGCGTGTTTCAGGCGCACATGCAGGTGGCGTCCGTGAATGACGGCCCGGTCACAATCCTGCTGGACAGTTCACGGTTGTTTTGATCGACGAGGTGACGACATGAGGTTTCTCCGCACGACTGTGATGACCGTCGGCGCGTGCGCGCTGACCGCAACGCTGGCCGCCGCGCAATCGCGCCCGCTGGTGACCGAAGACCCCGAAGTGGTGGGGGCGGGGCAAATGCTGATCGAAGCCGGCGTGGATCGCCAGCAGGGCGTGACCTACCCGGCCTCCGGTCTGCAGGGCAACCTCTGGCGGCTCGGTACGTTCGGCTTCAGCTTCGGCGTCAGCTCGATCGCCGAGATCCAGCTCGACGGCGGCGTTCGGGACACGCTGCAGATTTCCAAGCGGTTACTGGCGCCGCTGTCGTCGATGCTCAGCATCGGCGCGGCGACGTCCACCAGCGATTTCGAGGACGGCATCATCGGCGCCAAAGTGCGCGTGCTCAGCGAAACGGCCGGCCGTCCGGCCATGGCGCTGAAGTTCGCGACCAAGCTGCCGAACGCGCAGAATGAAAAGGGCCTGGGGCTCGATACCACCGACTTCATGTTTTCGTTTCTGTTGGGTAAGACGGTGCAGTCGGTGCGCGTCGTGGGCAATGTCGGTTTTGCGATTCTCGGCGACGCGACACGGGGCGATCGGCAGAACGACGTGATCCTCTACGGCGTGTCGATGGCCCGGGCGGTTCGCGAGGGACTGGAAGTGGTCGCCGAAGTGAACGGGCGCGCGAACACCCGCGCGAACACGCCGCCGGTCGGCACGGAGAGCCACTCGGTCGTACGCGTCGGCTCGCGCTTCACCCGCGGCCCGGTGCGTCTTGATGGGGCCCTGCTGATCGGCGTGACGGAACGCGATCCGAGCTGGGGCTTCACCGCAGGGCTGACGTGGGTGTTCAAAGCGTTCACCGTTCCGGCCCAATAACCAATTAGTGAATTAGCGAGTTAGCGAATTAGCGAGTTGAACGAATTCGCGCGTGGGCTAATTCGCTAACTCGCTAATTCGTTAACTCGCTAATTCTGTCTATGAGCGTGTCTGTGACGCGCCCCGCGCCGCCAAGTGCGGTGCGGCGGTAGATCACATCGTCCGCCGTCATGGCCATGGCGTGTTCGCGCGCGTAGGCGACTTCGGCAGCGAGGACTGGCAGGGACGATGTGACCCGTTCGTCGCGCCAGCGGGAGGCGCGGGCGTAGCGCAACACGATCGGCGCCTCTGTGCCGTACCACGCGCCGAGATGGCGCAGCACGTCGGGGTCGAGCGGTCCACCGGTTTCGCGCGCGGTCTCGATCAGATGTCCTTCCACGTCAGAGATTCCGGCATGGGGCAGTGGCCGTGAGGCCGTGGCTGACCGAGGGCCGGTCTTGCCCAGTTGCCGGCATGCCGCATCGATGGCGTGTTCGGCCGCGAGCCGGGCCGTGGTGTACTTGGCGCCGATCATTGAAATCAGCGTCGGCTTGCCCTGATCCGCATGTGACCGGATCTCGAAATCGCGCGGCAGGTCGAGACCGCGCGTGCCAGGGGCGGCCGGCACGAGGCCGTGCTGGACGAGCCGGATGTCATCAGTGGTCGCCTTGAGATAGGGAAACGCGCTGTTCGCTTCGTCGAGAAACGATCCGATGTCGCCGGCCGTGGCACGCGTGCCCGGCGCGACCGCATGATCTGTTTGACTCGTGCCCACGAGCACGTAGCCGCGCCACGGCACAGCGGTCAGCATCCGACCCGTCGAGGCGGCGGCCACGTGCGCCAGATCCCTGGCGGGGCGGTCGATCAGCAGGTTCATCGCACCAATCAGCGGTGGCGCCCCGGTCAACCCGAACGCATCGTGCAGCGCCGCCAGTCCTTCGGCGGCGGAGAAGATGACGACGCCTGCGGAGATCTCGAATGTGGCGCCGGAGAGCACATCGCGGGCGGTGATGCCGGGAGCGCCGTTCGGTCGCGGACCCGTCGCTTCCACGTAGTTTACGAGTGTGGCGCCCGCAGCATCGGCGGCCATCGCCACGCACCACGTGAGGCGTTCGGCCTGCGTGGTCTGGTAGTCGTACCACATCGCCCCACCCGTCAGGCCCCGCGGGTTGATCGCCGGGAACAGCCGCGCGGTGACGGCGGCCGATTCGAGGCGGCCTTTGGGCAGATGCAATTCGCCGGTGACGCCGTCATTGCGATGCCGTCCGAGAAAATCGTACGCGGCAAACCCAATGCGGACCGCGGTGCGGGATCGCTTGAGCTGGCCATAGGTGCCGAACAGGAAGGGGAGCGGCCGCACCAGATGCGGAGCGATACGCGCCCACGTGCGGCGTTCGCCGATTTGCGCGCTGGCTTTCGAGAGGTCGCCGCTCTGCATCGCGCGCAGACCGCCGTGAATGGTGCGCTGATGGTTGGCCGAGAGGCCGCCGCCCAGATCCCCTCTGTCGATCACGGCCACGCTGAGACCGCGCAGCGCCGCGTCGTAGGCCGCGAACAACCCGTGGCTGCCGCCGCCTGCGATCAGCACATCGAAGTGTTGCTTGGTGAGCGCGGCGGGATCTCGGCGCATGGTGGAAGAACTATCCTATAGTAGCTTCCGTGTCCGGGAACGATCACGTCCGCGCGTATTGGCAGAACCACATTCACGACCTCGAGATCAGCACGCATGCGCCCGGCTCCGCGGGGTTCTTCGCGGATCTCGACCACTACCATTTCGAGAAGCTGCACCATCTGCGGCGACTGATCGACTTCAGTGCGTGGCGTGACAAGGACGTGCTCGATGTCGGGTGCGGGGCGGGGGTCGAAGTGGTTCGCTTTGCCCAGGTCGGCGCACGTATCGTCGGGGTCGACATCGCGGCCAGTGCGGTGGAGTTGACCAAGCAGAACCTGGCGCATCAGGGGCTCGCCGCCCGCGTCGAGGTGGTCGACGGCGAAGCGCTGCCGTTTCCCGACGACTCGTTCGACTTCATCTTCGCGCATGGCGTTGTGCAGTACACCAACGACGATCGCGCGCTCGTGGAGGAGTGCCGCCGCGTCCTGCGGCCCGGCGGTCTGGTGGTGTTTCAGGTCTACAACCGGATTTCCTGGCTCAACGCGCTCTCGAAGGTCATGAAGACCCCGCTCGAGCACGAAGACGCGCCGGTGTTGAAGCGATACTCGATCGGCGAGTTTCGCGCGCTGGTGTCGCGTTTCTCATCTATTGAGATGGTGCCGGAGCGGTTTCCCGTGAAGTCCCGACTCCACAAGGGATGGAAGGGGATGGCGTTCAACACCTTCTTTGTCGGCACGTTCAACGCCCTGCCGAAATCGTGGGTCCGCCGATTCGGCTGGCACCTGCTGGCCTTCTGCCGGAAGTAGCGCCGGGCGGACGGCCTCCATGAAACTCATCAGAACCGACGCGCACGGCAACGACTTCCTGATCGTGGCCGCCGCTGACGTGCCCGAGGGCGCCGACCTGGCGGCGCTGGCGCGTCGTGTGTGTGATCGCGCCTCCGGACGAGGCGCCGACGGTCTGCTGATTGTGGCCGAGACCGTTGCGGGCGCGCGCATGCAGCTGCGCAACGCCGACGGCAGCTACTCCGAGGTCTCCGGCAACGGCGTGCGATGCATCGGGGCGTGGCTGGCCGGCGCACGCAACCTGACGCCGGGCGCCACGATGCAGATCGACACCGATGCCGGGCCGAAAGTACTGGCGCTGGTGTCGCGCGACGGCAAGCGCTGCACGTTTCGCGCGTCGATGGGGGCGCCAGGAGACATCCGCCGGCTCTGTCTGGATGTTGCCGGCGAACCCGTGGACATCGTGACCCTCAGCATGGGCAATCCGCAATGCGTGATCCTCGGCCCCGTCAGCGACGAGCGCCTCGAACGGCTCGGCCGCCGCCTGGCGGTGCATCCGCATTTCCCCGAGGGGACCAATGTCGAACTGGCCCAGGTGATCACGCCGAATGAGCTGCGGATTCTGATCTGGGAACGCGGCGTGGGGCCGACCAGATCGTCCGGGACGGGCACGTGTGCGGCGGCCGTGGCCGCAGCGTCATTTGCCGGCACCCGGCGTGTGGTCGACGTGATCGCGCCGGGCGGGAGCCAACACGTGGAGTGGCTGGATCAGGGCGTCTGGCTGACGGGTTGGGCCGAGGTATTGGAAGAATTCTCGATCTGATCGTTCCCTTGCGTTGGCAAGAATTGCCAACCGCCCCGTCTCGCTACTTCTTCGTTTTCTTCGCCGCGTCGTCGAGCGCGTCGCTATCTCGTTTCAATGCCGCAGTTGCATCGACGAGTCGCTTGCCGGCTTGTGTCAACTGGCCGGCCGCCAGCTGTGAGCGAGCTTCTTGCATGGCGAGAGTCGTCGCTTTGCGCGTCTGACGCAGCTTGGCGACGGCCTTGGCCATGGCGCGAGGACGCGTGGTCTTGAGCTGCACGTCAACGGCGGCCACAGCGGCCTCCAGGGTGGTGAGCAGCAGGTTGGCGTCGGCGCGCAACGAGGCCTGCTTCGAGGTCGCGGCCTTCGCGGCCTCGAAGCCGCGGTCACGGGCGTCGAGCGCCGCGCTGAGTGCTTGCTTGTAGTCGCGCTCGGCGACGAACTCGTCGTAGCGCTTCAGTGTCGCGTCGGCGGCAGCCAGATCGTCGGCCGCGTACGTGGCCGCCCCGGCCGTCCTGGCTGCGGCAATCGAGGCCGCGGCCTGGTCATGTTCTTTTTTCGGAGGTTCGGAGCAGCCCGCAATGAAACACAGCACGCCCAAAACCGCCACTCGCCCGCACACTCGCCGCATTGAGAGGGAGTATATCGTGCGGCGAGGCCTGTCCGGCTTGCCTCCGCGCGATCGGCCGCGCGAGAAGATGCAGCAGGCCGGCCTGCACGCGCTCAGCGATCACGAACTGGTGGCGCTTGTGCTCGGCCACGGCTTGCAGGGACGCGGCGCGCTGCAATTGAGCGCCGACGTGCTCGATTGCGCGGGCGGTATCCATGGACTCGCCAGAACCAGCGTGGACCAGCTGGCGGCGCTGGATGGAATCGGCGCGGCGACGGCGGCCCGATTGGTCGCCGCCGTCGAACTCGGCCGGCGCACGCTCGAGCGTCCGCCCGAGGAGCGGGTCCGGTTCGGCAGTCCACGGGAACTCGCGCACTACCTGATGCCCCGCTATGGCGCACACCCGGTGGAGCGTTTCGGACTGGTCCTGCTGGACACCCGACACCAGTTGCTCCGCGTGCGGGTCCTCTCGACCGGGAGTCTCGACGCCGTCGCGGCCCAGCCGCGCGAGGTCTTTCGCGATGCGGTCGCCGCCGGCGCCGCCGGGGTCATCGTCTTTCACAACCATCCGTCGGGTGACCCGTCGCCAAGCCCGGAGGACGTCCACCTTACGCATCGCCTGGTCACGGCCGGGAAGGTACTCGGGATCGATCTGCTCGACCACGTGATCATCGGCGACGCGCGCTATTTCTCCATGAAGGAGTTCGGCAGCCTGGTCTAGCTGGACGTCATCCTCTTGTACAATGTTTGTTTGCGGCCACGCGGCCGCTCCAAACCATGGCCCGCTACTATCTGACGACCGCGATTGATTACGTCAACAACCGTCCCCACCTCGGGACGGCGTACGAGAAAATTGCCGCCGACATCATCGTCCGGTATCACCGGCTGATCGGTGACGAGGCGCGGCTCGTCATGGGCAATGACGAGCACTCGCAGAACGTCTTCAAGCGCGCCAAAGACCAGGGCCTCGACCCGCTCGCGTACTGCGATCGGATGGAAGGCGAGTTCCGCGACGTCTGGGCGCGCCTCGACGTCTCCTTCGACGACTTCATTCGCACGACCGAGCCCCGCCACAAGGCGGCGGTGCAGGCGATGGTGCAGCGGTCGTTCGAGACGGGCGACATCTACGAAGGCGTCTACGAAGGTTGGTATTGCGTCTCGTGTGAAGAGTTCAAGCCGGAGAAGGGCCTGATCGAGGGGCTGTGCCCGGTGCATCGCACCAAGCCCGACTGGATCAAGGAGAAGAACTACTTCTTCAAGCTGTCGAAGTATCGCGACGCGTTGCTCGAGCACTACGCGGCGCATCCCGAGTTTGTCGAGCCCGCCTCGCGGCGCAACGAGATGCTGAGTCTGCTCAACAGCGGGCTCGAAGACATCTCCGTCAGCCGCGCGGGGCAGGCCTGGGGCATTCCGCTCCCGTTCGATCCGGGCAATGTGGTCTACGTCTGGTACGACGCGCTGATCAACTACGCCGCCGCCGTTGGCTACGGCAGCGACGATGGGATGTTTGAGAAGTGGTGGGGGCAGTCGGATCAGCCGGCGCGCCATGTGACGCATCTGGTCGGCAAGGACATCACGCGGTTCCATTGCGTGGTGTGGCCCGCGATGTTGATGAGCATCGGCGCGCCACTGCCCACGCAGATTTTTGGGCACGGCTGGGTCACGTTCAAGGGCGAGAAGATGAGCAAGTCGCTCGGCACCGTGGTCGACCCGCTCGAGGCCGCCGCGCGTCTCGGCCCGGATCCGTTGCGACTGTATCTCGCGAAAGAGATCGTGTTCGGCGGCGACGGCGACTTCTCGTGGGACCGCTTCGAAGAGAAATACAACGCGGACCTCGCGAATAACCTCGGCAACCTGGTGAGCCGCGTGACGAGCATGGTGCACCGCTATCGCCAGGGCACGCTGCAGGTCACATCCGCATCACCGGACCTCGAAGCGCGCGCGGCCGAGTGCGTCGCCGCGTATCGGCGCGACATGGACGGCCTGCATCTTGAAGCCGCGCTGGCCGCTGTGTTCCAGTTCGCCGATGCCACCAACGAATACATCGCGTCGAAGGCGCCGTGGGCGCTGGCCAAGAATGCGCAGGACGCGGAGCTCGACACTGTTCTGTGGAATGCGACCGAGGCGCTGCGCATCATCGCGCTGCTGCTCAGTCCGGTGATGCCGTCCTCGTCGGCCGAGATTCTGCGCCGTGTGGGCGTGGCTGAGGCGAGCGCGATTGCGCCGTCCGTGACCGACACCGTCTTTACGATCAGCGGTACCCGCACCGTGCTCCAGCGCGACGCGCTGTGGCCCAGGTTGGCAATCAAGGAGACAGTTGTGACCGAGAACTCGAACCCCGAACAGAACCCGGTGCCGCAGGCCCCCGAACCACAGGCGCCTTCTGCACCCGAACTCCTCGCGAAGCCTGCCGAACTTCCAGTGCCTTCCACCCCCGAACCTTCGGTGTCTCTGTGGCCCATGGAGTCGAGAATCTCGATCGACGACTTCATGAAGATCGATCTGCGCATCGCCAAGGTGCTGACGGCCGAGCGCGTGCCCAAGTCGAAGAAGCTGATGAAGCTGTCGATCGACCTCGGGTCCGAGCAGCGCACGCTTGTGGCCGGCATCGCGGAAGCCTACGAGCCGGAACAACTCGTCGGCCGCCATGTCGCCATCGTGGCGAATCTCAAGCCCGCGACGTTGATGGGCATCGAGTCGAACGGCATGGTGCTCGCGGCCAGTCCTGACGGCGGCAAGCCGATGCTGGTCAGCTTCGACGCGCCGCCGGCGCCGGGCACTCGCGTTCGGTGATCGATACCCACTGCCACATCGCCGGCGAGGAGTTCATCGCCGATCTGACCGACGTCGTTGCGCGCGCGCAGGCGGCCGGTGTCGATCGCGCGATCTGCATCCTCGCGTCGGACGAACCGGACGAGCTCGAGCGCGCGGCCACGGTGCGCGCGGCGTGGCCGTCGGTGCGCTTTGCCACGGGGATCCATCCGCATGCCTCGGGGAAGTACGCCGGCCGCGCGGCCGAGTCGGCTTCGATCACCGCCGGCGCGCTGGCGATGGTCGGCGACGCGGTGGCGCTGGGCGAGATCGGCCTCGACTATCACTACGATTTCGCGCCAAAGGCCGTCCAGCAGGACGTGTTCGCTGCGCAGGTCGCGCTGGCGGTCGAGCGGAACCTGCCCGTCGTGATCCACTCGCGGTTGGCCATGGCCGATACCGTTGACGTGCTGAAATCGGCGGGCCAGGGCCGCGTCCGAGGGGTGATCCACTGTTTCACCGGGTCCGCGGCGGATGCCCGATTGGCCCTCGAACTCGATTTCTACGTCTCGTTTGCCGGAATTCTCACGTTTCCCAGGGCGGGGGAGCTTCGCGAGGCCGCAGCGTTGGTGCCGGTCGATCGGATGCTGGTCGAGACGGATGCGCCCTTTCTGGCCCCCGTGCCCCATCGCGGCAAGCGCAACGAGCCGGCCTGGGTCACCCAGACGCTCGCCACCCTGGCCTCGGTCAAAGGGCTCTCCGTGGCCGCGGCGGCCGACGCGGTGCGCGAAAATGCCGGCCGGTTGTTTTGACACTCTGACGAAACCTATGCTCGAATGTCTCCAAGCGTGAATCCCCCGACAGCCAGCGTGTCTGAGCTCTCCAAGATCTTTGAACCCGTGCGCGAGGAACTCGTCCGCGTCGAGGAGGAATTCTCGCGCCACCTCGAGTCGCGCGTGGATCTGATCCCGCAGATGGGCAAGTACATCCAGATGAGCGGCGGCAAGCGCGTGCGCCCCGCCGTCCTGTTGATGTCGGCGCGCCTGTGCGGCTACCAGGGCGACAAGGCGGTGTTG
>CAYHEX010000038.1:0-20582 GCA_964355365.1 uncultured Solibacteraceae bacterium | reverse complement strand
CAGCGGTTGTTCGCTGGCGGCCGGCATCAACTGGACGCCACGCATCGTATTCGGGTTGATGACGATCGGCGCGCGCAGGTTCACCGTGGCGCCGCCGTCGGCGAGCGTCACGATCGACAGCCAGAGCAGCGGCACGGCCTCGGCGCCGGCGTCAGCGGCCAGTTGCAGCCGCGCGCGATCGGTCGGCTCGAGCGTGCACGGAAAACCGGGGGCGATCCGTCGCGGATCAATCATGACGAACGCGGGCGCATCCGGTCCCTGCCCTTGGAGCGAGCAAAACGGCTCGAACGACGGGCCCGCGATCACCACGTACTGCCGGCAGGCCTCGAAGCCGGGCAGCCCTTCAGGGAAATGCACCACGTCAGGAGTCATCGTAAGTAATCCAGGAGAGACAGTTTCTCCACACTGCTGACGGCGCCGAGCGCCGCCTTGTAGGCCGTCTCGGCCTGCGACATCCGGGTGAGCGCTTCGGCCATGTTGGCGTCTTCGAGCTTCGATCGCCGCCCGTCCACGGCGGTGTGCCGAGCCGTCAACCGGATCTGCGTGTCTGCGATCGAACTCTCGTCGGCACCGAGCCGGCCCTGCGCCTGATTCGCGCGATCGAACGCGCGATCGAGCGCGGCAATGCCCGTGGCCATCCCCGCGTCATCGGCGGCCGTCACCGCGGTGATGAGCTGATCGATTGCCGTGAAGACATCGGCCGCGTCACCGCCCTGGGCGATCGACTGCCCGTCGAAGCCGATGGTCACGGTGCGGACGCGGTCCACTTCCACCTGCACGATGTTGCTGTCACCCTGATAGGTCCAGACGCCGCCGACCATGGCATAGGCCGGCTGGTCGACCTTGCCGCCCGAGAACAGGAAGTTTCCCTGAAACGACGTATTGAGGTCTGCGCGAATTGCGTCGCGAATGCCGGCCAGCGTCGTGGCCGCCGACGTGCGGGCGGCCGGATCCACACTGGAGCCGCGAACGCTGGTGACGGTGCTTAACGCCTGGGTCAGTTTGTCGACGATGTCTCCCAGTGCGGAGTCGGCCGACGCCAGCCGCGACGACGCCGAGTCGGCGGCGTGTCGGTAGTCGTCAATGGCGCCAAGTTCGGCGCGTTCGGCCAGGGCCTGCTGCGCGCCGGCCGGATCATCGCTCGGCTTGCGAATCCGTTTGCCGGTCGCGGCCTCGAGCTGGGCCTGCTGAAGCTGCGTCGACGCGATGTTGATCGCGCCGATCCCTTCGCGCATCGGATCGAATATGAGTCGCATTACTGCACCATTCCCATCAGGACGTCGATCGCGTTGTTCACGGTCATGAAGAACCGCGCGTTCGCTTCGTACGCGCGCTGGAACTTCATCAGTGCGGCGGCTTCCTCGTCGATGCTCACGCCGGAGGCCGCGTCGCGCAGCCGCGTCAGCTGGTCCATGACGGCCCGACGCCCGTCGCGCGATGACGACGCACTGGCCGCATCGGCGCCGACGGCATACACGAGCCGGCCCCACATGTTCGCCGCCGTGGCCGTGCCGCCGGCCAGGACGCGGGCATCGCGCAACGCGCCGATCTGCCGCGCCACGCCGTTGTCACCCAGGGCGCCGGTGGTGGACGCCGCCACCAACTGCGGATCGCCAACAATGGCCGCATTCATCGTGATCGACGATGCCGCGCCGGCCACCGTCCCCGACAGCCCGAAGAACGCGACACCGGCGTCGCCGTTCGCATCGATGCCGGTCTCATGCAGATCATTGACGGCGGTGCCGAAGTCGTTCGCGAGCGTGTCGAGTTTGTCGAGGTAGTCCGGAATGTAGCGATCGCGGATCGCCATCTGGCCGGCGATTTTGCCCCCCTGAATGTCGCCGCTGATGTCCGTGTCCGCGAGCAACACGATCGTGTTGCCCGTGCCCGGCTCGTTGGACAAGCTCAACGTGGTCACGCTGGCGCCGACGACCAGCGCCCGGCCGCGGCCCATCGACACGTCGATCGCGCCGTCGGCGCGCTGGGAGGTCATGACGTCGGCCAGCTTCGAGAGCTTCTGCAGCGTGACATCGCGCGCATCGATGATGCTCGCCACATCGCGTCCGTTGGCGGTCGCGATCTCGGCGTTGTAGCGACCGACCGCGCCGGTCAGACGGTTGATCTCGCCCACCGACGCGCTGATGGCACCATCCGCGTCGGAGGCGACGGTCGTGAGTCGGTCAGAGATGTCGTGGAACATCTGCGCCAGCGCCTCGCCCTGGCGGGCGACGCCGTCGCGCAGTTCCGGCGATGCCGGATTTTCCGACAGCGCAGAGAACGCGCTGAAGAACTGCTCGAGCGACGTGTCGAGTGACGAGCCGGCGTCGCCGAGGGCCGCTTCCGCGACGGACAACGCGTCGGCCACCGTCGAGTCCATCGACCCGGCCGGCTGTTCCTGTGCCATGCGGCTCTGAATGAATCCATCGCGCGTGGAGCGGATCTCGGCGACCGTCACGCCCCGTCCCGCGCTGTTGACATCGGTGGGCGCGCGCTCGGTCAACACAATCTGGCGCTTCGAATACCCTTCCGTGTTCACGTTGGCGAGATTCTGCCCGACCAGGTCCAGGCCCATGCGCTGGGCGTTCAACGAGGTCGAGGCCACGGAGAGGCTGTCAAATAATCCAGACATATGCCGATTAAGACCCCGTGGAGAAGGACGCGAAGAACGACGCCGGCGCCGCCGACATGGTGCCCGCCGCGGAGTAACCCGTCGGCGAGGCAAACAACACAGCTGACAGGGCCGCGGTATTGGCTCCGAGCGCGCGGCAACGATCGAGCGCGGCGCGCGTCTCGCGCAACTCGGCGCGAATCAGCAACTTCTCGCCGACGGACGCGGGCGTGATGCCGGTGCCGGCGAGGAGCACCAGATCCGCGGCCGCCGCAGATAACGCGAGCTCGTGGGCCAGCACGCGGTCGGGGTCACCCGACACGAGCGCCGCGGCCAGCGCGTTGAGCGCCTCACGAGCCTGCATTACGGCGTTCATTCCATCTGCCCCCATTCAAGGAAGCGAGTGAGCATCGCGTCAGACAGCGCCTCAACGTCGACGCCCTTGGCGAGCAGCGCTTTGCCGCGAGCCACCGCTTCGGGACGAATGTCCGGAGCATCCTTCGCCGCCGCCATCGCGCGCGCGGCCAGCTCGACATCCCCCGAGATACTCAACGTGTCGGACGCCGGACTGCCTGTCGAAGCCTGAGTGCTGGATCGGGCCGCCGGGGTGTCAACCCCATACGGGCCCGCGGTTCCATAGGCCGGCCGAGAATTGTCAACTTTCATGATTCGTTCGCTCCTGGTCCGGGTCGCCCCGGGCATCTGGTGCTGCCACTAGTAGAATCGGCAACTGAGCCCGGAACTTGAATGCGACCTACTGGCTCAGAAGAGCGGCCGCCTGCCCGCCCTGCGGGTCGATGGGCCGGCCCTGCGCGATCACTTCAAAGTGGAGGTGCGATCCGGTGGATCGTCCGCTGTTGCCGGCGGCGGCGATGACCTGGCCGCGCGCCACGGTGTCGCCGGGCCGCACGGCCGCGGACGACAAGTGGGCGTACCGGGTGGTCACGCCATTGCCGTGATCCACTTCCACCTGCAAGCCATAGCCCTTCACGTCGGCCACGGACACGACGGTGCCGGCGCCCGCCGAGGGAACATCGGCGCCGTGCCGCATCGGAATGTCGGTGCCCTTGTGCATCTTCAGGTCGCCGTCGATCGGGTCCCGGCGCATCCCGTAGGCGGAACTGACGCGACCCGGCAACGGAATGGCCGCCGAGGTCAGCGGCTGCAGCGTCGGCTCCACGGCGCGAACGCCGGCCGCTGATGCGGCGGCCGTGGCCGCCATGTCCGGCGCCGCGGCGCCCGTCTGCGACGTCAGCGGCGCAATCATCGCGTTGGCGATGCCCAGGCCGCCGGAGCGCGTAATGGCCAGGCTGAGCTCGTTGAACAGCGCATCCGACAGCGGCCCGATGCCCGACGACGCGTCGCCGTTCTCTTCGCTGTCGAAGAGCGACGTCTGCATGCCCTTCAACATCTGCGACACCATCGTCGACTCGAATTGCTCGGCGAGGGTCTTGATCTGGGCTTTGTCGAGGCCGGCGTTGCCCGCCGCCTTCGTGGTGGCGCTGGTGAGTCCGTTGACAACGGTGTCGAGAGCCATGCTCAGAGAATCACAATCTCGGCGCGAAGGGCGCCGGCCGCTTTGAGTGCCTGCATGATGGCGATGATGTCGCGCGGGGTGGCGCCGAGCGAGTTGAGCGCCCGCGTCACCGCTTCGAGCGTGGATCCTTCTTCGAGCTGAATCAGCTTGGCCGCGCCTTCCTTCACGTCGACCTGTTCCTGCGGCACGACGGTCGTCTGGCCGCCCTGCGAGAAGGCGTTCGGCTGGGACACCTCGAGTTTGGTCGAGATCCGCACCGACAGATTGCCGTGCGCCACCGCCGCGGGGCCGACCTTGACGTCGCCGCCGACCACCACCGTGCCCGTGCGCTCGTTGATGACCACGCGCGCGATGGCGTCGATGTCAACGGACAACGGCTCGAGCCGCGCCATCAGCGTCGGGATCGTGTCTTTGTATTCCGCCGGCACCTTCACGCTCACGCTGCCCGAGTCGAGGGCTTTGGCCGCATCGGACTTGAGTTCGGCGTTGATCGCTTTCGCGATGCGCGTCGCGGTGCTGAAGTCCGGATCGCGCAGCATGAATGTCAGCGCGTCCGTGTTGAGACTGGCATTGGCGTTGGCCACCTGGATCACGGCGCCGTTCGGCACCCGACCGACCGTGAGGTGATTGACGGCCACGCTCGATGTCGCGCCGCCGCCGCCGAAACCGCCGACCGACAGCGGGCCCTGCGCCAGCGCCACGACCTGGCCGCCGGAGTTGCGGAGCGGCGTGGCCAGCAGGGTACCGCCCTGCAGACTGCGCGCGTCGCCGATCGATGAGGCGGTGACATCCACGCGCACGCCGACGCGGCCGAACGCGGGCATCTCGCTGGTGACCAGCACGGCCGCGACGTTCTCGACCTTCATCGCGTCGGCCGGCACGGCCACGCCAAACTGCGCGAGCATGTTGGCGAGTGTCTGACCGGAGAAAATGGTCTGCTTCTTGTCGCCGGTCTTGTTCAATCCGACCACCAGGCCGTAGCCCATCAGTGGCGCGGAGGTCGTGCCCTGCAGCTGGATGACATCCTTCAAGCGAGCGCCGTTCCCCGCGGCGACCGGCGCACTCGCGGTCAGCAGCAGGCCGAGCACACCGGCGATGGCAATGCGTTTCATGGTCATCCCTCTCACACGATCTTGTTCAGGATCCGCATGAGCCACCCGGGGCTCAGGCTGTCCTTGATCAACCCGCGGCCGATCGATCGGATCCGCAGTTGTCCGACGCGCGTCGATGACACGGTGTTGTTCTGGCCCACATCCACCGGACGCACGACGCCGGTCAGCACGACGATCTGGTTGTCGCCGTTCACATCCACTTCGCGAATGCCTTCCACCACGAGGTCGCCGTTGGGCAGGACCTCGGACACGCGCGCGGTCAACACCGCGCTGATGGCACTCGACCGTGTCGTGCTGCCCGATCCGGTGAACGCCGTATCCGAACCATTGGGCAGGACCTTCGCAAGGCCTTTCGACACCGGTGACGGAAAGTCGACCGTTGCGGAGCTGTTCTTGCCGAGCTTGGAATCTGCCGAGCCGGACGCCGTGACGTTCTCTTCAATGAGGATCGTCAGCAGGTCGTTCTGGCTTCGGGCCCGCGGATCGGCCAGCAGATTGACCATCCAGGACGAGCCGGAGACGGGCATCTTTCGCGCTTCCATCAGGTATTTCTCGAACAATTCGTCGTATTTGGCGTTGTTCGCCGAGCTCGCGCTCTGCGTGGAGGTTTTGGCCGGCGCCTGGGCCTGCACGACGCCAACGGCCGGAAGGGCCGAAGCGGCAAGCGCCATCGTGATTGTCAGCACGCCGAGTGTCTTACCGGGCATTGATCACCTCGACCAATCCCTTATTCACAACTCGTACCCGAAGGCTGCGGTGGGTGTCTCGATTCGTGACCCGGATCATGTCACCGGGGTCACCGCTGTCGGCGGCCACGAACTCAGCCGTAACTTGAACGGACCCGACGATGGCGACGACCGTCACGGTGTCGCCGACCTGCACCAGATGGCGCACCGCCACCGATGACGCCTCAACGACTTGCCCGGCCGCGATCGGACGCAGGGCCGCCTGACCGACAATCTGGGCCAAATCCGGCAGCCGACGCACGGGCACACCCGTCAACGGCCCCTCACTCACCTCAACATCGTCGGCGGCCACGACGTGCCCGCGCAGAATAGGCCGACGCGCCCGCACGTGCGGCGTGATGACGTCCACACGGGCGCGCACGCGAATGACGCGCGCGCCGGCACCGGCCGGCGTGAGGGTGAAGGACATCTCGCCCCCAACACGGCCCATCGGATCGGGCGTGGCGAGGACGAACGGGACGTCCGGCAGCGTCGGCGCCACGACATGCACGGCGACGGCGGCGCGGCCACCGAGCCGTGACGCGACGGCCTGGGTGATCACCGCCTCGGCCGACGTCGCCGGCGGCACCGCCGGCGTCTGCGCGAGCGCGACGATCAGGAAGAGCGCGAACATGTCGATTACCGCACCAGGTTGTTGACTTGCTGGAGCATCTCGTCGGCGGCCTTGATCACGCGGGAGTTCGCTTCATAGGCGCGCTGGCCGATGATCATGTTGACCATCTCTTCAACGACGCTCACGTTGGAGTCTTCCACGAAGTACTGCGCGAGCGTGCCGCGCGCATCCGTGCCGGGCACGCCGGTGGCCGCATCACCCGAGGCGCTGGTGGCGGTAAACAGATTGCCGCCCATCGGCCGGAGGCCGGCGGCGTTGGCGAAGGACGCGAGCTCGATCGTGCCGAGGTTCTGCGCCGCGGTCTGGCCGGGAATCTGCGCGGTCACGATGCCGTCCTTGGAAATCGAGATGCTCGTGGCATTCGGCGGCACGGTGATGTTCGGCTGCATCGCGTAGCCTTCGGCGGTCACCATGAGGCCCTGCGCATCGCGATGGAATGTGCCGGCGCGCGAATAGGCCGTGGTGCCGTTGGGCATCGAGATCTGGAAGAACCCTTCGCCTTCAATCGCAAGATCGAGCGGCCCACCGGTGGATCGCAGGTTGCCCGAGCTGAAGTTGCGCGAGGAGGCCACGGCGCGCGTGCCCAGGCCGACTTCCATGCCCACCGGCGCTTCCGTGGAGGACGACGCACTGGACCCGGCGGCGCGCGTTTCCTGATACATCAGGTCTTCGAACTCCACACGGCTCTTCTTGAACCCGGTGGTGTTCACGTTGGCGAGGTTATGCGCGACGTTGTCCATGTTGGCCTGCTGGGCGTTCATGCCGCTGGCGGCCGTATACAGTGCGCGAATCATTGTGTTCCTCCAGTGCGGCTCTCACGAGCCGATTACCCATGGGTTAGCGGCGACCGAATGCCTCGATCGCTTTCCCGTCAATCTCGTTCATCACGGTGGCGATGGACTTCTGCAGTCCTTCGAAGTTGCGGGAGACGTTGACCAGTTGCGCCATCTTCTCCGGCAGCGACACGTTCGATCCTTCGAGCGACGCCCCGTGCACGGCGACCTGATCGACATCGCTCGCGGTCATGCCGGCCTCGTTGCGAAACTGCGAGCCGCTGTCGCGGAGCAACTTGTTGGGATCGTCGAACGTCACCACCTGCAGGCGGCCGGCCTTCGTGTTGCCGGCAAAGACCGTTCCGTCATCCGCAATGCGCGACTCGCCGGGGCCGAGCGTGATCGCGCCGCTGGTGCCCTGCACCACTCCGCCGCTGGCCGACACCAGTTCACCCGTCGCAGACTTCGAGAAATGTCCGTCGCGTGTGTAGCGCGTGCCCAGGTCGGTTTCCACGACGAAGAAGCCCTGCCCCTCGATGGCGGCGTCGAGGCTGCGGCCGGTCGCAATCGTCATGCCCGGCCTGAAATCGGTCCTCGTCCCGGCCGAGACCGAGTCGATGGCAGTCTGCAACTCATCGCCGAAACTTGGGCGGTCCGAGGATTTCTGAGAGCCGCGCTGCCCTTTGTAGCCGGGAGTGGAAATATTGGCGATGTCCGCCGCCAGCCGATCGAGTTCGTCCAGCCGCGACCGCAACCCGCTGAGTGCAACGTACTGTGTCCCCGGCATCAGCCCACGCCTCCCGATGCGAGGAGCACATCGTGCGTGATGCCCTCGTTCTCGACGCGAACCCAGGTGTACGGTTCGAACCGTGCCTCGGTCAGCCGGGCATTCACGCCCGACCCGCCGGCCGCGGCGGCGGCGATGGTGGCCGCCGCTTCGGATAGATCCGTGGTTTCCATAAAGCGCGATGCGGTCGTATCTTCGACGGCCGATCCGTAGGCCGACACGAGCGACTCCCATGTCGAGTCGGTCACGAAATACGCTTCGGGGGCCATGCCCGTGAGCCGGCGGAATGCGGCCAGGCCCATGCGCGGCAGCGGCGCGGCGCACGCCACTTTGACGCGTCCCTGCTCCGGCTCGCAGAACGGCACCAGCGACAGCGCGCGGGCGGCGTGCGGCGACAGGCCTGCCGGCGCGTTGACGACATTGCTCGGGTCCAACTGCGGGAGATAGCCGACGCCGGCCTGGCGCGCGAGTGCGCGCAGCACAGACTCCTCAGAGGCGAGCCCGAGCTTCACCACCTGCGCGCCGAACCGCAGGCCGCTGCGCCGCTGCGCGTCGAGCACCAGCTCGACCTGGCGTTCACTGAGTCCGGTCTGGTGACGCAACCACACGCCGACGCGGATCTGCCCGGCCGGCGGCAGTCCCGCTGCGGGCGGCCGCGCGTCGAGCAGGCGCCGACGCGCCTGTCCCTCGACACATTCGAGCGAACAGAACCAGCGGCCGTCGAGCGTAATACCGGCATCGCGGCGCAAAAACCGTGGCGACCAGCGGCCGCAGGACGAACGAGCGCAACGTGGCATGACCGTCTCCTTCTACCTATCGCTGCCCGGCCATCGCGAGGTGCAACCGCACTTCGCTTTCCGACAGCGCTTCATCCCGGGCGATGCGCGGCAACTCACGACCGCTTTTGGCAGCCGACACCACGCGTTTGGTCACCGCCGTGCGCGGCGCCGGGCGCGTCGCGCGGCGGTGATCCATCTGTTCCAGCGCGCCGGCCACCGTGGACAGACCGGCCTCGGTCGTGTCGGTGAGCAGCGTCATCGCGGACGCGAATCGGCTCACGCGCGCTTCGAGGTCGTCGATCGCCTTCAATCGCCGCATCATCCGCACCAGCGCCAGCGTTTGCACCACGGCCACGATCAGCAGTCCCGCCATCACCCAGGTCATCGCACATTCTCCATTTGCTGGCGCAGCTTCGCCGCCCCCACCACTTCCAGAATCCTCACGCCGTAGTTGCCGCCAACAATGACCACTTCCCCTTTGGCGACCACGCGACCACCGACCAGCAGTTCCACCGGGTCTTCCGGCGACCGGTCCAGGTCGACCATCGCGCCCGGGCCGAGCGCGGCGAGCGTGCGCATCGGCATCACGGTCTGCCCGAAGCGGGCGACCAGCGGCAGCGACACGTCGAGCACGGCCTCGAGCCGCTCGTCCATTTCCACATTGATCGTGGCTTCCACGCCCGTGGCCAGATGGCACGAGTGCTGGTCATCCAGATCCACGGCGAGCGCCATGAGCGGCACGCCGCTGACCGCGTTGGCGCCCACGGAGATCTCGCCGAATTCCACACCGCGGAACGGCTGCAACCGGGCGGTCGCGCGCGCGGCCTGCGCGATCAGATCACGGAGCAACGTGTCGGTGTCCACGGCCGGCACGTCAGCGGCCGGGGCGCCCTCACCCTGATCGACCGCGGCCAGCGCCGACTGCTCGGCCTGTTGCACCGCATCGATGAGCGACTGTGTGTCTTCGATCCACACGCCCACGGAACCGGCGGCCTCACCGGTCACGGCAATCGCGCCATGCCATCCGGTTTCGCGCCAGTTCTCGGCCGGCGCCGGCGCCCGCTGCCCGCCCGTCCGGGCGAGCATGGCCGTGGCCAATTCCTGCGCAAACGCTTTCGCCAGCGATTCGCGTGTCAGTGTGTTGCGCATTTACGCCGCTCCTGCCCGATTCGACGTGGACACGTCACAGCGGGATTCGATCTGCACTCTGAGGCGGCCGCCGCCGACGGCGAGGTGCCCCTTCAACTTCGGAATGCCGCCGACCTGCAGGTCGATGGCGTGTGCGGCCGGCAACGCGAGACTGAGCACGTCGCCTTCCTTGAGCGCGAGCACGTCGTTGGCCGACAGGCGCGTGTGAATCAGCGGCACCACCGGCACCGGCACGGCGCCAATGCTCGCGAGGAGCCAGGTCTTTTCCTGATCCGTCAGGTCGCGGCGCTGCCGCTTCCACACGTGGGCAAACTGCGCGCCCACCTGTTCGACGATGTCCGACGGGATGCAGAGGCTGATCGTGCCGCGCGCCTCGCTCACCTTGATGTCGAACACGATCATGACCACCACTTCATTGGGCGCCGACACGCGCAGCATCTGCGGCCGCGTCTCGCGCGCGCGAATGCCGAACACCAGATCCACAATCGGCTTCCACGTTTCGGTCAGGCCGGCCAGCACGAGCTTGACGACCGAGTCGACGACGTTCTGCTCGATCTCGGTCAACGCGCGATTCAAGGACACGATGCGTCCGCCACCGCCGAGCATCCGGTCGATCATGGCAAACGCCACCGGCGGCGTGATCTCGAGCGCGCCGAGTTCCGAAAACGGACTGATCGAGAGCGCGTAGAACGCGGTCGGATCGGACACGGACGTCAGAAACTCGGCGTACGAGCCCTGCTCCACCGACACCACCGACAACTCGACGTTCGTGCGCAGATAGGCGGACAGCGACGTCGCGACGTTACGGGCAAATCGGTCGTGCAGAAAGTGCAGCGAGTGCATCTGCTCGCGCGACACACGATCGGGACGCCGGAAGTTGTACGGCACCACGGGTTCGCCGCGCCGGGCGCGGCCGGACGCATCGCGACGACCGCCCTCGGGCAGCAGCGCGTTCATCTCGGCCTGCGAGAGAATCTGTCGGCTCACGCCGCCCCCCGCACCCTGACGTTATGCGCCCCGGGCACCTGCACCGGCGCCTTGCCGGCCGACCCGCTGACACCGTCAACGTCGATCGCCAGCTTCGGCCGCATCATCGAGCGCAACCGCGCGACGGCTTGCGTGCGCAACTGCGACACGCGCGACTCGCCGACGCCGATCACGGCACCGATCTCCGCGAGCGTCAGTTCTTCCTGATACGACAGCATCAGGATCTGCTTCTCGCGCTCGGGCAGACGGGTCAACGACTCGACCAACAGCGCCCGCATTTCGCGGCGTTCGAGCTGCGCGTGCGGCCCTTCGCTCGAGTCCATCGCCACGTCGAGCAGGCTGCGCCCTTCGTCATCGGTATCGGCCTGCCGGATCACGGCCACTTCCGCCGCGCGCAACTGGTCGAGCATCTTCGGGTAGGCCTCGGCGCTGAGCGACAGCGCCTCGGCGATTTCCTCGTCCTGCGGCTCGCGGCCCAGCGTGTAGCGCAGCCGCGCCAGCGTGTCGTCCAGATCCCGCTGCATGCGGCGCACCGAGCGCGGCGCCCAGTCGAGTTCGCGCAATGCGTCGAGCATCGCGCCATGGATCCGGCGGCGCGCGAACGCGTCAAACGGCACGCCGAGCGACGGCTGGTAGCGGCCGGCCGCATCGATCAGGCCGAGCGTGCCGATGCTCATCAACTCCGACACTTCGACCTGCGGCGGCAGGCGACGCGCCAACCGGTGCGCCAACAGCTTCACCAGGCCGACGTTCTCCATCACCAACTGATCGCGCGTGCCGCGCTGCTCATCGTTCACTGGGGTTACGCGCATCGCGGGGCCTCCGAATTCACAATCGCTTCCATCTGGGAAATTACGGCGTGGTCATGCCGCACCGGCCACGGGCTGCCGCCCGAGGGGCGGGACGCGGCCAGGCGTTGTGCGAGCCGGCGGAAACACCGTCCGGCCGGGCCGGTGTCATCGCGGCCCACGACCGGCGCCTGATCGAGCGCCGCTTCGTGCACCAGCGGGTCGCGGACGATGTAGCCGTCGTAGCGCAGCGAGCGCTCGAGAAAACGGTCGGCCGCGAGCGAGAGCTGACGGAACACCAGCTCCGCTTCGGCCGCATCCTTCGACGCGTTCACCACAATGCCGATGTCGCGTGTGCGGTCGGCGGCCGAGATCAGCTTCACCGTGGCGTAGCTGTCGACCACCGCCGCCGGTTCGTAGGACGTCACCACCAGCGCGTAGTCGGTAAGGTCCACCAGATCGAGCACGTTGTCCGAGATGCCGCTGGCGGTGTCGATCACCAGGAAGTCCAACGTGGCGCTGGCCTCATCGAGGGCCGTCGACAGCCGCTGCCACTGCAGATCTGTGAGGTTGGTCAGCGCGCGAACGCCGCTACCGGCCGGGATGACGCGGATCCCCGACGGGCCGTCGATGGTCACTTCGGCGATCGTGCGGTCGCCCGACAACACCGAGCCGAGGTGGAGGCGCGGTGCCAGTCCGAGCATCACGTCGACATTGCCCAGAGCGAAGTCGGCATCGAAGAGGCCGACCTTGTGGCCGAGGCGGGCCAGTGCGACCGCCAGATTGATGGCGATGCTCGTCTTGCCGACACCGCCTTTGCCGCTCGTCACGGCAATGCGCATCGCGCGACGCGGTGCGCCGTTCTGATTTCGCACGCTCACAGGGCCTCCCCCGATTCCACCAGTTCGCCCGCCGGATTGATCAACGCAGACGCCAGCCACGACGGCGTGGCGCGCGCCAGATCCTCAGGCACCCGCTGGCCGCAGGTTAGATACGACACGCGCAGCTGCCGTTCGCGGATGACGCTGAGCAGCGGCGCCACCGATTCGGCTTCATCGAGCTTCGTAATGACCACGCGCGTGGGATGTGCCGGCGCGTAGCGGTCCATGACCTTGCGCGCGGCCACCGGACTCGTGTCGGCCGCCATCACCAGATGCGTGCGCACCTGCTTCTTGCGATCGAGCACCGCCAGCAGATCGTTGAAGCCGCCATCGCGCGGCGAGCGGCCCGCGGTGTCCACGAGCACGGCGTGCCGGCTGGCGTCGATCGTGCGGTCCAGCTCGTCTGCCGTGCGCGCGATACGGAACGGCGCGCCGATGATGGCCGCGTAGCTGCGCAGATGCTCGACCGCGCCGGCGCGGAAACCGTCGGCGGCGATCATGCCGAGCGCCGGGCCCTGCGCGGCGCGCGACTGCGCGGCGATCTTGGCGATGGTCGTCGTCTTGCCCACGCCCGGAGGGCCGACGAACACCTCGACGCGCGCCTGGGTCGTGTCCGGCGTGGCGAGCGGCGCCAGCGCGCTCTCGAGCACGCGCGCCAGCACGGCCTCCGTCAGGTTGCGGCACTCGGCCGGCGTCAACTGCGCCGCCGCCGCTTCCGCAATCGAACTCTCGATGCCGCACGCCATGAGGCGCGCCACCACGCCCTTGCGGGCGGCCTCGTGCCTGTCGGGGCGCGCGAACTCGCGCCGCACATCGTCGGCCGAGGCTTCGCGCAGATCTTCTTCGCGGCGGTTGCCGCCAAACCGGCCGGTGGTCTGCGCGGCGCGCGAGCCGGCCGCCCAGCCCATCGAGTCGTCAGCCTCGTCGAGGTCGTCATGTCGGTGGAACGGCGTCACCGTCCGGCGGGCCGACACCTCGCGCTCGGTTGCGGCGGTCAGCGCCACCACTCGGCGGCCCATCCAGCCGCGCCAACCGGGCGCGGACACCAGTTCCGTGGAGAGCACCAGGGCGTCCGGACCGAATTCCGCCCGGGCGGCCGCCAGGGCCTCACGCACCGTCGAGTTGTAGAAGCGTTTTACATGCATGGTCAGTCCAAAGTCGCTACCGAGATCATCCGGATCTGCGGCGGAATCTCGCTGTGTGACAACACCGCAATCTGCGGGAGCGCTCTCGTCAGCAATCTCCAAAGATGCGGACGAAGCGTCGGACTACACACAAGCACAGGCTGTGCCACCTCTTTGGCGAGGATGTCGGCCAGACGCGACGCCATGGACTGCGCGCGGCCGGGCTCGATCGCGAGCACGATGCCGCGGTCGGTGCGGGTGATGGAGTGGCCGAGCGCCTCTTCGAGGGCCGGAGACAGGGCGATCACGCGCAGGTCCCCGTCGTCGGTCTGGTAGGCCCGGCAGATGGGACGCGCGAGCGCGGTGCGCACCGCTTCGTTGATCGCGTCGGGGTCCTTGGTGACGGCGGCCACATCGGCCATCGCTTCGAGGATCGCAGTGAGGTCGCGGATCGGCACGCGCTCGCGCAGGAGCTGGCGCAGCACGCGCTGCACGTCGCCGATGGCAGCCAGCTTGGGCACGAGTTCTTCCACGAGCTTCGGCGAGTGCTGCGCGACGCGATCGAGGAGCTCTTTCGTCTGCTGGCGCGTGAGCAGGTCCGGCAGGAAGTTGCGGATGACCTCCGAGAGATGCGTCGAGAGCGCGGTCGTCGGATCGACGACCGTGAAGCCGGCGCGCAGCGCGGCGTCGCGTTGATCGGCGCCGATCCAGAGGGCCGGCAACCCGAACGCCGGCTCCTTGGTGGGCGTGCCGTCGAGTTGCACCTGTGCGCCCCCGGCGGTGCCGGGGTTGACGGCGAGCAGACGGTCGGTAAAGAGCTCGCCGTGCGCCACTTCCACGCCGCGAACGAGGATGCCGTAGGTGCGCGGACCGCGCTGCAGGTTGTCGGTCACGCGGACCGACGGCACCACGAGGCCCGTTTCGCCGGCGATCTGTCGCCGAATGGCGCGCACGCGGTTCAGCAGCGTGCCGCCCTGCTTCTCGTCCACCAGGCTGACAAGCGCGTATCCCACTTCGACGCCGAGCGGATCCACCGACACGACGCTGTCGATCGCGTCTGGCGACGGCACGGTCGCCTCCGCGGGCGACGTGCCGTCGGTGCTGGTCGTCGGCGCGTCGGTGGCGTTGCGGTTGGCGTAGGCGGCGGCGCCCAGAATGGCCGAGACGACGAAGAACGGCAGTTTGGGCATGCCTGGAATTAAGCCGAGGCCGAGGAGCACTCCCGACGCCACGCCGAGCGGACGCGAACGCGCGAACAACTGCGTCGCCACTTCTTCACCAAGATGGGATTCTGAGGCGGCGCGGGTGGTAATCAGGGCGCCGGACATCGAGACGAGCAGGGCCGGGATCGCGGTGACCAGGCCTTCGCCGACGGTCAGGAGAGTGTAGGTCTCGGCCGCGGCGCCGATTTCCATTCCATGTTGAACGACGCCGATAATAAGACCGGCCACGATATTGACCGCCACAATCAGGATCGCCGCCATCGCATCGCGCTGCGTAAAGCGAATCGCGCCGTCCATCGAGCCGTAAAAGTCGGCCTCGCGGCGAACCCGCTCGCGCCGCGACCGCGCCTGTTTCTCATCTATGACGCCGGCGTTCAGGTCGGCATCGATCGCCATCTGGCGGCCAGGCATCGCATCGAGGGTGAACCGCGCCGTGACTTCCGAGATGCGGACCGCGCCGTGGTTGATCACGAGGAACTGGATCGCGATCAGCACCAGGAAGATGACCACGCCGACCACGAAGTTGCCGCCGACGACAAATTCGCCAAACGCGGCGATCACGCCCCCTGCCGAATCTACGCCTTCCGCCCCGTGCATCAGGATCAGACGCGTCGACGCGACGTTGAGCGACAGGCGGATCAGGGTCAGGAGGAGCAGGAGCGAGGGGAAGACTGAGAATTCGACCGGCTGCTTGACGTAGATGGCCGTCAGCATCAGCGTGACCGCCAGCCCGATGTCCACCGACAGGAGCAGGTCGAGCAGCAGCGGCGGCAGCGGCACGATCATCAGCAGCACCACCGACATCGCGGCGGCAGGTGCCAGCAGGTGGCTGGCGTTGCGTGAAGGCATGCGGGTGGCGACGGTGGCTGTCGGCATTGGGGCGTCTGTGTCGGCCTCCCGACATCCCAGAGGCTGTTTCCCCTAGGAGCGGTGTCCGGCGACAGTGGTTAGAGCAAGGCGAGTGCCAGGTGCGAACAGGTGCGAACAGGTGCGGGCAGGTGCGGGCAGGTGCGGGCGGGTGCGAGCGGGTGCGAGCAGGAGAGAAACAGTTTGCCGGAGCCGTCGAGTTCATTGCCTGAAATGGCGATTCGATGGTGCACCTCGGTGACGAGTCGATCGGCGTCGGCCCCGGGGCAATCCATGCTGACGACCATCGATCTTCGCCGATCGCACCTGACCGCACCTGATCGCACCTGACCGCACCTGACCGCACCTGCCCGCACCTGCCCGCACCTGCTCGCACCTGCCCGCACCTGCCCGCACCTGCCCGCACCTGCTCGCACCTGCCCGCACCCGCCCGCACCCCTTACATCACGAGCTGCTTGATCTTGATGAGGTAGGCGAGGATCTCGGCCACGGCGCCGAACAGATCCGGCGGGATGAAATCGCCCACTTCAGCATTGGCGTGGAGCGCGCGGGCGAGCGGCGGGTTCTCCATGATCGGCACGCTGTGTTCGCGCGCCTGTTCGCGGATCTTGAGCGCCAGTGCGTCCTTGCCCTTGGCGACTACGCGCGGCGCCGCCATGGCCCCACGCTTGTACTCCAGGGCAACGGCGTAGTGCGTGGGATTCGTAATGACGACGGTCGCGGTCTTGACCGCCGAGAGCATGCGACGCCGCGACATCTCGTACTGAATGCGGCGCACGCGGTTCTTGATCTCGGGGTTGCCTTCGCTCAGCTTCGATTCGTCTTTCACTTCCTGCTTCGTCATCTTCAACTGGTTCATCAGCCTGTAGCGCTGCATGCCGTAGTCGAGGATGCCGAGCGCGGCCATGGCAATGCCGGAACGCCACAGAAACCGCCAGATGTGGTCCCAGGCCGCGGCCGCCGACTGGACGGGTGAAATGCCCGACAGAAGTGACGCCTGATCAAAGAGGGCCACGACCGCCTTGTAGCCGATGACCGCGATCACAATCACCGCCAGAGTCGAACGGATCAGTTCGAAACCCGCCTGACTCCATCCCAGCCGTTTGATGCCGTTGGCCGGCGACAACCGATCGAACTTGATCGCCAGCGCCTCTTTGGCAAAGACGAGCCCGTGCTGCGAGATCTGCGCAAAGACCGCCACGCCGGCCGCCGTGAGCGCCAGTGGCCCGACCAGTAGCGCGAACAGGCCACCGTCGGACCAGACGAGTGCCGTCACCTGATCGGACCCCAGATCGACCCGGCCGGCGTCCCCCATGAAGCGCAAGCCTTGTGAGAGCCGTTGCGTGAGCGTCTGCAAGACCATGGGGCCGAGCCACGACATGGCCATCGTGCCGGCGATCAGCGCCGCGGCCGCGGCCAGATCCCGGCTGCGCGCGACCTGGCCGCGCTCCTGCGCATCCTTCAGCTTCTTTTGTGTAGGTTTCTCGGTTTTGTCGCTCGACATCGCTCGTTACCGGAACGCGCGCGCCGTCTCGAGGGCCAGTTGCACGGCGGCGGGCACCATGTGTGTCAGCAACGCCGGCAGCGTGGCGACGGTAATCGACACCACGAGCAGGCCCACGGGCACACGCAACGGCGCACCGAGCACCATGATGTTGAGCGACGGCGCGACCTTGGTCATCAGGCCGAGTACGACTTCCACCAGCAGGAGCACCACGAGCATCGGCGCGGCGAGCCGCATGCCGTAGACAAAAACAAAACCCAGCATGTGCGCCACAGCACCGGCCACGCTGGTTTCGGCGCCGCCCACGCCGCCGACGCCCATCGGCACGTACTGATACGTCGCGACCAGCGCGCGCAGAAACACGTGATGCGCGTTCGTGACAAAGCAGATGACGATGGTGACGTTCGTGTAGATGGTCGCAATCTGCGTATTGCGCACGCCGCTGACCGGATCCACCATGGCGCCGGCCGACATGCCGCTCTGATAGCTGCCCAACTCGCCCGCCAGCTCACCGACGGCCGTCAGGCATCGAATGGCGAGGCCCAGCGCCAGCCCGATCGCGCCCTCGCGCCCCAGCATCGCCGTGAGCCCGATGGCGGAGTGCACCTCGGGCAACGGCACGAGCGGGGCCAGCGTGAACGCCAGCAACAACGTCAGACCGGCGCGCACTTGCGGCGGCGCAAACACGGCGCCGAAGAACGGCGCCGTCAGCATCATCATGCCCGGACGCACCAGCAGCAGCCCGAACGCGGTGAACTGATCGGTCATCTGGCGAGTTCCGGCAACCGGTTGAAGAGGGAGATGGCGAAACTGCTCACCATGCGCAGCATCCAGGGGAAGGTCAAGGCAAAGACGACGAAGATCGCGGCGGCGCGTGGAATAAACGCGAGCACGTTGTCCTGAATGGACGTGATCGTCTGAAAGATGCTGACCAGGACGCCGGCGATCAGCCCCGCGAGCAGCAGCGGCAGCGCCACCATGACGGCCATTTCCACCGCCTGACGAATGACGCCGATCGCCGTCGCTTCAGTCATGACTAGAGAAAACTCCGGACGAGGGAACTGACGAGCAGATTCCACCCGTCGATCATGACGAACAGCAGGATCTTGAACGGGAGCGAGACCATGGCCGGCGGCATCTGCAGCATGCCCATCGAGAGCAGCGTGGTGGACACCACGAGATCGATCAGCAGAAAGGGCACGAAGAGAAAGAAGCCCATCTGGAAGCCGGTCTTGAGTTCCGAGATCGCGAACGCGGGAATCACGACCGTCATGGGCAGGTCGGTCGGCGACGCCGGCCTCGGCCGCTTGGCCAGCTCGACGAAGAGCGCGAGGTCGGCCTGCCGCGTCTGCTTGAGCATGAAGTCGCGCAGGGCCGGCGTGCCGCGGTCGAGTGCCGTCGTGACGTCGATCTTGCCGGACAGCGCAGGTTGAATCGCGACGTCGTTCATCTTGGCCACGGTCGGCCCCATGATGAACATCGTGAGAAACAGCGCGAGGCCGACGAGCATCTGATTCGACGGCATTTCCTGCGTGCCGAGCGCCTGGCGCAGGAAGTGAAACACGATGATGATGCGCGTGAACGACGTCATGATGACGAGCATCGCCGGCAGAAACGCCAGCAGCGTCATCAGGATGACCACTTGCAGCGGCGCCGACACCGTGCCGACGCCGTCGAGTTTCATGCTGAGTGTTTGCGGCGCCTGCGCGAAGGCGACGGCCGGCGCGCAAAGCGCCAGCCCCAGCGTCCACAGCGCGATCAGGCGGCGGCGATTCATGACTGCGGCCCCGCGGCCGATTTCCCGGTGGCACGGGACACCGCGTCGTCGAACGACGCGGTCGCAGACAGCTCCGTGACGAGCGAGACGTGATTCGGCGCGAGACCGAGCAGCAGACGCCGCCCCTCCACGGTAACAATCGCGAGCGAGCGGCGCTCGCCGAGCGGCAGCGCCGCTTCCACCGCGAAGCCTCGCGATCCGCGGCGCCCGCCGACGCCGCGCTTCAACAGCCATAACGTGAGCCCGAGCAGCGCCAGGACCACGGCGCAGGCCGCGAGCATGCGCAGCAGCGACGGGAACATCTCCACGGTGCTCATGCGGCCTCGCTGCCGGCCGGCGGCAGAATGCGCGTCACGCGCAGCGCCGTCTGGTCGTCGACGATCACGACCTCACCGGTCGCAATCGAAATGCCCTCCACGCGCATGTCGAGATCGCTGCCGGCCGACAACGACAGGCGCACCACTTTGTTCGGCTCGAACTCGAGGCAATCACGCACCGTCACAGAGGAGCCGCCGAGCACGAATTCGACGAGACAGGGGACGTCCATCAGCCAATCCATCGAAGGAGGCGCGAGGGCCGCCATGGCTAGAACTGCACCACGAACTCGGCGAACAGGACTTCGATCACCTTGTGCTTCTTGAACACCGTCTCGGCGCGCTTCTTGATCGACTCTTTGAGCGCTTCCTTGCCCTCGGGTGTCACCAGCGTCGCCGCCGTCTGCTGAGAAAGCAGTTCGAGGATCGCCGACCGCATCGGCATCGTCTCGACCTTTTTTTCCTCGAGCACTTTGGCCTCTTCTTCGGTGGCGCCGATGATCAGCTGGATGCTGGTGCGGAGGAAGTGCGTGCCGCCCTCATCGGCCAGATTGACGACGAACGGCTCCATCGGCAGGAGCGCGCGCTCCCCGTGCTCTTCTTCGGCCGGCGCGCCCTCCTTCGGGGCCGCCGCAGCGCGCCCCATGAACCACCATCCGCCGCCGACCAATGCCAGCGTGAGCACGCCGATGCCGATGAACAGGGTCTTCTTGCTCTTGCTCTTGGCGGGGGCGGCCTTCGGGTCGGCCTTCGCTGCGTCGCTCATGCGGTCTCCTGCGGATCATTCAATTCAAAAGTGTCGGTCGGCTCGTCGCGATCACCGCGCCGCTGGCGCGACGATTCACGGGGTCCTTGACGAGGATCGCGGGCGCCATCGCGCGTTGGCGGTTCTTTGGTGGTCTCGGCGACCACGAGCTTGTCGAGGCGGAGTCCCTGCTGCGCGAGGTTTTCTCTGAGCTCGTCGCGATGCGATGCGACCCATTCGCGAACCAGCGGCGTTTCGGCCTGGACCG
>CAYHEX010000037.1:0-20907 GCA_964355365.1 uncultured Solibacteraceae bacterium | reverse complement strand
CCATTCTCGCGCGTTATCCGAAGCCATCCGCGGACCCCTCTCGCGCATTGATCCCGCTCGCCGTCCTGACGGCGGGCTTCGCCGTCGTGCTGTTTGTGGCGTGGCATTGGCAGGACCTGTCCGGCGCCGTGAAGTTGTCGCTGACGACGCTGCTGATGCTGGTGATGTATGGCGGCGCCGCGGTGTCTGCAGGCCGCAGTCGCCCTCTGACCACTGAGCTGTGGCTGCTCGCCGCGCCGCTGGGCGCGTACGCGCTTCTCGGTGCGATGGCCGATGTGTATGTCTGGAACGACCCGCAGTCGGTGACGTTGTGGTGTGCCGTGGTCGCCGCCGTGACCGCCGCGGCCACCGGCGCCACGCTCGTCACTGCACTGGCCGCTGCCACGCTCGTATGGTGGCTCATCATCGCCGGCGGCGGGTCCATCCCGTGGCCGTTCCTCGTCGTGTTTCCGCTCGTGGCATTCGCTGCGGAGCAGTCACGTCATCGCGCCGTGGCCACGCTCACGGCTATTGCGTTCGGCACGTTCGCGATGATCATGGCGGCCAACACGTGGAACCACAGCCTGCCGGCGATGCTGTCTGTGGTCATCGCCGGAGCTGCGATCGAGCAGTGGAGTCATCAGCCGCCCGACCGGCGCCTCGTCTTCGCACGTGCCACGCCCGGCATCGCCATGGCCATTGGCGGACTGGCCACAACGTTGCTCACGGTGGTGCATTCCAATGTGGCCGCGCCGGGGGCCCAGTCGGCGTCCTTGCTTGCCACGCAAGCCGGGCAGTCGCCGTGGCCGGCGCTGGCACTGGGGATCGGGTTGGTCGTCGTGGGCTTCGGCACATCGCGCGAGGCGGCGCCTCGGCCGCGCGTCATCGCTGTCGTCGCCGCCCTCTGGTTCAACGCCGCGGCGGCCGGTCGTGTGGCGATGTTCGGCGACTGGGTCTGGGTCTCGCTCTTCAGCGCCGCGTTGCTGTTCGCCGGCGCGAGTCTCGTGCGTGAGTCTGCGCGGTCTCGGGATCGCGGCACTTTTGGTCTCGGCCTCGCATCCGTCATTGCCCTTGTGCTGATCCACTTCTCGTCGGGTGCCGCCCTGCGCGGATCAGTGGTGCTGCTCGTCAGCGCCGCCGTGTTGTTCGTGATCGGGCGCCAGTCCCGGCGAGCCGTCGCGCCATCTGAGGAGACACGGCCATGACCATGCGCGCGCGCATCGTCGCTGCGGGCCTCGTGGTCCTGTCCATTGTCGGAGGCCTCGCGCTGTATTTGCTCTGGCCGCGCTGGTATGGCGTTGAGGTGCTGATGCCGGTCACGCTCGGCACGCTCGGTGGTCCGAATGGCGGAGTTGTAACGGATTTTCCGGATAGCCGGCTGCAACTCGATGCGACGAACACGCTGGCGGCATCCAGATCGCAGCGCAGTCCGTACGTCGAAATGCGTTCAGTCGGCGTTGTGTGGGACTCGCGTCGCGATCCCCGCGAGGAGGCTGCGCGCCTCAGGCATCAGATCGTCTACCTGCAACTGAAGAAGACTGAGGCGGCAGCGGGCACCGGCGAGCCGCTGTCGCGCCCGTTCACGATCAGCACGACACCCGTGTCTGGCGTCACGAATCTGCGGGTCATGATCGTCTCGGCCAATTCCGCCGCCCAGGTCGACGTTGGCATCTCTGGTGGCCGCCTGCCGCTACCGCAGGGCGCGGCGCTCGATCACGCCGCCGCCATCCTCAAAGTGCTGCCGTCCGGCCGCCACGCCATCGTCGGCGTCATCGCCGGCGGCCAGCGCGTGGTTTTTTGAAAGGGGTCAGAGCCGTTTTCCACAGTTTCACGCCAATGAGGGACAGTGGTCCTCAGAAGTGGACCACTGTCCCTCATTGGCGCATTTCTGTGGAAAACGGCTCTGACCCCTTACCCTCTTGCCTCCCAGATCACGCGCGAGATCTCCGCGATGAGCAGGTCGCTCTTGGTCTCGTCCGGCATGCCGCGGGTCATGACCACCAGCACGTAGGGTTGCGCGGCATAGATGATCGCTGCGTCGTGATGGATCTTCGTGATCGTGCCCGTCTTGTGGCCCACCAACACGCCAGCCGGCACGCCCGCGGGGATGCCCTTGTTGAACTTCTGCCGCTTCAGGATCGCCTGCATTTCATCGCACGACGCCTTTGATCCCGCCGTGCCGTTGCCGATCGCTGACAGCAACGTCATCAGCGCCCGGCCTGTTGTCTCGTTGCTCATGCCCTTGTCGAACGCCTTCTGATCCTCGACGCCGCGCAGTACCTTCATGCCGGGCGCCTGCAGGCGCGTCACGGTGGCGCGAATCCGTTCGACGCCCAGCTTCTCGATCAGGATGTTCGTGGCCAGGTTGCTGCTGATGGTGATCATCTGTTCGCACAGATCGCGATACGACATCGTCTTGCCGAGCGCGAGGTGTACCGCGCCGTCGCTGTCCTCGCCCGTCGGCAGAATGAACTCGCTGCCGTCGACGATGCTGTGGAACACGTTGGAGACAATGACGGTGTCGTCGAGCTTCAGCGTCTTGGCCTCGACCTGCCGAAAGAGCTCGATCATCACGGGCACCTTCATCGTGGAGGCCGCGTGATACACGGTGTCGGGGTTGATCAGGATCTCGCCGCCGCCGGCGGCATTCAGCGGCCGATACACCACTGAGACCTCGGCGCCGCTCAGCGCAACGATGCGCTCGATCTCCTTCTTCGCCGTATCCAGGCGCGCGGTGAGTGAGGTGGGCGCGGCAGTTTGAGGCAGCGCGATCAGCGCGGCGAGAGCGGCAACGAGGAGTGTCGGCATGGCGAACCAATTATCGCGATTCCACCGGTATCATTAAAGGGCCGTGACGTTCGTCGACCATCTGTCTCGCTATCTGCCCACTGAGTGGGACAGCGCGATCGAGACCCTGACACCAGAGATTCATGCGATTGACCTCCACGCCACGCGCGTGTGGTTTTCCTGTGTGGCGCACACGTCGCTCGCGGATCGCATCGCGACATCACACACGTTTCTGTACGGTCATCGCTACTGGCCGCAGGTGAAGCGCGCGATCCTCGCCGCGGCGAAGGAGATGTCGTGGCCGACCGTGCTTCCCGAGTTGTTGGACGGAATTGCCGATCACGCCACGCGGACGACGCAGGTGGATCGCGATCAACTGCTCGGCATCACCGCGGCGTCGCTCCGGACGCTGCGCCAGGTCGGCCTCGACGCATTCACGGCGTCGGCGAGCACGGTGCAGTTGCCGAGGTGGGCGCATGTGCGGTCGATCCGTCAGGTACGCCGCGCCCGCGCGCATCAGACGTGGCGGCCGTTTGGCGCGTTGTTTGGCAAGGGCCGTGTCCGCGTGACGTACAGCGAGGCGTCGCCCGATGCGTCCTGTGGCGTGGTCGACGGCGAGACGATCGCGAGTGGGTTGCCGGCGGAATTGCGCGGATGCGGCGGCGAGTGTTCCGGCGCGTGCGTAATCGGCCTACTGGCCGGTGCGCAGTATGTGTCATCGATGGAGGCCGACGAAGAGGCGCTGTTGGCCGCCACCGGATGCCGCCAGGCGAAGTCTGCCGATGAGTACCCGTTGATTCGTCTGGCGTGTCACGCGCGTCCGAGTGGCGACGTGACGATCGTGATTCCGCGGACCGGCGAGGCGACGCCGGTGGTCAGCGCTACTTGATCTCGCCTTTGAGCGCCGCGAGTTCCTTTTCGATCCGCGCCTGAATCGCCTTGCGTTCGGCCTCGGTCTTCGCCGTGCGTAGCGCGACGGCGCCTTTTCGCAGCAACTCGAACGCCTTGCCTTCCGTGTAGCTGAGGAAGGCCAGCTTCACCATGTCGCTCACGGTGAATCCCGCGGAGCTGTACATCTCCTTCGGCCGTGTGGACCGCACGAATTCCTGATGCGTCATGCCCGAGTGCGGCACGCCGCCAGTGCGCAGGTCAAAGTCGCCGACGATGTCCATGAACTTGGGAAATGGCGCCACTGTGTTCACGTAGATGCGCATGGTGTCCTGATCGAAGAGGGTGAACGTCTTCGGCCGGAGCACGCGTTCCCGGATCTTTGTGAGATCGACGGGCAACTGGGTTTGCGGTGCGGGTGTGGGCGCTTGTGCTGCAGAACCCGCCGGTGCAGCTGGAGACTGCACCGGCGGAGACTGGGTCGGCGTCTGTGCCGCAAACAGCTGGTCCCCCGCCAGGAGGAGGAGGAGGAGCAGGAAACCAAGCCGCGTTGCGGGAACCATAAACGTCAGCAAGTAGGACGCGTGTGCCCCGTCAGTGGCTTTGTACAGCAAGTTGGATACCAGCTCGCCGAAAAATCTTCTTCAGGCGTTTAGCTGGGGAAGGCCGTCGAGGGCGCCCCAGGTGTCCGGATCCTGGGTCAGTAAAGTGTTCAGGTACAAGGCCACCGCATCGGGAGAAAACTTCCCGGTCAGGGCGGCGGCGCCGGCCGCGATCTTCTCGGGCGACGGGGTCGGGACTTCCTCGGAGGTGATCAGGCCGTTCTCGTGCGCGATGCCCAGGGCGTCGAGGAACGCGCCCATCATGGGCCGCTCAGAGGTCAGGTGGTAGGCGATCAGGGCGCGCGTCGCGATCGTCTCGGACACATCGGCCATATGCGCCAACTGCTTGGCGCGGCGTTCGAGCGGCTGCTGCTGCACACTCTTTGGACGGAATTTCAGTTTTCGCGCGATGGCGACCACCGCCTCGACCTGCTGCTCGAGTCCGTGCTCGTCCTGCCAGAATGCTTCGGCAGCCAGCACGCGTTTTTCGACGGGCATTGTCTTCCACAACACAGACGGGCGAACGGAGGCCATGCCCAACATCTTATACTGGGTGGATTCATGTCTTCCGCGGTTCCACCCAGTGAAGACGCGCTGTTCACGCCGCGCTTCTTCGCGTTGTTCGCATTCACGTTCACGGTCTTCATCTCGCTGTTTCAGCTCGTGCCCACCGCGCCGTACCGCATCCTTGCGATCGGCGGATCCACGGCCGCGGCCGGGATGTTTCTCGGCGGCCTGACGTACGCGTCCGCGCTCTCGGCGCCCTTCACCGGCTCGCTCGTCGATCGTCTCGGTCAGCGGCGCGTGCTCATCTTCACGAGCCTGATCATCGCGGGCTTCTCGCTGCTGTACGCCGTCACGACCAACTACGTGTTGATGATCGTGCTCGTGCTGATCCACGGCGTGTTCTGGTCGGGCCTGCTCACCGCGTCGGGCGCGTACATGGCGGCCATTCTTCCGGAGCGGCGTCGCGCCGAAGGGCTTGGCTACTGGGGTTTTGCGTCGATCACGGCAATCGGTGTCGCGCCTACGCTCGGATTTGTCGTCTATCACTTCGGGTGGTTCACGCTCTGCATGGAGATGGTCGCGCTGAACCTGCTCATGGCGTTTATCGCGTGGAACTTGCCCGAACTGCCCGCGAAGTCCCCCGAACCTCGCTCGAAGCCGCCCGCGCTGATCGAGTGGAAGTCGCTGGCCTTGTCTGTGACGTTGTCTCTCGTCGCGTTCGGTTACGGGGCGCTCACGTCGTTCTCGGCGTTGTTTGCGGACTCGCTGGGCGTGTCGCCGCGCAGTCTCTTCCTGATCGCGATGGCGGTGAGCATGTTCTCCGGCCGTCTGTTGATCGGCCGCACGATCGATCGTCTCGGTCATCGCAAAGTGCTGCTGCCGTCGTTGGTGATGTCCGCGGTGGGCATGGCCGCGACGGCGATGGCGACCGGTCCGATCACGTTGATCGCTGCCGGTCTGATCTTTGGCATGGGCTTCGGGCTGATGTGGCCGTCATTTGCCGCGCTGATCATCGGACAAAGCGGACCCGAGCGGCGCGGCGCCGCGTACGGTGCGATGATTGCGGCGTTCGACACCGGCATCGGCACCGGCTCCACCGTGCTCGGCGTCGTGATTCAGCGATTCGGATATCGACCGGCGTTTGCTGCCGCGGCCGTACTGGCCGCGCTGGCGGCGCCGTATTTCCTTCTGGTGGAGCGCCGACAGACTCGTCGCTCCGAGATCACTCATGTTGAATGACGCGCACTGCCACTTCTTCTCCAGTCAGTTCTACCGCACGCTCGGCCGCAGCCTCTCGGATCTGAAGAGCGACGCCGCGATTGAACTCCCGTCACGTCTCGGCTGGGTCCCGCCTGGCACAGACGCCGAACTCGCCGACACCTGGGTGGCCGAGATGGACGCGCATGGCGTCACGCGCGCAGTGCTGATTGCGAGCGTGCCTGGCGACGAAGCCTCGGTGGCGGCGGCTGTGGCTCGTCACCCCGGGCGGTTCGTCGGCGCCTTCATGTTCAACCCGTGCGCAGACGATAGCGATGCGGCCATCGAGCGGGCGTTCCAGAATCCGCGGCTGCGCATGGCGTGTCTGTTTCCGGCGATGCATGGCTGCAAGATCGATGATCCGCAGACCGACGCTGTCTTTGCCGCCGCGCAGCAGCACGGCCGCGCGGTCTTCGTGCACTGCGGCGTGTTGCAGATCGGCGTGCGCAAGAAGCTCGGCCTGCCGAGCCCGTTCGATCTGCGGCTCGGTGATCCGCTCGCGGTGGCGGCCATGGCCGTGCACTATCCGGAAGTGCCGGTGATCATTCCGCATTTCGGCGCCGGCCTGTTTCGCGAAGCGCTCATGGCCGCGTCGGCCGCGCCGAACATCCTGCTCGACACGTCGAGTTCGAACGGCTGGATCAAGCTCCACCCGAACCTCACCCTGCGCGACGTCTACGCGCGCGCGCTCGACATCGTCGGGCCCTCGCGTCTCCTGTTCGGCACGGACTCGTCGTTCTTTCCGCGCGGCTGGCAGAAGCAGATCCACGAAGCGCACATGGAGGTCCTCACCGACCTCGACGTGGACACGACGGCGCAGACGCAGATCTTTGGCGGTAATTTCGATCGCGTCTTTTCTTGACGTGCGTCGCGTTCTTCACGGCTAAGTACTGATGTCTTTGGTGTTCGACCTTGCCGTCCGCCACGCGCTGTGGCCGGTCGTGTTCTGGACGGCCGCGCTCGGCGGCGGGTGTCTGCTGGCCGCGCTCGTGACGTGGCGGGTCCTCAGGGTGATGGGGCGGACGCGCACGATGTCGGCGGCCGTGAAGCCGTTCTGGTACGCGTGGGTCACACTCGCGATCTTCGTCGTGCCGGCGATGGTGACGGTGATCTTCGCCACGCCGTTTGCGCTCGAGCGAGAGTTGGCGATCATCGCACGCACGCAACCGGCGGTCGTCGTTGACTGGGCGGCGGGGTACGGCAGCCGCGCACTGCGCCAGGCCGTTGGCATCGCCAGTGACGATGTGGCGATGGACGTCACGTGGGTGCAGGCGCAGCTCGCGTCACTTGATCGGGCGAGTGCCGGTACTGCGTCGTGGGCCTGGCGCGCCGTGCCGCGGTTTCTCCAGGCGCCGTACACGCGCGCCGCCCATGAAGTGCTCTCGTCGTTCGGCGCAACTGAATCGAAGATCACCTGGCGCGAACTCGACGACAGCGTCCGCGCCCTGCTGACGGCCACAGCCGACGTCGCCGCCCAGGCGATGAGCCTCACGCTCTACGCCGCGGCCTATCGATACCTGCTGTTCTGGTGGCTCACGCTCGCGGGGTGTCATCTTGCGACACTGGCGGTGTACCTCGGTGTCGCCAAGGCACGCGCGCCACAGACCGCCTGATCGATCTCTCGCGGGGGACGCGGGGGACACGGAGAGACCCCGGCTGTTTGCAGAGCCCGGAGAACCAGCAAAGAAGTCTGTCGGCCTACCCCGCGCCCTCCGCGTTCCCCGCGAGAGCCAGTCTGGACTTAGAATCGTGTCCATGAAGCGAATGACCTTTCTCGTTGGTGTCGGTGTGCTTGCGGCTCTTGGCGTGGTGGCGGCCCGGCAGGGTGGCGCCGCGGCGACGCCGCCTGCGGATCTCGTGTTGCGCAACGGCCGCGTCGTCACGGTCGACGAGGCGAAGCCTGAGGGGCAGGCGATTGCAGTCACTGGCGGGAAGGTGACGTTCGTCGGGTCGAATGCGGAGATCGCGAAGTACGTCGGACCGAAGACGGAAGTGATTGATCTCGCGGGCGCGACGGCGATCCCCGGGTTGATCGAAGGGCACGGGCACTTCACGGGCGTCGGCGAAGCCAAGCTCGGGCTCGAGCTCATGCCGACCAAGAGCTGGGATGAGATCGTAGCGATGGTCGGCGAGGCTGCGAAGAAGGCGCGGCCGGGGCAGTGGATTGTGGGCCGTGGCTGGCATCAGGAGAAGTGGAGCAAGACGCCGTCGCCGAACGTCGAAGGGTTCCCGATGCATGCGTCGCTCGACGCCGTGTCGCCGAACAACCCCGTCATTCTCACGCATGCGAGCGGGCACGCCAGTTTCGCGAACGGCATGGCGCTGAAGCTTTCGAATATCACGAAGGACACGCAGAATCCGAACGGCGGCGAGATCCTGCGCGACAAGGACGGTATTCCAACCGGACTGTTGCGCGAGCGAGCGAGTGGGCTCATTCGTCGCGGCGCCGGTGAGCCGGCGCCGACGCCGGCGGAGAGTGCGGCGCGCAGCGCGCGCGTGCTCGAGCTGGCGGACCAGGAAGTGGCGTCCAAGGGCATCACGTCGTTTCATGACGCGGGTGCGAGCTTCAGCACGGTGGACAGCTACAAGGCGGCGTATGCGGCCGGCACACTCCACACGCGGCTGTATGTGATGGTGAATGGCGGTCCGGCGACGTTGGCGCAGGGGCTCGCGAAATACCGCATGGACAGCGGCCTCGACAATCGGCTCACCGTGCGGTCGATCAAGATTCACTTCGACGGCGCGCTCGGCAGCCGCGGCGCGTGGCTGCTCGATCCGTACGAGGACAAGAAGGACAGCACCGGTCTCAACACCGCGCCCGTTCCGGACGTGAAAGAGACCGCGAAGCTCGCGATTCAGCACGGCTACCAGCTCAACGTGCATTCGATTGGCGACAAGGCGAATCGCGTGGCCCTCGACATCTTCGAAGAGGCGTTCAAGAACGCCGGCAAGGACGCGGCGGGCATGAAGGCGTTGCGGTGGCGCATGGAGCACGCGCAGCACATCAGCGCGGCCGACATTCCGCGGTTCGGTCAGATGGGCATCATCGCGTCAATGCAGCCGGTGCATGCCACGTCGGACGCGCCGTATGTGCTCGCGCGTCTCGGCGCCAAGCGCGCGGAAGAGGGCGCGTATGTCTGGCAGAAGCTCATGAAATCCGGCGCCATCGTCAGCAGCGGCACCGACGCGCCGGTCGAAGACGTCGATCCGATTCCGAACTACTACTCCGCTGTCACGCGCAAGACGGCCGACGGCTCGGTGTTCTTCGGCGACCAGAAGATGACGCGCATGGAAGCGCTCAAGAGCTACACCATCAATAACGCGATCGCCGCGTTCGAAGAAAAGGTCAAGGGCTCTCTCACGGTCGGCAAGCTGGCCGACATCACCGTGTTGTCGAAGGACATCACGAAGGTGCCGGACGCTGAGATCACGAGCGCGAAGGTGATGTACACGATCGTCGGCGGCAAGATCGTTTACAAGGCCAAATAGGATTGCGCCGGTAGTCGTAGTCGGGGACCTTCAGGTCCCCGATCCGCTGTCGGTCCCCGATGCACGGTCACTTTCCGTGCGGGTCCTGCCTGCCCTGAGCCTGTCGAAGGGCCGCCGAACAGCTGGGGCGAAATGTGGGAATGGGGGATTGGGTGAGTGTGTGATTGAGATTGAGCCAGTCGTCAGTCCGCTGCGCACCCAACCCGCGCGATGAAGATGGGCCGAATTGCCGGTAATCTATCCCCATGCTCAAAGCGTCAGTGCGATCGCTCCTTGTCCCGTGTCTCGTTCTTGTCTGGATGGCCGGCTGCAGTTCGACGCCCGGCAATCCGAAAGTGCCGTCAGGCGCCAAGAGCTCAGGCGGCATGCACGGCACGATCGACACCGACCGGGGCGCGATCGAGATTGAGTTCCTGCCAACCGACGCGCCAAAGGCCGTCGAGAACTTCCGGCTCCTGGCCGAGCATGGCTACTACGACGGCCTGACGTTTCATCGCATCGTGAAGGGATTCATGATCCAGGGCGGCGATCCCGACGGCAACGGCACGGGCGGATTGAGCGCATGGGGCGAGCCGTTCGCGGACGAGATCAACCCCACCTCGCCCCTCTATCAGCGCGGCTACAAGCGCGGCGTCGTCGCCATGGCCAACCGCGGGTCGAACACCAACGGCAGCCAGTTCTTCGTGATGCATCAGGACTACGACCTGCCGCCGAGCTACGTGATCTTCGGGCGGGTCATCTCAGGGATGGAAGTCGTGGATGCGATGACCAACGTCGCAACCACCCGCGGCGAGGACGGCGCTCGGAGCCGTCCGGTCGCGCCGCTGGTGATGAAGAAGGTCACCATCAAGCCCTAGGGAACAGAGAGGCACCGGTGTCTCCGGCCGCGGCGCTGCGCGCGATTCGTTGGATCCACACCATCGTGTGGGCGTTCTTCGCGAGCGCCGTCATCGCCATTCCGGTCGTCGCGTGGCGATGTGAGTTCGCGGCCATGCTCTGGCTGACGGCCCTCGTGATGATCGAAGTGGCGGTGCTGGCCGTAAACAGGATGAGTTGTCCTCTCACGGCCGTCGCGGCGCGCTACACGACGGATCGGCGAGACAACTTCGATATCTACCTGCCGGTGCTCGTGGCCCGATACAACAAACAGATCTTCGGGTCACTCTTCGTCGCCGGTCTCCTGCTTGGCCTGATCCGCTGGATCAGTTGATAGAATCGCCCCGCGCATGAGGACGGTGGAATGAACACTCAGGACGTTCTGGCGACGCTCAAGAAGTCTGGCAAGCCGCAGACGGCCACACGCGTGCTGGCGCTTCAAGTCGCCGATCCGGATTCGATCGGCGATCCCGGCGCGCCCACGATCCTGGCGACGATTGAGAAAACAATCCACCGCTCGCCCAACTGGGCTCGGCGCGCGATGAAGACGGCGGTGATGGCGATCGGGATCTACAAGCCCGCGCTTCGCAAGAAGGCGATCGAAGCGGCGAAGCGAATCGGCCCCGTTGATGTCGACCACGGCGAGACCAGTTGCAAGACGCCTGACGCCGCCGCCTACATCGAGAAGGCCGCGAAGCGATCCCGCTGACATTGGCCATTCACGTCGTCCTCGTTCATCCGGAAATTCACTGGAACACCGGCAACGCCGGTCGCACGTGCCTTGCCGTCGGCGCCACGCTGCACCTGATCGAGCCGCTCGGTTTCTCGCTCGATGAGAAACAGGTCAAGCGAGCGGGTCTCGACTACTGGGAATATGTCGACCTGCGCGTATGGAAAAGCTGGGATGACTTCGAACAGCAGTTGTCCGTGCTCGGCGAGCCGTACTTCTTCTCGACGAAAGCCACACGCATGCTGTGGGACGCGCCGCTCGGCGCCACCGGCGACGTCGTGTTGATCTTTGGACGGGAGACGGGCGGGCTGCCGGCGGAATTGCACGAACGGTACGCCGACCGATTCGTGGGCATGCCGATCCTGTCGCCGCGCGTGCGATCGCTGAACCTGTCGTCCAGCGTCGCCATCGCGGTGTATGAAGTGCTGCGACAACAACAACCGGCCGCCGACGGGCCGCGGTAACGAGGCACTCATGCACTTTCAACTCGATCGTTCCATCGACGTGCTCGCCCGCACCCCAGGCGTCGTCTACGAACTGCTTTCCGGTATCGACGATGCCTGGAGCCGCGCCACGGAAGGGCCTGACACGTTCAGCCCGTTCGATGTCGTCGGTCACTTGATCGACGGCGAAGAGACGGACTGGATGGCGCGCGCGCGGATCATTCGCGCCGGGGCCAACGAGACGTTTGCGCCCTACGACCGCTTCCGCCATCGCGTGCGGAATGCCGGGCGCGACCTGCCGTCGTTGCTCGAGGAATTCGCGACGCTGCGCTTCGTCAACCTCGAGGAGCTTCGCTCGTGGCAACTCACCGAGCGCGACCTGGTGATGACCGCGACCCACCCGAGCTTTGGCAGTGTGACGATGCGCCAACTGCTCTCTACGTGGGTTGTGCATGATCTCGGCCACATCGCGCAAATCACGCGTGTGATGGCGAAGCAATACAAAGAGGAGATCGGCCCATGGGCAGCGTTCCTGCCCGTGGTGACCGATCGTTCATCATGAGGTGCCGATGAGTCGACTCTTGCACGTCGCCGCCAGAATCGCGGTCGCGGTTGGCGCGGCTGGCTCGGTCGCCGCCATGTACTGGGTAGGCCGGCACAACTCGTCGCTGCTGGTGATGGGATTCTTCCTCGTCTGGGTGCTCGTGCCGTTCGGCGCACTGGCTTTCGCGCACGCCGTGTCGCCGCAGTGGTCGGAGACGACCCGTGGCGCTCTGTACGGCGTGACGCTCACGTTGGCGGTGATGTCGCTTGCGATCTACGGCCGGATCGCGCTGGGGCCGCCGCAAGCGAAGCCGGCGTTCTGGTTCCTCGTGTTTCCCGTTGTGTCGCTGGTGAGCATTGCCGTCGCGCTCGGGGTGGCCGCATTTGCGGGCCGCCGCCAACCCTAATCGGGAACCGCGCGTTTCAACGAACCGCCGAAAGTACGGTCTAATGCCGCGAGACGCCTCATGACCCAAACGCGCATCCGTTCTCTCGCCCTCTTGTTCATCGCCATCGTTCTTACCGGCAGCACGCTCTTCACTCAGTCCGCAAAACCGCCCCTGCCGGTGGGCGTATCGGCCGAGCGACTCGCGCGCATCGATCGCCGCATGCAGCAGTACGTCGATGACGGCCAGATCGCGGGCGCGGTGGGGATGGTGCTGCAGGACGGCAAGCCGATCTACGAGCGTGCGTTCGGCTGGAGCGACAAAGAGACCGGCCGGCGCATGGCGACCAACTCGATCTTTCGCATCGCGTCGCAGAGCAAGGCGCTGACGAGCGTCGCGATCCTCGCGCTGATGGAAGAAGGCAAGCTCGGCGTTCGAGACAACGTCAGCCGCTTCATCCCCGCGTTCGCCAAGACCACCGTGGCTGTACGGAAGGACGGCGTCGTGACGTTCGAGCCCGCAAAGCGGCAGATCACGATCAAAGACCTGCTCACACACACCGCGGGTATTTCGTACGGCACCGACGGCCTGGTGGCGGCACTCTACGAGGCGAAGGGCCTCGGTCCGGCGGCCGGCTACGGCTGGTACACCGCTGACAAGGACGAGCCCATCTGCGACACGATCGAGCGGCTCGCGACGCTGCCGTTCGTCGCGCAACCCGGCGAGCGGTTTGTGTACGGCTACAACACCGACATCCTGGGCTGCGTCGTTGAGCGGGCTTCAGGCATGCCGCTCGACCAGTTCATCAGGACGCGCATCACCGATCCGCTCGGCATGAAGGACACGCACTTCTTCCTGCCGGCCGAGCAGCGCGACCGCCTCGTCACGGTGTACGCCAGCGGCAGCGACAATCGCATCATCCGCGCCCCCGACGGTGCCCTGGGGCAGGGCGCCTACGTCGACGGGCCGCGCCGGAGCTTCGCCGGCGGCGCCGGTCTCGTATCGACCGCGTACGACTACACACGCTTTCTCGAGATGATTCGCAACCACGGCGCGCTCGGCAGCGTCCGCATCCTGTCGCCGCGCTCGGTGGATCTGATGACCACCAATCAGATCGGCACGATCTACTCGACCGGCGGCATGGGATACGGTTTCGGCTTCGAAACCACAGACCGCTTCGGCGCGAACGGTCTCGATTCGGCCGGCGCGTTCGGATGGGGCGGCGCCTACGCCTCGGTCTACCGCGTCGACCCGCAGTCGCGTCTCGTCATCTCGCTGATGATCAATCTCATGCCGAACAACACCGACATCCGCACCGTGTTTCCCACGATGGTGTATCAGGCGCTGACGAAATGACGCCACTCCCGTGACCGTCTTCCTCGCCGGCGCCAGCGGCGCCGTTGGCCGACCGCTTTGCCGCCTACTTGTCGCTGACGGCATCCATGTCGTTGGCGCCACGCGATTCCCCGAGAAGGCCCCGATGCTGGCCGCGATGGGCGTCGAGCCCGTCGTCGTCGATGTCTTCGACCGTGACGCGCTGCGCCGGGCGGTCATGGCCGCTCGCCCAGATGTCGTGATTCATCAACTCACGGACCTGCCGGCGGTATACGACCCGGCATCGTTTCCCACGGCGCTCGTGCGCAACGCGCGTGTGCGCGACGAGGGCACGCGCAATCTCGTGGCCGCCGCAGTCGCCGCGGGCGCGAAACGCCTGGTGGCGCAGAGCATCGCGTTCTCGATCAGCGACGCGCTCATCGCGTTCGAGCGCCAGGTCCTCGACGCGCCACTCGAGGGCATCATCCTCCGCTACGGTCAGTTCTACGGGCCCGACACCTGGACCGACGTTCCGCCATCAACGCCACCCACGTTGCATGTCGATGCCGCAGCTGCCGCGGCGATGCGTGCCATGATCGAGCTGGCACCAGGCCGGTACGTCGTCACCGACGCAGACGGCATTCAGCCATGCGCATGACCGACATCCCGTTCGACACTACAGACTGGTCAACCATCGAGCCCGTCGATCATCCCGGCATCACCGGTGTGGCGCGATGGCGGACACGCCAGTGCGGTGACATTCGCGTGCGCATGGTCGAGTACTCGCCCGGATACGTCGCCGACCACTGGTGCGACAAGGGCCACATCCTGCTGTGCCTCGACGGCGAGCTGCACACGGAGCTCAAGGATGGTCGCACGGTGGTGCTGAAGGCCGGGCACAGCTATCAGGTCGCGGACGACACCATGGCGCATCGGTCCAGCGCGCCGACGGGCGCGCGGCTGTTCATCGTCGACTGACGCTAACGCGATAGACTTCTGTCGAACCCATGCAGCAGATCGTCGACTTCATCCTCGAGATCGACAAACTCAAAGGCGTGACGCGCAAGGTGAAGCCGCTCGGCCTCGAGCGTTACGAGAACTCGGCCGAACACAGCTGGCAACTCGCGCTCATGGCGTCGTCTCTGTCGCATCTGGCCGAGTCGCCGGTCGATCTCAATCACGTCATCGCGATGCTGCTCGTGCACGACATTGGCGAGATCGACACCGGCGACACCATGGCGTTCGTCGAAGGCGGCTGGCAGGAGCGCAAGCGCGATGAACTCGCCGCCGTGACACGCATCTTCTCGATGCTGCCCGAGCCGCGCGCGAGCGAGTTTCTGGTGCTCTGGCAGGAGTTCGAGAGCGGTGACACCGCCGAGTCGCGATTCGCCAACGCCGTGGACCGCGCCATGCCCGTGCTCCTCAACCTCAACAACAACGGCCAGAGCTGGGTCGAGAACGGCATCACCCACGACCGCGTCGTCAAACGCGTGGCGCCGCAGATCAAGGCGGGATGCCCGGCGCTGTGGGACTACCTGGCGCCGAAACTCGATGATGCGCTGAGAGCCGGCTGGTTCGGCACGCTGTGACGCAGGAGTTTCGGGCGCAGACGGTCGGAGAAGAAATCGCCAACAGCGTGAGCCACGGCATTGGCGGGCTCGCCGCGTTGGTCGGCTTGCCGCTGCTCGTGATCGGGGCGCGTCCGCACGGCACCACCGCCGTGATTGGCGCCGTGGTGTTTGGTGTGACGACGGCCGTGTTGTACCTGTCGTCGACGCTCTATCATTCGCTGGCCTACACACGCGCGCGACGCTTCTTGCAGATCGTCGACCACTCGGCCATTTACCTGCTGATTGCCGGCACCTACACGCCGTTCACGCTGGGTATTCTTCGCGGGCGGATGGGTTGGACGCTGTTTGGGATCGTGTGGACGCTGGCGATCGGCGGTGTCGTGAAGACGATTACGGTCGGGACCCGTTATCAGCGTTTATCGACCGCGTTGTATCTGGGCATGGGCTGGCTGGCCGTGATCGCCGCGAAGCAGCTGTGGCTGCTGCTGCCCGGGTGGGGACTCACATGGTTGGTCGCCGGCGGGCTCTTCTACACCGTGGGCGTGAAGTTCTTCGCCAGCGACCATCAGCCGTACCACCACTTCGTGTGGCACCTCTTCGTGCTCGCCGGCACGGCGTGCCATTTCGTTGCAGTGTGGCGCTACGCGGCCTAGCCTTCCTTCAACTTGCGCGCGATGCGGTCCGCGATCCAGTGCGCGTCCCACCACTCGATCGGATTCACCATCTGGCCGTTGACGAGCATCGTGAAGTGCAGGTGATCGCCACCGGCCATGCCCGTAATTCCGCTCTTGCCGATCTCCTGACCCTTCTCGACCATTGCGCCTTCTTTCACCGCGAATGACGACAGGTGGCCGTAGAGCGACTGCACGCCCATGCCGTGGTCGATGATCACGCAGTTGCCGTAGATCCCCAGCTCGGCGGCGTACAGCACCTTGCCCGTGTTGGCACTCAGCACCGGCGTGTTGGCAAAACTCGCGAGGTCGAAGCCGAGATGGACCTGCCGATCCACCTCTTTGCCCTGATACGTGTATGTCCTGAAATCAGCAAACGCCGCTTCCGCCTTGGTGTTCGTGAACGGATAGAACACCTCCGTTCCCCACAGCATCGTGGGCGCGGTCTTGGCCGCCATGCCCGCAATCGTGGCGTTGTTCTTCTTACGCAGCTCGTTGTTGATCACGACGAACTTCTCGATCGTGGATCCAGTGGGCGCCACTTCAGTGGTTCCAGCGAGGATGGCGGGCACCACGCGGTCGATGAACTTGTCGTCGAGCGGAATCGTGCTTTTCTTGAACGGCTTGGTGAACGTCATGCGATCGAAGTCGCTCGTGGCGATTTCGCCAGAGGCGTCACGCGCGTACAGCTTCATCGGCACGTTCACGTCCTGGTCGTAGCGCAAGGCGAAGAAGGCCACGTGCAGGTCGCCGGCCGTGGCATAGCCCGGATACTCGAGGTCGCCCACCTTGACGCCCGACTCGACATCCGACGGCGTCGCGCGATAGACGATCATCTCGGATCCGCCGAGGTTGATGTAGTGCTTGGTAGAGACCACCGACACACGCGGCTTCTCGAGCCGGATGGTGACGTCCGCGCTGCTGGCGGATTCCACCGTGCGGATCTTCCAGATCTTACGGGTGGCCGTGACGACGATCCGGGCGGGGCCGGCCGCCACCTTCAGCCCGGGGTTCCTGGCGGCGCTGATCGTGTTGCTCCACGTGGACTGTCCGGTGGCCGTGAGCACATTCGCCACTTCCGTTCGCGCGCCGTTCTGCTCGAAGAAGATATGCACGTCTGCCGGTTGCTGGTCGGTCGCGTTACCGACGATCAGTTCGACCGGAATCGCCGCCCCTGCGAACTTGCCCGGTTTATTGATGACAATCGACGGGCCGGGCGTGAAGCCGGCGGCTACATAAGCACCCGCGACGGCAACGATCAGTACAAACAAAAGGAGGGCAAGCTTGCGCATGCCCTCCATGTTAGTACGGCTGTCTTAGTTCGCGAACGCGGCGATGCCGGTCTGCGCGCGGCCAAGGATCAACGCGTGGATGTCGTGCGTGCCTTCGTAGGTGTTCACCACTTCGAGATTGACCAGGTGGCGGATCACGCCGAATTCGTCGACGATGCCGTTGCCGCCCATCATGTCGCGGGCCATGCGGGCGATGTCGAGGGCCTTGCCGCACGAGTTGCGCTTGAGCAGTGAGGTGAGCTCCGGGGCCGCCGTGCCTTCATCCTTCATGCGGCCGAGGCGCAAACAGCCCTGCAGGCCGAGCGCGATTTCCGTCTGCATGTCGGCGAGCTTCTTCTGGATCAGCTGATTGGCCGCGAGCGGCCGGCCGAACTGCTTGCGATCGAGCGTGTACGCGCGCGAGCGGAACCAGCAATCTTCCGCGGCGCCCAGCGCGCCCCACGCGATGCCGTAGCGGGCGCTGTTCAGGCACGTGAACGGACCCTTGAGGCCTTTGACCTCGGGGAACATGTTCTCTTCGGGGCAGAACACGTTGTCCATCACCACTTCACCGGTGATGCTCGTGCGGAGGCCGATCTTGCCGTGAATCGCCGGCGCGGTCAGGCCCTTCCAGCCTTTTTCGAGCACAAACCCGCGGATCTCGTCCGCTTCGTCTTTCGCCCACACGATGAAGACGTCGGCGACCGGACTGTTGGTGATCCAGGACTTCACGCCAGTCAACTGATAGCCGCCGTCCACCTTCGTCGCGCGTGTCGTCATGCCGCCGGGATCGGAGCCGTGATTGGGTTCGGTGAGACCGAAACAGCCGATCCACTCGCCGGTGGCGAGCTTGGGCAGATACTTCTTCTTTGTTGCTTCGGTGCCGAACTCGTTGATCGGCACCATGACGAGCGAGCACTGCACGCTCATCATCGAGCGGAAGCCGGAGTCGATGCGTTCGACCTCGCGCGCGACCACGCCGTAGGCCACGTAGCCGAGGCCGGCGCCGCCGTATTCCTCGGGGATGACAATGCCGAGCATGTCGAGCGCGCCAAGTTCGCGGAAGATCGAGGTGTCGGTGCCCTCGTGCCGGAACATTTCGAGCACGCGCGGTGCGAGCTTGTCCTTCGCATATTGCTGGGCCGTGTCGCGGATCATCCGCTCGTCGTCGGTCAGTTGCTGATCAAGAAGGAAGGGGTCATTCCAGGTGAAACGGGCCGAAGTCTTGGTCGCCATACGCAGTTCTAATCATTCCACGAACCAGAGCAAAAGCGATTCACCATGGAGATACATGGAGGGCCATGGAGCTGCAAACTGAGGGGGCCTGGCGGCCCGGCTACGCCGGGCTTAACGACGAACACGAAAGAGCGAGAACGAGAGAGCCCGGGGATCGAGGGGCTTTCTCGTTCTCGCTCTTTCGTGTTCGTCGTGCCGCCGCAGGCGGCCGCCAGGCCCCGCGTCGGGACCTCACTCGCGGACCTGAAGGTCCGCGACTACGGCTATCGGTGGTGTGATCTTCTCCATGGAACTCCATGGCCCTCCATGGTGAATGCTCTTGACCTTGCTCTTACTCTCCCCGCAGCGCGCTGGTGGGATCGAGTCGCGCGGCGCGGCGGGCGGGGAGCCAGGCTGACACAACGGCGATCGCCAGGAAGAGGAACACCATCACCACGTAGGTCAGCGGGTCGGTGGCGTTGACGCCGATGAGCATGCTGCGCATCAACTGCGTCAATCCGAACGCAGCGGCCAGACCGAGGGCCATGCCGACCGCGCTCAGTTTGAGGCCCTGTCCGATGACGAGCGACAGAATCCCTGACGGCGTGGCGCCGAGCGCCATGCGCACGCCGATCTCCGTCGTCCGCTGCCGCACCATCGTCGACAACACGCCGTAGAGCCCTACGGCCACCAGCAGCGTCGCCACTATCGCGAAGACGCTCACGAGCAGCAGTTGAAAGCGTGTGGCGGCCGTCGAGCGCTTGACGAGTTCGTCGAATGTCGCCACTTGAATCACCAGCATGCGCGGATCGATGCCGGCCACAACCGTTCGGACGGCGCCGGCCAGTGCGCCCGGATCGCCGCTGACGCGCAGCGCCCACTTGTTCGTGCCGCCAAATCCAAGGAATCCGTCGGTGACGTACACCTGCTCGCGCCCGACCACCGCCATCGACGTCACGCGCTGATGCGTCACCACGCCGATGATCTCCACGAACTCAGGCTCCTGCGTGCGCAGGCGAATCAGGATGCGTTTCCCCACCGCGCGCTGTCCCGGAAACGCCTTCGCGGCCAGCGATTCGTCGACGACGACAATGGCTTGTCTCGCAAGGCGGTCGGCGTCGGTGAAGACGCGGCCGTCGACGAGCTTCGTTCCCATCGTCTCGAAGTAGCCCGGCAGAACGCTTTGCCAGTCGACCGCCTGATACTTCGAGTTGTCGGTCAGCGCTTCTTCTGTGCCCCAGCGGATCGTGCTGAAGTCGCCGGCCAACGGAAACGGAAAGGACGCGGTGGCGGCCGTCACGCCTGGAATGGCGCCCAGCCTTTCTTTGAGCAGGTTCACTTTCGCCAATCGCTCTTCTGGCGTGGCGCCCCGGGCGCCGCCGAGCAGTTGAAATGTGAGCACACCGTGCGTGTTGAAGCCGGGATCGACGCGCTGCAACGCCATGAAGCTGCGGACCATCAGGCCGGAGCCGACGAGCAGCACAAAGCACAGCGCCACTTCGATGGCCACGACGGCGTTGCGGAGGCGGCCGCCGGCGCCGAGGCCGTCGGTGCGCCCGCTGCCGCGGAGCACGTCGATGGCTTTGACGCGGACGGCGCTCGCGGCCGGTGCGAGTCCGAAGATCAGCGCGGCGACCAGTCCGCTCACGGCGGCGTAGGTGAGCGTGGCGCCGTCCACGGACACGCTGTTGAGGCGTGGGAGGTTGGCGGGCGCCACCGCGATCAGGGCGCGCACGCCCGCCCAGGCAAGAGCGACGCCGCCGGCGATGCCGAGGAGCGCGAGCACGAATGCCTCGGCGAGCATCGGACGAAGCAGTTGCCAGCCGTCAGCGCCGAGCGCTGAGCGGACCGCGAGTTCTGTTTGGCGTCGAGAGGCGCGGACGAGGAGGAGGTTCGCGACGTTGGCGCACGCGATCAGCAAGAGAAAGACGCCGGCGCCCATCAGCGCGAGAATCGCCGGTCGCACTTCGGCGACCAGATTGCGATGTATCGGTTCGACGCGCGTGTAGAAGTTCGCGGAGCCCAGCACGGGGAAGTCGCGGCGCATGCCGGCGGTCACGACTTCGACCTGATCCTGCGCGGCGGCCAGTGTGACGCCGGCCTTCAGGCGGCCGATCGGGCGCGGGCCGTAGCCGAGACGATTCGCATTGTTATATCGAAAGCGCTGCGCGATCCAGACATCCGGCCGCGGCTCCACGCCGTCAGCGGCCGGGAACAGCAATTCGAATCCCGGCGCGAGCACGCCCACCACTTGGATCCCCTGACGGCCGCCGGCGGCGACGCGCTCGCCGATGATGTCGTCGCGACCGCCGTAGCGTCGCTTCCAGTAGTCGTAGCTGAGGATCGCCATCGTTGGCGGCGGCGGCGCGGCCGGAGCG
>CAYHEX010000036.1:0-21576 GCA_964355365.1 uncultured Solibacteraceae bacterium | reverse complement strand
CTGGTCTTCACCCGAAAACTCGACGAAGCGATCGTCATCGGCGATGGCATCGAAGTGCGTGTCCTCCGCGTGGGCAAGGACGGGGTCCGGATCGGTGTGAGCGCCGCGCCGCACGTGCCTGTGCACCGGCGTGAGATCTACGATCAGATCAAGGCCGCGAACGTCTCGGCCGTCGCCACGCCGGCATCGGTCGACGACGTGATTCAGCGGCTGCGCAAGCACCCCGGGGCCGCCATGGCCCCCCCGGCGCCCCGTGTATGAACCCCGGCGCTGCGGGTGCAACGGCGTTGACGTGCACCGAATGGCGCGGGTGGTCGTCGCAGCACATCGCTCCGCTGCTGCAGAGCGAGGCCGAGCGGTGGGCCCGCGACTTTTTCTGGGATCAGCGCTGGTCGTTCACGAATGTCGAAGCGGCCCGCGAGAGCGGGCGACTCCCGGGGATCGTGGTGACCGACGCCGCCGGCGCGACGCGGGGGTGGACGTTCTTTCTGCGCCACGGAGACCAATTCCAGGTCGGCACGGTCGTCAGCGATAGCGAGGACGCCACGCGCGCGCTCGTCGACGCCGCGCTGGCTTCGCCCCTGGCTGAGGCGGCCGACGTCGTCGTCTTTTCGCCCGCGGCTCCGGGTTTGTCAGAGGCGCTTCAGGCCCACGCCATCCGCACCGAACCCTACGACTATCTCGTGTTGGCGGACGCGCCGGCGGCGTTCGACGCGCGACGTGCGCCGGACGGTGTGGTGTGCCGGGCGCTCGTCGGATCCGATCTTGGCGCGGTGGCCGCGCTCGTCGGCGAGGCGTATCGGCATACGACGTTCCTGCGGCCCTTTGTGCCCGGCGGGGATCCGGACGATTGGCGGGACTACGTCGGGCAGCTGGTGGACACGCGCGGCTGCGGCGAGTTCCTGGCTGATGCGAGTGTCGTCATTGACGGCGATGCGGATCCCGGATCGCTGCGCGGCGCATTGTTGGCGACCCGTCTGAGCAGCGACACCGGTCACATCGCGCAGGTCATGGTGAGTGCGCACGCGCGCGGTGGCGGACTGGCGCGTCGCATGCTCGAGCGAAGTCTCAGCGCCCTGCACGGCCACGGCCTCCGCCGTGTGTCGCTGTTGGTCGCCCGCACAAACATCCCCGCGCGAACGTTGTATCTCGCGATGGGTTTTCAGCCGGCCGGCACATTCCTCACCGGGATCAGGTAGGACTCTGGACTCTGGACCCGTCCTACCCCTGTCTATTGACGAGCGTCGCTGACGCCACCGGCGGCGTGAGCACTTTGCGGTAGGCGGCCAGCGTGTTTTCGCCCCGATCCAGGCTCGCGAGCGACGCGCGGCGCGCCAGTTCCGCGTCGGCGAGGGCTTTGAGGGACAGTTGGTCCGCCGACAGGATCCGCGCCACCAGTTCCGCGGCCTCCCGGTGGGCCACGAGCGCGTCATGGAATTCGCTCAGTTGTTCCGCTTCACGGCGGCGACCCGCCAGCTGCTTGCGTAGTTCGCGCAGGCCTTCTTCAATGGCCACGAGCGTGCGTGTCAGGCGCTCACGCGTGTCGGTTTCGCCGACCAGCGCGTCGAAGTCACGCGCTTCGCTGACCTCGTGCTGACGCATCGCGATCGTCTCGAGCTGGCGCAGTACCGTCAGCTCGGCTTCAATGCCCGAGTGGTATTGCTCGATCAGTTCGCCGAGGTCCCGCAGGGGCGTCATGGTCGGGCTTCCGCCGGACCTCGCGCCGTTAGATCAGATGGCGGCAGCGGCGACGAGGCGATGGTGTGCCAGGCGTCGCGCAGGTTGGCGAGCAGTTTCGACACTTCCGCCAGCGCCTGCGGATCGCTGCGCGCGGCGCCTTCGAGCAGCCGGCTCGACATGTAGGTGTAGAGACGGTCCAGTTCTTCGGCCAGCGCACCACCGCGCTCCGTGTCGAGCGTGCTCTGCAGATGGCCGAGAATCGCCAGGGTCTTGTCGAGCGCGATGTGGCGCGATCGGATGTCGCGCTGGGCCATCGCGTCAGACGCCTGCGCGAGGAACCGCAGCGCGCCGTCGTAGAGCATGACCACCAACTCAAGGGGCGTTCCAGCCTCGGCCTGCGTGCGTCGGTAGGCGTGTGCGGCGTTGGTGTAGCTCATTGCGCGGTCCTTCTTTCTCTGGTCGTTGATCAGTTAGAGCGTGTTGTAGGACCCGCCGATGCTCGAGAGCGAGCTGCTCTGGCTTTTCAGGCTCGTCATCAAGCTGTCGGTGGCGTTGAATTCCCGTTGGAGCGAGAGCTTGTGTCTGGCCAGGCGGTCCTGCATCGAGATGATTTGCGAGTCGAGGCCCTTGATCTGCGAGTTCATGCGGTCCTTGGTCGTGCTCAGGAATCCGCCGGTGCCCGAGTACGTCTTCAGCGTCGTGCTGAGCGATCCAAACAGGCCGGTCTTGGACGTGAACAACGCCTCGATGTCGCTCGCATGGTCTTCGACGGCGGCCTCGAACACCTTGGTGTTCAGTTTGAGTTGGCCGGTCGCGGTGAACTCGACGCCCGCCTGCGACAAATTCTTGATGGTCGATCCGCCCATGGTTTTCAGCAGCGACGCGCGGATGTCATTCCGCAACTGACGCAGCATCGGGGAGTGGCCGATGCTCCTCGTGTCGCCCTTGCCGGCCGTCGTCTGCTGGTCGGACATGTAGTTGGCGAGGTCGTTGTAGGACGAGATGAACTTGCCGATCGTCGCCTTGAGCGATGAGGCGTCGGCCGAGACGTCCAGGCCGATCGTGGCGGCGGGGTCCTTCTTCAGCACCGTGAACGTCACGCCCGGGACGGCTTCGCTGAACTCGTTGGTGCTGCTTTGCGCTTCAACATTGTTGACCAGCACCCGCGCGTCGCTGGCCTGCACGGCGTTGTCGGCCGCGGTGTCGCCCGACGTGCCGTCAGCGTCCGTGTCCGTGAACGTCACGGCGGAGGCGCCGCCCGAAAGGGTGTTGGTGAGGGTGAAGGCGCCGTCGGCGCCGGTGTTCTCGCTCTTGAGCACCAGGCGGTACGCGCCGGCGCCGGATCGAACGACCGAGGCCGTCACGCCGATGTCGTCGGTTCTGTTGATGGCCTTGGCCAGCGCGCTGAGGGTCACGCCACTCGTGATGGCGACCGATTTGCCGCCGATGGTCAGGCTGCCGCCCGTCGCCACAATCGTCGTGTCGGCGTCCGGCGCGGTACTGGCCGACGCCGTCACCTGCGCGCGCGCGAGCTCGAGGACCTGAATGTCGTAGTGGCCGGCGATCGCGCCCGAGCCGGTGGTCGACGTGAGCGCCGTGCTATCGCTCGTCGACGAGGTAAATGCCGTGAAATTGTCCAGGTCCGCCAGATCGTCGGCCGCGCTCTTCAGCGCCGAGATGCGGTTGCCCAGCGAGGCCATCGAACTGATCTGCGAGTTGATCGATTCCTGACGCGACTGCAGCGCAGCGAGCGGCTCGGACGCCTGATTCATCAGCGCCGTGACGATGCTGCCAAAGTCGATGTTGTTGAACCCGCTGAGCGTGACTGGCGATGACACCCCGGACTCCTGAACTGGCCGCGCGAGCGGCCTACAAAGTCAATCCGGAAGCCCCTTGACCTGGTGTGGTTGCTGCGAAGCAGCGATCCTGACCACACCAGGTCAAGGGGCTTTCGGCCGATCAAAGACGAACGGGCACGAGGCCCGTTCGTCCGTGTGAGGGTGAGACTACTAGCGGAGCAGCGACAGGATCGACGAGCTCTGCTGGTTGGCCTGCGACAGAGCGGCGATGCCGGACTGACTCAGGATGTTGAAGCGGGTCATGTTGGCCGCTTCTTCGGCCACGTTCGCATCACGGATCCGGCTTTCGGCCGCGCGGGTCGAGACGACCTGCGAGGTCGCCAGCGAAACCGCGAAGGTGAGCCGGTTCTGCAGTGCACCGATCGAGCCCTGCGCCGAACCGAGCGACGTCACGGCCGTCGCGATCGCCGCCACGGCGTCAGCCGCGCCGTCCGAGTCGCTGATGTCGAGACCGTCGATGCCGAGCGTGGTCGTGTCGGCCGCGCCGATCGTGCCCGTCACCGTGCCGTCCGCGCCGTCGTTCGACACGAACACCGAGAAGTCCGTCTCGGCCGCCAAGCCGGCCACAGCCGCTTCACGGTCGATTTCAGAAACGACATCCTGGAACTCGGAGTCGAGCTGCGTGCGGTCAACCGTCGAGGCACCCGACGCCGACTGCGTCGCCAGTGTGGAAAGCCGATCGAGCAGGGTGGAGATGTTCTGCATCGCGCCGTCTTTGATCTGCAGAGACGACATGCCATCGTTCGCGTTGCGGATGCCCTGAGACAGCACGGCCTGCTGGCTGCGGTAGGTGTTCGCGACCGACAAGCCGGCCGCGTCGTCGCCGGCCGAATTGATGCGGAGGCCGCTCGACAAACGGTTGATGGCCTTCTGCAGGCCCTGGTTGGAAACGGCCAAATTGGCCTGTGCGTTTGATGCGGAGATGTTGCTGACTACTGAGAATGACGCCATGACGGAATCCTCCTTGAAACTACGAGCCGGCGTCCTTGCCGGCTGCCGGTGCGACCTCATTGCCGCTCCGTGCATGAAGGTAATCGTCGGGGTCACGGAAACCTTTAGCGCCTTTCTGTTGGCACGTTCCTCGCTGTAGACATCAGCGTCTGGAGCCTCACATGCCGACTCGCATGCACTACGCCGATCGATCACACCGTCGCCCCGCCCTGAAATCACTGGGGAAACTGCCGTTTTCCGTCCAGCACACCCTGGCCGCGAGGCAGAAGACCGTGCCGGTCCCCCGGACGTCCGCTGTCGGCCTGCCGACAGCCCGCGGCCTGATGGACGGGGCGCCCGCCGACCTGATGACCTCGCCGTCGGGACTGATCAATGACGCCGTCGATGCCGCGCTCATTTCTATTGAAGCGATCGAAGACCAGCTGCCGATGGTCGCGGACGCCGTGCGCTGGCGCGGCGATGGCGTGGCCGGACCGCAGCTCGACCGCATCGTCCAGCACGCCAAGCTGCTGGTGCTGCTGGCCGCGCTGGCCGCCGAAGTGGCGGGCGTCGACCTGCGCGAGCTGCGTCGGCGCGATCAGCGCATCGCCGACACGATCGACGATACCTGCGACGCGCTCGACACCTTGATGGAACATCAGGAAGCCGGCGATGCCCTGGGCGTCGCCGAGGCCCTGACCGAACACGTCGCCGTGGCGTTGTCGGGCTGGCGCATCATCTTCGCGGTGATCGCAGGGGAAATGCGCCGTGCCGCGTAATCGCGCGGTGGTCTTCGACCTCGACGACACGCTCTATCCGTTCCGGCGGTTCGTGTTGAGCGGATTCGCGGCGTGCGCACGCCGGCTCGGGCGCCGGCGCGGCGTCGACGCGCGTCGCGCGTTCAAATGCATGGTGAACGCGTTTCGCGGTGATGGTCAGGGCCGGGAAGTGCAGACCACACTCCGAGCCCTCGGGCTGCCCGAGCGACTCACGCCCGGCCTGGTGGACGACATCATCTGGGGCCGTGAGCTGAGCCTGCGGTTGCCCGCCTCGTCGCAGCGTGTGCTGCATGACTTGCGCGCTCGCGGATGGAAGATCGGCGTGCTCACCAACGGCGATCCCGAGGTGCAGGCGCGCAAGATTGACGCGCTCGGCCTGTCTGCGCATGTGGACGCGGTCGTGTTTGCGACCGAGCACGGCGGCGGCAAGCCCGCTCGCGCGCCGTTTCTGGAAGTGGCGCGTCGGCTGCACGTGCAGCCGTCTCATACCGTCGTCGTCGGTGATGATGAGTGGTGCGATGTGAATGGCGCGTTGGAGGCCGGTATGTGCCCCGTGCGATTCATCGGCCATCGTCACTGGCCGCCCGGACCCTCGGCGGCCCCTCTGGTGTTGACACGTATTTCCGATCTGCCCAGCGCGGCCGCCGCGCTGCTGGCCGATCAGCGAGGCAGTTATGCGGCCTGATTCGCCGTGCATCTTCATCGGCGGACGACAGGTGTCCGACCGCGCGCCCTTGTTCGTGTCCGCCGAAATCGGCATGAACCATGGCGGCTCGATCGATCAGGCCATTGGCCTGGTGGACGCGGCCGCGGAAACCGGCGCCGACGCCATCACCCTCCAGACGATCGACGCCGCGCAGTTGGCATCGCCGAGCGCGTCGACGCCCGACCACCTGCCCCCCGGGTCGCTGATGGAGTTCTTCCAGCGCCACCAACTGGACGAGCCGGCACACGTGAAGATCGTTGCACGCGCGCGCCATCACGGCCTCAAGGTGATCGCGGCGCCGTTCTCGATGGACGGCGTCGATCTGCTCGAACGGATCGGCGTCGACGCCTACAAGATCGGGAGCGGCGACCTGACGTGGGACCAACTCATCGTGCGCGCCGCCGGCACCGGCAAGCCGGTCGTGTTGGCGACCGGCATGTCGACGATCGACGAAGTGGCCCATGCCGTTGATGTGGCCCACCTGGCCGGGGCCGTCTCCGTGGCCTTGCTGCACACGGTGTCGGCGCACCCCGTGCCGCCCGGCAGCGAGAATCTGCTGGCCATTCGCACGCTGGCCGATCGATTCCAGTTGCCCGTGGGGTTCTCGGACCACGCCGAAGACACCTTTGCATTGCCGATGGCCATGGCGCTCGGCGCGGCCATCTACGAACGCCATCTCGTGTTGCCCGAGGACCTGCACGCGGCCGACCTGGCCGTATCCAGTCTGCCAGACGAGCTGTGCGAGGCCATCAACATGGCTCGGCGTGCTCGCAGTGCGCTCGGCACCGGCGAGAAGGTCTGCCTTGAAGTGGAGACCATGAATCGCCACATCAATCGCCGCGCGCTCTGCGCGGCGCGCGATCTCGAGCCCGGCATGGTGCTGCGCCGAATGGATCTGGTGGCGCTGCGTCCGGCCAATGGGCTCCCGCCCTCGCGCGTCGACGACGTCATCGGCCGCCGGTTGTTGCGTCCGGTCGATCTCGGTCAGCCGATTCGCGAGCACGACATCGAACCACGGCAAGCGCTGGACTTTCCTCGGAGGTCACATGCCTCTTAACGTGCTCCTCGCCGGTGGCGCTGACGCCCCGATGATTCACGCGTTCGCCAAGGCCGCCCAGGAGGCCGCAGGCGGCGGTGACGTCTTCATGACGCACGGTCCGTTCCGTCGCGCCCAGGAAATTGATGAGGTGCGGGCGCTCACGCGTCGCCACCAGATTGGCCTCATCGTGCCCACCATCGACGACGACCTGCCGTTGTGGGCGGCACTGGCCGGCAGCTTCGCGGCCGAAGGCACGCATGTCGCGATCTCCCCGGCCTCGACGGTGGCGATGTGCCACGACCGTCATGTGATGTGCCGGTCGCTGAATCTGATGGGTATCGCCGCCGCGGCCAGCTGGTTGCCGGCGCAGGTGTCGCGCGATCTGCCCATGCCGTTGTTGGTGCTCAACCGCAATCCTCGCGAAGGCGCCGAGCCGGTCACGGTGCATTCCTATCAGGATCTGGATCACCTGCTGTCGGTGCGGCCGGACGCGGTCGTGCAGGCGCGGCTGGACGGCCCGGAATTCGAAATGGATCTCTGCTGCGATCTGGCCGGTCGTCTGTTGACGGTGACGCCGAGCGAGTACGCGGAACTGGCCGTGTGTGTGGCGTCTGCGGTGCATCTGGCGGGGCCGGTCACCGTGCACGGCACGCTCGCCGGCGATCGGCCGGTGGTGCGCGCGATCAGCCCGCGCCTGTCGGCCGCGCTCGACATGTCGCAGGGCCCCGGCGCGCGTGTGCCGGTGGAGTTGGTGGAAATGGCGCTCGAGCGCCGGAGTCGGATGAACAGGTTCGGCGGGGTCTCCGCCGCGATGGGAGCAGTCGCGTGATGTCGATAGCAATTGTGGTTGAGGCGAGTCTGAGTTCGGAACGGCTGCCCGGGAAGATCCTGCTGACGCTGGCAGGACGCACGCTGCTCGAACATTCGGTGCTGCGCCTCGGCGCCAGTGGGCTGCCGATCGTCGTGGCGTGCTCAACCGCCACGTGCGACGACCCGCTGGAGTCCGCGATCAGTGATCTGGGTGCGTCCCTCTACCGCGGTGACGCCGACGACGTGCTCGCCCGTGTCCTGGGCGCGGCGAGCGCGTTCGGCCTGACGGAAGTGATCCGCGTCAGGGCCGATCAGCCGGCGGTGGACATCGGCGGCGTGCTCCGCATTGCGGAACTGCGCCGGCGCGTGCATGCCGATCACGCGATGGAGTGCGGTCTGCCCCAGGGCGCGGCGGTCGAAGCCGTCACCGTGGACGCGCTGCGGCGGTCCCACGAACTCGTCACCGACCCCTACGATCTCGTGCACGTGACGTCCTTCATTCGCCGCGACACACGGTTCACGGCGATGCGTGCCGTCGCGCCGGGACACCTGCGCCGCCCCGGACTGCGCCTGACCGTGCAGTCACAGGAGGATCTCGAGTTCATGCACGGCGTGCTCTCGTCCACATCGACGCCGGCGCCCGATGCGCCGCTCGAAGAGATCATCGCGCTTGCCGAAGCGGCGGTGGTCCGTCTTGAGCGCGCGCGCCTCGCAGCCACACGGAAGGGTGCGTAGTGAGTGCTCTCGTCCTGCGGCGTCGCGGCGAGGCGTGGAGCCTTGTCGGGCTGGCGCTCGGTCTCATCGTCATCGTCGGCGGACACCTCGCCGGCGGCGGCGCCCTCCGCTCGTTCCTGCAACCGGTCGCCATCATCGTGGTCCTCGGCGGCACGGCGGCGGCGCTGCTCGTCAGCTATCCCGGGCACATCCTGTGGTCGGCGATCTCGAGCATCGGCGATGTGCTGCTGCGTCCACCGTTGTCACCGGAGCAGCTGGTGCCGATCTTCGCCGACTTCGCACGGCGGATGCGCCGCCAGGGATTTCGCGCGATTGAGGACGACATCTCGGCCACCGACGATCCCTTTCTGGCCCGCGCGCTCATGCTCGCGTCGGCCGGGATGCGCCCCGAGGTGGTCCGCGCCGCGCTCGACACCGACGCACGCGTGAGCGTGGATCTTGACGAAGAGCGCGCCCAGGTGTTCGACGCGGCCGCCGGCTACGCGCCGACCCTCGGCATCATCGGCGCCGTACTCGGACTGATGCGCGTGATGCAGACCATCGGCAAGCCCGGCCTCGGCGACGGCATCGCCGCGGCCTTCGTGGCCACCATCTATGGCGTCGGCCTCGCCAACCTCGTATTTCTGCCGCTGGCCACGCGCCTGCGCGCGCGTTCCCGCATCGCGGCGCTGCGGCGCGATCTCACCATCGACGGCGTCATGGCGCTGTCCGAAGGTCTCCACCCGACGATGGTGGAGGAACGGCTGGCGGGATACCTGCGCACGCACGGCGATGACGACGGCCGCGCTTCGGGAGCCGCGTGACCACCGCCCGTCGCCCGCTGCAGCCGCCGCGCACGTCGCGCGATCGCTGGCTGATCGCCTACGCCGACATGCTGACGCTGTTGTTCGCCGTGTTTGTGAGTTTGTACGCCGCGCGGGTGGATTTTCTCCCGCCCGCCGACGCCGCTGCATCCACCAGCCCGATCTCCGGAGTGCTCTCCGGCGACGACGCCCTGTGGAACAAAGCGCAGCAGGTGATTGCGGGCACGGGCAGCCTGAGCGCGCTCGAAATGCGCCGCGAGGCGCGCGGACTCGTGATCTCCATGCCTGAGGCCGGCGCGTTCCCCGCCGGCCGCGCCGAACTCAGCAGCGACGCCGAGCGATGGATGCGCGATCTGGCCGGCGTCCTGCGCGCGAGCGCCGGCGCTGTGCGCGTGGAAGGACACACCGACGACCTGCCGATCCACAACGCGGCCTTTGCGTCCAACTGGGAACTCTCCACGGCGCGCGCCACAGCCGTCGTGCAGTTCCTTGTGGAGCAGGGCGGCATACCGGCCAATCGTCTGTCGGCCGCGGGCTTCGGCGAGTTCCGGCCCCGCACCCCGAACGACTCCGCGGCTGCGCGCGCGAAGAATCGCCGCGTGGATCTGATCATTGGCGGTTCGACCGGGGCCCGATGAAGATCACGCATCTCTCTCCCTTCCTGCAGGACGACGCCGGGCGCGTCATCACCGACCTCGCGGTGGGCCAGCGCGCGATGGGGCACCAGGTCACCGTGATCGCATCGCGGACCGGCGTGCCGGGGTACCGCAATTGTCAGGAGCATCTGGATCGGCTGGATGCCTCCGGCGTCACCACGTATCTGGCGGATTCGCTGTTCGTGCGCGATTACGCGGCCAATCTCTCGGTGGTGCGACTGCTCGGCGATGTCGTCGGGCATCACGACGGTCCCGATCTCCTGCACTCGCATGGCATCGTCTCGGGCATCATCAGCCTGCTCTTCGCGGGCCGCCACAGACGACCGATGGGCCTCGTGCACACGCTGCATGACTGGCACGTGCAGAAGACCGCCGGCATGGTCGCGGCGGATGTGCACGTGCTGAATCTCATGGATCGTGTGGCTACACCCACATCGCATGCCGCGGCACTCCTGCGAGGGTTGGGCGTGTTTGGCGGCCATCTGCGCGTGGTGCCGCAGGGTGTCAGCGAGGCGCGAGGGGAACTCGATCTCGGCGACCGAGCGGTGATTGAGCACATGCGCCGGGCACGGAAACGTGGCGCGCTGGTCCTGGCCTGCGTGGGCACCATCGGCGTCCACCGCAATCAGGCCATTCTCGTGTCGGCGCTGGCGAAATTGCGTGACGCGGCCGGCGCCCCGTCCTGCTACGGCGTGTTTGCCGGGGACGGCGATGCCGACGAACTCGCGGAGCAGATCAAGGCACAGGGCATGACGGGACAGCTCCAGGTGCGCGGGTTCACCCGCGCGTCGAGGCTGATCGCGGCCGAGGCCGATGTGCTCGTAGTGCCGTCGCGCAGCCGGAGTCAGCCGATCGAACCGATCGAGGCGTTCTGCGATCGCACGCTGGTACTCGCCAGCGACATCCCGGAACTGAGCGAGCAGGTCATTGATGGGGTCACCGGGTTCCGTTTTGCAGAAGGCAACGTTGAATCCCTGGCCCGCGTGATCCAGATCGTGGCCGGAAAGACCGAGGCCGACCGAACGGCCGTGATCGAGCGCGCGCGGCGCCGGTATGAGCAGTCGCACACGCTGCGAGGGGTGTTGGACGCGTACGAGCAGGAGTATCAGGTGGCCGCGCCGGGCCTGCAATTGCGGCCGGTGCGCCGCCACTTGAGGGCTGTGAACGAATGACACGGTGCGCCACGAAGGGGCAGCCACGGACGCCCGGAGTTGAAGTGACAGCCCGGGAGGCCGATTCAGAGGCTGATGGAATGGCAGGGGGTGCACGCGAGTTCGGGTTCCGACGAGTCTGATCGACAGACTCGCCTGAAGAGCGCGCTGATCGAGAACTCGGTGGCGTCCACAACGGCGCTGGTGAGTTTTCTCGCGGCCCTCTACCGGTACTCGCCCGATACCCTGGCGCACGTGCAGCGTGTGGCGGCTGCGTCCATCTGTATTGGCGGAGGGATGTCGTTGTCGCGAGAGGAGTTACGGCATTTGGAACGCGGAGCGCTTGCGCACGATCTGGGCCGGTTCGTCTCGCCGGACCATTCCGACGATCAGCCGACGGGTCCGCCGCGTGACCAGGCGTTTCGCGGCCGACAGGCCGCACTGGCGCGCGAGGTGCTGGCCGCCGCTCCAGCGTTGCGCCGCGCGGCCGATATCGTTGGCGCGCAGCATGAACGTATCGACGGGTCCGGCTGGCCGCAGGGTCTGCTGGGCGAAGAGATCCCCGTCGGGGCGCGGATTGTCGGAGTGGCCGACGCGTATGACGCGTTGACCTCACTCTGCCTGGAACTGGGTTTGGCTGCCGATGCGATCGCCGTCGAGTTGGTCCGGCACGCAGGCACACGGTTTGACGCGCGAGTGGTTGCAGCCTGTTTGCGGTGGATGGACGAGTCGCCAGTCGGCGTCCCGTCAACCGACCACGGCGAACGGCTGATGTAGGAAGGGGACACGATCTCATGTTGATCATCGCGGGAATCGTCGTGGTCATCGCCTCGATTCTGGGCGGATACCTGATGGAGCACGGGGTACTGGCGCTGCTGTTGCAGCCCGCCGAACTCGTCATCATCGGCGGCGCGGCGGCCGGCACGCTGCTCATCAGCACGCCGCCATCAGTGGTGAAGGACCTGGTGGCGCAGTTGAAGCGACTCCTGACGCCCGCGCCGGGCCGCGAGGAGTACAAGAACCTGCTGGCGATGCTGTACCAGTTGTTCCGGGTGGTGCAGCAGTCCGGCGTCATGGCGCTGGAAACACACTTCGAGAAGCCCGCGGAGAGTCCGGTGCTCAAGAAGTATCCGAAGTTCCTCGCGAATCACTCCGCGCTTAACTTCCTCGCCGACTCGGCGAAGGTCATCATCTCCGGCGGCATCTCACCGCACGACTTCGAGCACTTGATGTCGGAAGACCTCGAAGTGCGCCACAAGCACGCGCTGTCGGCATCGAGCACGCTCCAGAAGGTCGGCGACGCACTGCCTGGCCTCGGCATCGTCGCCGCCGTGCTCGGCATCGTCATCACCATGCAGGCGATCGACGGACCGGTCGAGGTCATCGGTGAAAAAGTTGGCGCCGCGCTGGTCGGCACGTTCCTCGGCATCTTGCTGTCGTACGGATTTGTCGGCCCGGTCGCCACCGCGATGGAGCATCGCGTGGGTGACGAAGCCAATATCGAGCAGTGCATCATGGCGGGACTGCTGTCCATCTACAAGGGCTGCGCGCCGGCGATCGCCGTCGAGTTCTCGCGCCGCGTGATTCCCGAAGAAGTGCGGCCGACCTTTGAAGAGACCGAGCAACTCTGTCGCAGCGCGCGTGAGATGAAGGAAGCGGCGTAGTCGTGGAAAAAGGCCAGGTCATCATCATTCGGAAGAAGTCGGGCGGCCACGCCGGTCACCACGGCGGCGCCTGGAAGGTGGCGTATGCCGACTTCGTCACCGCGATGATGGCGTTCTTTCTGGTCATGTGGCTCGTCGGACAGAAGCCGGAGGTCAAGGCGGCGGTCGCCGGGTACTTCAAGGACCCCGGCGTCTTCGACAACGAGCACTCCACCAGCATGATGCCGAGCGCGGGCACGCCGGGCGTGGACGCGAACGGGTCGTCCACGAACCTCGCGGCCGAGCAGAAAGCGCTCAGCGAAGCGGCGTCACATATCAAGGCTGAACTGATGAAGGCCTCGGCCCTCGCCGGGCTGCGCGATCAGATCGAGTTCACCCTGACCGCAGAGGGACTGCGGATCGAGTTGATCGATCGCGCCCGGTCGAGCTTCTTCGACTCCGGACACAGCGTGCTCCGAGGCGCGAGCGTCGGCGTGCTCAGCGTGATTGCCGAGGAGATCGGGAAACTCTCCAATGACGTGGTGATGGAGGGGCACACCGACAGCATGAAATACACCGCCGGGGCCACCTACGGCAATTGGGAGTTGTCCACCGACCGGGCCAACGCCGCGCGGCGAGTAATGGAAGCCAAGGGCGTCCGTGTGGGTCAGGTGCGTGCGGTGCGAGGGTTCGCCGATACCCAACTCCATGTCGAGAAGGACCCCACCGATCCGCGCAATCGCCGGGTCTCGATCGTCGTGCGCAGCCAGGCGTCGGCCTCGCTCGATCAGGCCGTTCGCTCTGGTGCCGACTCCGCTGCCGCACCGCCCAAGGCTCCGGCGGACGCCGAGGCGCCGACTGTCCATAAACGTAATTGATCTCGTGGTAACCTCGCGTCGCGCATTGGGCTGGCGGAGCCAGCTCGCTCTTGTGAGGTCGGTCGCATGGTTCGCTCCCCAGCGCCATCAGCGGTCACGAACACGCTGCGTTTGGAGCCGTGCGATACATGGACCGACCGATCGCCATCGTCCACTTTGGGGAGTCGAGCGCCGACGCGCCCGTGATCGCGTCGGTGTTGCAGCAGGATGGCCTGTCGTGCCACGTCACCTCCGTCGGCGGATCTGACGCGTTTCAGCGTCGCCTCAACGATTACGATGTCGACTTGGTGCTCGCCGAGCACGCGCCGCCCGTCGTCGACGGCCCGCGCGCGGTTCGGCTGGCCCATGAAGTCCGTCCCGACCTCCCGTGCATTTCGTTATTGCGCATCCCCAACGATCCGCTCGAGGCGGCCTTCTTCTCGGCCGGCGCGATTGATGTCATCGTGGCCCGGCGGGATGAGCGACTGACACGCGCGGTGCGCCGCGCCCTGCGTGAAGCCGGCGAGAAAGTGGCGCGTGCGCGCGCCGAGATTGAACTGCATAGCCTCGAGGTGCAGTTTCGCCACGCGCAACGCCTCGAGTCGCTCGGCCGTCTGGCCGGCGGCGTGGCCCACGACTTCAACAACCTCCTGACCATCATCAACGGGTGCGGCGAGCAGTTGCTGCAGGCGTTGCCGCCCGAACACACTTCCCGTCGGCTGATCGAGTCCATCCTTCGCGCCGGCGGCCGGGGCGCCGACTTGACGCAGCGGTTGCTCGCGTTCAGCCGACGCGACCCGTCCTCCACCAAAGTGGTGGACCTGAATGCGCTGCTGCTCGACCTCGAGCCCATGCTGGTCACACTGGTGGGCGAGAAAGTGCGGCTCTCGATCAATCTCCAGCCCGCGCTGTGGGACGTGCGCGCCGACGCGGGCGAAATCAGTCAGGTCGTTCTGAATCTGGTGTCCAACGCGCGCGACGCCACGGGCAGCGACGGCACCGTCAGCATTCGCACCGGCAACGTCAACCTTGTGGGCGGCAGCGCCGCCCTCGCGCCCGGCGCCCACGTCGAGATGGTCATTCGAGACACCGGCCACGGGATGGACGACGAGGTGCGGTCGCATATTTTTGAGCCGTTCTTCACGACCAAGAGCGGGTCGCGCGGGACCGGACTTGGCCTGTCGACGGTGTACCGCATCGTCACCGAGCACGGCGGAGAGATTCACGTCGAGACGGCGGTCGGCCACGGCACCTCCATGCGCATCCTGCTGCCGCGCGCTATGCCGGATCACACGGCGGCGCCGCCGGCGCCGGTCGCGGTCACGGAGGATGCCGGCGCCTCAGCCGGCTCCGAGGTCGTGTTGCTGGTCGAGGATGAGAGCGGCGTGCGAGAAGTGGTCCGCACATTTCTGCAGGCCGCCGGCTACGTGGTGCATGAAGCGGCATCGGGCTCGGAGGCCGAGCAGGTGTGCCGGGAGGTTGGCCATATCGACCTGCTGCTCAGCGACGTCGTGATTCCCGACGCCAATGGGCCCGAATTGGCAGTGCGCCTGAAGCGAATGGTGCCCGGGCTGAAGACTCTGCTCATCTCGGGGTATCCGTCCGATGCGCTGTCGCTCGCCGGGGTCGCTGACGAAGTGCGCTATCTGCCGAAGCCGTTCACTCGCTCCGTGTTGTTGCGGCACGTGCGCGACGCGTTGAAGGGGTGACGCCGACGTCAGGCGCCGGCCACAAAAAAAGGGCGGGCTCTTCAGCCCACCCTTCAAACTTGCAACTTGCAACTTGCTCTATTCCGGATCCCGTCTCATCTTTTTCCGGGAGCGTTTCCGCGCGAGCGCTTGTTTCGCTCGTCGCTTGTCGCCCGGCTTCAGATAAAAGGAGTGTTTCTTGATGTCCTTGATGATGTCTTCCTGCTGCACTTTCCGTTTGAAACGACGGAGCGCGCTTTCAATGGACTCGCCCTCTTGAATCTTTACTTCTGCCAAGGCAATACACCCCCTTCCTGCTCGAGATATCCCGGATCGCCGGGGTAGTCACCGAAGGCCCCATAGCACCCCCGGGAAACATCTAGCCTATCACGCAGAAAACCAGCCAGAATGGGCGTCTCATGCGGGTTCTTATTCTCGGGTCCGGTGGTCGGGAGCACGCGCTGGCGTGGCGGCTGTCCAAAGACCAAAATGTCAAAAATGTAATTTGCGCGCCTGGCAATCCGGGCATGGCAGGGGTCGGGAAGTGCCTGCCTCTATCCATTAATGATGCAGATGCCGTTCTGGGGCTGATTTCACGGGAGGCAATTGACCTAACTGTGATTGGGCCTGAGGCCCCCCTCGACGCCGGGGTCGCCGACGCTATTCGGGCAGCTGGCCACCCGGTCGTGGGGCCAGGCCGAATTCCGGCGCAGCTCGAATGCTCGAAAGTGTTTTCGAAGCGCTTCATGGAACGCCACGGAATCCCCACAGCGCCGTTCGAAGTGCACACAAAACTCAATGCCGCGCTCGATGCCGTGTCCGGACGGCACTACGGATTCCCCGTCGTCGTGAAAGCGGACGGCCTTGCTGGCGGCAAAGGCGTGGTCGTCGCGCAGGATCGCGCCGAAGCCGAGGCCGCGGTGCGCGCGTGTCTCACCGACGGCGCGTTCGGTGCCGCAGGATCGACAGTGGTGATCGAGCAGTGTCTCACCGGACCTGAAGTCTCGTTCTTCGCGCTCTGCGACGGCACGCGCGCGATCTCGCTTGGCAGCGCGCAGGATCACAAACGCGCGTATGACGAAGACAAGGGGCCGAACACGGGAGGGATGGGGGCGTTTGCGCCAAGTCCGTTGATGACGACGGAGTTGGAGCGGATCGGGATGGAGGACATCGCCCAGCGTGTCATGGATGGTCTGAAGGCAGACGACTCCGGCGAGTACCGCGGGTTTCTCTACATCTCGTTCATGCTCACGCCCGACGGTCCCGCCGTCATTGAGTTCAACGTGCGGTTCGGCGATCCCGAAGCGCAGGTGTTGCTGCCGGCGATCGAAGGCGAGTTCGCCGCGGCGCTCATGGCGTGCGCCAACGGCACGCTGGACCAGGCGCCGCCGATTACGCTCTCTTCTGACAGGTTCGTTGGCGTCGTCATGGCGTCGGGCGGTTATCCGGGCTCGATGGAGATGGGGAAGACGATTACGGGCATCGAGGCCGCGAACGCGCTCGATGGCGTGGTGGTGTTTCACGCCGGCACGAAGTCTGATGGCGATCGCATCGTCACCAGCGGCGGCCGGGTGGTGACCGTCGTCGGCCGCGGCGCGTCCTACGAGGATGCGATGGCGCGCGCGTATGCCGGCGTCGCGTGTGTTTCGTATGATGGAATGGAATTTCGCAAGGACATTGGCCGCAAGGCGCTGAGCGGTAGATAACCGCTTTCGTAGCCGCAGCTTTCGTAGCCGTGGACCTTCAGGTCCACGGGCTCTTGGGGAACGACGATGACTCAATTGGATGTTTTGATTTTGATGGGCTCCGACTCCGACGCCGCGATCATGAGCGCGGCGGGCGAGGCCCTCAATGAATTTGGTCTCACGTGGGAGATGACGGTCGCATCCGCGCATCGGTCTCCCGCGCGCGTGACACGGCTCATCGCCGAGGCGCACGCTCGCGGCGTGAAGGTGTTCGTCGTCGGCGCCGGCGCCGCGGCGCATCTGGCGGGTGTTGTGGCCGCACACACCACGCGTCCCGTCATCGGCGTGCCGATCGACTCCTCTGCGCTGAAGGGATTGGACGCGCTGCTGTCGACGGTGCAGATGCCGCCGGGAGTTCCCGTGGCGACGGTCGCGATCGGCAAGCCCGGCGCGACCAACGCGGGTGTCCTCGCGGCGCAGATGATCGCGCTCGGCGATGAGTCGATCGCGGCGAAACTCGTCGCCTACAAGGTCAAGCTGGAAGAAAAGGTCGAAGCGGCCGCCGCGAAGATGGCCGCGAAATCGTAGCCGCATTCGCCATGCACTCGTAGCCGCGGACCTGCAGCCCTGCACTCGTAGCCGCGGACCTTCAGGTCCGCGGACGAGGCCAGGCGTAGCCGCGGACCTTCAGTTGCACTCGTAGCCGCGGACCTTCAGGTCCGCGGAATGTTGACGAGGTAGACGCGGCATATGACGTCATGCGGACCATCGTCGAACTCCCGGAAACACAACTTGAGGCCCTCGGGGACCTGTGCCGTCGCGAGGGCATCTCGCGCGCGGAAGCGGTGCGCCGTGCGGTTGCGGACATGCTCGCGCGCGAGCGCGCCGCCCAGCCGAATCAGGCCTTCGGCCTGTGGCGCGCCAAACCCGTCGATGCGGTGGACTACCAGCGCAAACTTCGCCGGGAGTGGTCGTGAACGCCCTCTTCGATACGAACATCCTGATCGACTACCTCAACGGCAACGAGGCGTCGAAGAAGGAACTGGCCGGGTATCGCCACAAGCTGATCAGCATCGTGACCTGGACGGAGATGCTCGCAGGTTCCCGCAACGCCGAAGAAGCCGACGTCATCGAGATGTTCCTCCGCGATTTCCGCGTCGTCGAACTGACCCGCGGCGTCGCCCGCGAAGCCGTTGAGATTCGCCGCACCCATCGAATGAAATTGCCGGACGCGGTGATCTGGGCGACGGCGCGCGCCGAGTCGGCGCTGCTCGTTACGCGTAACACCAAGGACTTTCCGAAGGACCATGCGGGGGTGCGGGTGCCGTATTAGGGCAGCGCACGACGCCGGCGGTGCGGGAGGCAAGGCGTAGGTAACCTTGGAGCCAACGCGACGCTTCTGGTATCGTCCGACGTAGGCGAGGCCTCAACATGAAGCACTTCACGGCAGTCATCGAGCGGGACGGCGACACGGGCCTGTATGTGGGGTGGGTACCCGGTTTCGCCGGCGCGCACAGTCAGGGCGCGACGCTGGACGAACTCCAAGCAAACCTGCAGGATGTCGTCGAAATGTTGCTTGAGGACGGCGAACCTCGTATTGAGAGCGTATTCATCGGCACCCAGACCGTCGAAGTGGCGTGACCGATGGGTAAGATCCCGGTCCTCAAGCCGCGCGAGGTCGTGGCGATTCTGGTGAAGCTGGGCTTCGCCGAAGTTCGACAGCGCGGCTCTCATCAGCAGTTTCGGCACGCCGACGCTCGCGGGACCACCGTGCCGTTTCACCAAGGCCGCGACATCTCACCGACCCTGCTTCGCCAGATCGCGAAAGACATCGGCCTCTCGGTCGATGACTTCTTGGCCGGACGGTTGTAAGGGCGAGGCACACCGCGACGGCAACTCGGGCGCGGGAGAATTGACTGCGGACCTGAAGGTCCGCGGCTACGTAAGCACGGAGAGATGCGCGACGTGCCGAGGCGAGGCGGGCTATCGGTCCGTCGCCAGCTGCCCGCACGCCGCGCGGATGTCGCGGCCGCGGCTCTTGCGAACCGACACCGTCACGTCGGCGTCCGCCAGGATCTTCGCGAAGCGATCCACGACCTCATCTGAGGGCCGCTTGAACTCGATGCCGGCCGCTTCGTTGAGCGGCAGCAGGTTTACTTTCGCCTTCAACCCGCGCAGCAGTTTCACCAGACGCCGCGCATCATCCGGCGAGTCGTTTTCCCCAGCGAGCATCACGTACTCGAACGTGATCTTGCCGCGACGCCGCAGCGGCATCTGACGGCACGCCTCGATCAACTCTTCGATGTCGTATTTCTTGTTGATCGGCACGAGCCGGTCGCGCTGCGCCTCAGTCGTGGCGTGTAGCGAGATCGCCAGGTTCGGCATCAGCTCTTCCTCGGCGAGCTTGGCCATCGCGGGGACGACGCCCACGGTCGACAGCGTCACGCGACGCGGATGCAGACCCAGCCCCTCTTCATCCGCCAGCATCCGCAGCGACTTCATCACGGCGTCGTAGTTGTGCAGCGGCTCGCCCATGCCCATGAGGACGACGTTGAAGGTTTTGTCCGCCAGCTGGGTCTCGTGCGCGAGCACGCGGACCTGGCCGGCAATTTCCCCAGCGGTCAGGTTACGGATCAGTCCCATCTTGCCGGTGAGGCAGAACGCGCACTTCATCGCGCAGCCGACTTGAGTCGACACGCAGAACGTCTGGTTCGGCGTGTCGGGGATGTAGACCGACTCGATCAGCTGGCCGTCGGCGAGCTTGAACAGGAACTTGATCGTGCCGTCGGACGACACTTCCTTCTTGATCAGTGTGGGCGTCGAGATTGTCGTGGTTTCGGCCAGTGTGGCGCGGAGTTCGCGGCTGAGATCTGTCATCGCGGCCGGGTCCGTCACGCCGCGCTTGTAGAGCCAGCGGAAGATCTGCGTGCCGTGAAAACGCGGCAAGCCTAAATCCACAAAGGTTTGCTGTAGTTCCAGCCGGTCGAGTTCCGAAAGGTCGATCATTAGTGTTAGAATCTTGGGCTTGAGTCTCTCATCTAACCCCAAGAGAGTAAACAACTTAGAGACGTTGTCCAACGGCCTGCGCCTGCTCACCGAGCCGATGACATCGGTCCGGTCGGTGACCATCGGCGTCTGGCTGGCGCGCGGCTCTCGGCACGAGAGCGACATCGAGAGCGGCATCGCGCACTTCGTCGAGCACATGCTCTTCAAGGGGACGACCACCCGCAGCGCGCAGGACATCGCCGAGCAGATCGACTCGATCGGCGGCCAACTCGACGCGTTCACCGCCAAGGAATACGCCGCGTACTACATCCGCGTGCTCGACGAGCACCTGCCCATTGCCGTGGAACTGCTCGCCGATATGGTGATGCGCCCGGCGATGACGCCCGAGGATGTGGCGAAAGAGCAGAGCGTCATTCTCGAAGAGATCAAGATGGTGGAAGACGCGCCGGACGATCTCGTGCACGAAGTGTTCACGAGTCATTTCTGGTTGCATCACCCGCTCGGCCGGCCGATTCTCGGCACGCCCGAGACCGTCTCCTCATTCACGTCACCGATGGTGCGCGACTACTTCGCCCGCACCTACACGGCGCCGAACCTCATCGTCGCTGCGGCCGGGAACTTCGAGCACGCGCATCTGCGCGATCTCGTGTCGAAGGCCTTCGCGGATTTGCCGACGAACACACCGGCGTATCCGACGGCCGCTCCCGTGATCTCGCGCGGCATGAGCGTGCGACAGAAGGACATCGAACAGAGCCACGTGTGTCTGGGCACGGGCGCGATTGCGCAGGGCCACGACGACCGTCACGTGGCGTATGTGCTGAACACGATTCTCGGCGGCTCGATGAGCTCGCGCCTGTTCCAGCACATTCGCGAGGAACGCGGGCTGGCCTACGCCGTTTTCAGCAACCTGACGGCCTACAGCGACGCGGGCATGCTCACGGTATATGCCGGCTGCGCGGCCGACAAAGTGGCTGACGTGGTGGACCTCACGCTGGCGGAAATGCGCCTGCTGCGTGAGTCGGTCGTGACGCCCGAGGAACTGCGTCGCGCCAAGGACCACCTCAAAGGCTCGCTGATGCTGAGCCTCGAAAGCACGTCGAGCCGCATGTCCGATCTGGCGCGCCAGGCGCTGTATTTCACGCGGCACTACTCGATGGACGAAACGCTGGCGAGTATTGAACACGTCTGCGCCGAGGATATTCTTCGCGTGGCCGCCGAGATGTTCCGCGACGAGCACCTCAGCGCCACGATTGTCGGGCCCGACCCCACACCACTTGATGCCGGGAGATTGACACTGTGATTCCGCGTTACACCCAGCCCGAGATGGGCGCGATCTGGAGCGATCGTCGGAAGTACGCCGCATGGCTCGAGGTGGAACTCGCTGCCACGGACGCCTTGGTCGATGACGGACTTGTGCCGGCCGCCGACGCGAAGCGGCTGCGCGTGGAGTCCGAAGCGCAGCTCGACGCGATCATCCCCCGCATCGACGAAATCGAACGCATCACGCAACACGACGTGATCGCCTTCACGACCGCCGTGGCCGAGAAGG
>CAYHEX010000035.1:0-21633 GCA_964355365.1 uncultured Solibacteraceae bacterium | reverse complement strand
GGCAATGGGGCAATGGGGCAATGGGGCAATGGGGCAATGGGGCAATGGGGCAATGACTGATTGCCTCATTGCCCCATTGCCTCATTGCCCCATTGGTTGCTAATACGTCTTGAGCTGTTTCAGATGATGCAGCCCGTGTCCGGCGATGGTGATGAGGATGTCTTCCACGTCGATCTCGCCGCGCTCGGGGTGTCGGACTTTCTTCATCCGCTGTTCGGCTGACAACGCCGCGGCAAACGCGATGTTAGCGCGGCGCATGCCGTCGAACGCGGCCCACGCGGTTGGTCCGTCAACGGCGCGGTCTTCGGTGCCCATCAGCGCGTCCTGATCGGCGGGCTGCACCTCGTATCTCGGCACGCCGACCGCGAGGCGCAGGCGCACACCCATGATCATTTCCCACTGCATCACGTGCACCATGATCTGCTGCGCCGTCCACTTTCCCGGCTGCCAGGGCATCGACCACTGCGTGGACGTGAACTTGGGCATGATCGCGCGGTAGTCGTCATAGGACTCGCGCAGGACATCAACGGGGTTGCGATTGCCGACGTGGGCGTCGTAGGGCGTGGGCATGGGTAGAGCTTACGTTAGGGCAGAGGGCAAAGGGCAGAGGGCAAAGGCGAGGGAAGAGGGAGAAGGTCAGAGGCTGCTACAAACCGAAGAAGCCCAGCACGCGCCAAGTCTGCAGCTTCGGACCAGACAACTCCGTCAGTACGTCGATTCGCAGCGGAGGCAGGCCCATCTGAAACACAATACCCGGCCGACTGAAGTCATCTGCCGTGACCTGCCCCGTGGGCGCGCCAAACTGCTGCAGGGCGCGCACAAGGCGGTCGGCGTTCTCGGGAGTGGGCTCGATCCATACATCCAGGTCGCGGGTGGCTCGGGGCCGCCCGTGAACGCCCAGCGCGTAGGCGCCCACCACCAGAAATCGGACGCTATGGTCGATGAATGCGCGCAGTAGATCGAGGAAGTCCTGATTCATCGGGGAACTCGCCGCGAAGGCGCCACTGCGCTTCGCTTAACTTCCAGACCTGCAGGACGCGCTCGGCGACCGGCATGGCCGCCCAAAAACCGGCGTCGTCGCGACCATGCTCGGCGAGCGAGGCGTACACGCGCACCTGCATTCTCTCTCTGCGCGCGGTCGCGGCATCCATGGCGCAATTATCGCAGGGAAGGGGCTCGGGTGCGCACAGGTGCGAGCTATCTGTCGACGCGACGACTACCGCCGCAGGCCAACGAGTCCCTCTGGCTCACCATGACGCTGCACCGCAGGCTGGTCGCGCCGACCAATGGCTACTTCGCATGGAAGAGCAAGGAAGGTCAGACGAACTACGCCCAATCGATTGCGCCGGACGAGGTCGTGTCATTTCAGCTGCCGCCAATCCCCGGCGACGATGGCGCCCTCGTCGGTCACCGCTTCTCACTGCGTGTACGGGTGAAGGTGCTGCAATAGCGACGACTGATTCGCGGACCTGAAGGTCCGCGACTACGACGGTCGAGTCACCCGTCGCACCCGTTCGCACCCGTCCGCACCAGTGCGCACCCGTTCGCACCAGTGCGCACCGAAGGTGTCTACTTTCTTGGCTTCGTGACGATCTGCCCCGCTTTGGCCTCGGTGTGTTTGCCGTTGCGCACGGTGACGACGCCGTTGACGATCACGGCAGCGACGCCGACGGGATAGGAATGCGGTTTCGCGTAGGTGGCGGTCTCCGCGATCTTCGCGGGATCGAAGATCACGAGATCCGCGAAGGCGCCGGCCTTGATGACGCCGCGGTCGGGGAAACCGAAGAACTGCGCAGGGAGTGACGTCATCTTGCGGATCGCTTCCTCGAGCGAGATGACCTTGTCTTCGCGCACGAACTTGCCGAGCACGCGCGCGTTGTCGCCGTAGCCGCGCGGATGCGGCACGCCCTGCCCCAGCGTGTTGATCCCCGCATCCGAGGCGATCGACACCATCGGATGCCGCATGATCGTGGCCACATCGTCATCGCTCATGAAGTGATAGACCATCGACGCGCCGCCGGCCGACTGCATGTCGCGCGCAAGCTCGAGCTGCGCGTCGGGCGTATCGCTGCCCTTCAGCTTCTGCGCAGCCTCCTTCATCGAGAGGCCATTCAGCGATGGATCCGCGCGGTAGGTCGCGATCGTCGCCCACGAGAGATCGCTGAATCCGCGCTCGTCGAGCAGGCCCTGCATTTCCTTCTTGATGCGCGCCCACGTCGCCGGATCGCCAAGACGCTTCTTCACCTCGGCGGATCCGCCCTCGAGCGCCCACGACGGAAACCGAATCGACAGCGACGATGACCCGGCAGTGTAGGCGTACATGTCGGCCTGCACCTTGATGCCGCGCTTGCGCGCGTCGTCAATCAACGTGAGCGCCTTCGCACTCGCGCCCCACTGCGCGGGGCTGTCGATCTTCAGATGCGAGATCTCGAGCGGCGCGTCGGTGAGGCGAGCGACGTTGATCGACTCCCTGATCGCCGCTTCGAACGCCGTACCCTCGTTGCGCATGTGCGTGGCGTAGATGCCGCCCTCGTTGCCGGCCACCCGCGCGAGCTCGGTGATCTCGTTGGTCTTGGCGTACGTCCCGGGGATGTACTGCAGCCCCGTGGAGAACCCGACCGCACCGTCGATCATGGCCTTGAACACCAGGGACTTCATGTGGCGCAGGTCATCCGCCCGTGGCAGCACATTCTGCGATCCCATCACCGAGGCACGCACGGTGTTGTGCCCAATCAGCGTGGCGTAGTTGATCGAGATGCCGACCGCGCGAATGCGGTCGAACGCATCGCTAATGTCGAGCGCGGAGCTGCCGCAGTTGCCGGCCACAATCGTGGTGACGCCCATCTGCAGGAAGTTCTCCGCAAACGGATGATCGGCCACATCGTCGGCATGCGTGTGCACGTCGATGAATCCCGGGGCCACGGTCAATCCCGTGGCGGTGATCCGTTCGTTGGCCGCTGCGTTCTGGAGTTGTCCGACCTGCACAACGCGGCCGTCGCGAATGCCGATGTCCAGGACCTGACCAGGGGCTCCCATGCCGTCGATCACCGTGCCACCGGTGATCACCAGGTCGAACGGCACCGGCCGAGTCTGCGCGTGCGCGATCAAAGACGCCGCCGCAACCATGGCGACGACGGCCGCCACAACGAGACGCCGCGAGAGTGTAGCGACCACAGTCATGAGTTGTGAAATGCTACACCCCCTGATGGCGCGCCGATCACTCCTCGTTGTTACCGCGCTGGCGTTGGCCGGCGCCCTTCTCACCACTTCCCTCTCCGCACAACGCGGCGCGGTCGCGACGAAGCCGGCCACGTCGACCGCAGCGACCAACGACATCCTCTGGGACACGTGGGGCGTGCCGCACATCTTCACACCGACGTCGACCGAAGGCTTCCGCGCATTCGGCTGGGCGCAGATGGAAAGCCACGCGAACCTGATGCTGCGCCTCTACGGGCAGGCGCGCGGACGGGGCGCTGAATACTGGGGCGACAAGTACCTCGATGCGGACAAGTACGTGCGGACGATGGGGATTCCGGCGAGAGGAGCGGAATGGGCCGCGAGCCAGTCGGCGGAGTTCAAGCCGCTGCTCGCTGCGTTCGTCGCTGGCGTGAACGCCTACGCGAAGGCGAACCCGTCACAGATCGGCAGCGACATGACCGCGGTGCTGCCGATCACCGACGCCGACGTCATGGCGCACGTGCAGCGCGTGCTGAACTTCACGTTCGTGAGCAATCCGCAGGTGATCCAAGGGCAGATCGATCGGTTCAACCGCGGCTCCAACACGTGGGCGGTGGCGCCGCAGCGCACGGCCGCGGGCAACGCGCTGCTGCTCGTGAACCCGCATCTGCCCTGGGGTGACCTCTACACGTGGTACGAGGCACAGATCGTGACACCCGATGTGAACGCGTACGGCGCCGCGCTAGTCGGCGCGCCGTTCGTCGGCATCGCGTTCAATGACGTCCTCGGGTGGAGCCACACGAACAACACGATGGACGGCTCGGACACGTACGAGCTGCAACTGGCGGACGGCGGCTATCGCTGGAACGGCGCGGTGAAGCCGTTCGACACAACGACAGAGACACTGAAAGTGAAACAGGCCGACGGCTCGATGAAGGAACAGACGCTGACGGTCAAGCGCTCCATCCACGGCCCCGTCGTCGCCGAGAAGGCCGGCGTGTCGGCTCTTGCGGTGCGCGTGGTCGGACTCGACGCGCCGAACGTCGGCGATCAGTACTGGAACATGATCCGCGCGAAGACGCTGGCGGAGTTCGAGGCCGCCGAGCGGCCGCTGCAGAATCCGTTCTTCACGGTGATGTACGCCGACCGCAGCGGCCACATCATGCACCTCTTCGGCGGCCGCACACCGGCTCGCCCCACCGGAGACTACAACTGGGGCGGCGTCGTGCCCGGCATCTCGGACGCCACGTTGTGGACGCGCACGCATCCGTACGAGGAGATGCCGAAGATTACCGATCCGGCGAGTGGCTGGCTGCAGAACGCCAACGATCCGCCGTGGACGACGACCTTCCCGCTGGCGATTGATTCGAACAAGTATCCGGCCTACATGGCGCCGCGCGCGATGTCACTGCGCGCGCAGCGGTCGGCCAATCTGCTGGATCAGAATCCGAAACTCACCTTCGATCAGATGGTCGCCAACAAGATGTCGACCCGAATGGAACTGGCGGATCGGTTGCTCGACGATTTGCTGCCGCCCTCCAAGGCCGCCGGCGGCGTTGCTGCTGAAGCAGCCGCCGTGCTCGAGGCCTGGGACCGCTGCGCTGATGCCGGCAGCAAGGGCGCGGTGCTGTTCGAGGCCTGGTATCGCCGCGCCGTGCGATCGGCGGGCGGCGCCGGCATCTTCGCAACGCGCTGGATCGAAAAGGACGCGCGCACAACACCCGACGGCCTTCGCGATCCAGCCGCCGCAGTGACGGCACTTGTTGGCGCCGCCAACGACGTGCGCCAACTCTGGGGCGCGCTCGACGTGCCCTGGGGCACCGTTCATCGTCTGCGCGTGGGCACGTACGACTTGCCAGCCAACGGCGGCCCTGGCGACCTCGGCATCTTCCGCGTGGTGGGCTACGAAGACGACCCCAAGGCCACGGGGCCGGCGAAGAAACAGATCGCGATCAGCGGCGATTCCTACGTGTCGGTCATCGAGTTCACCGCCACCGGCCCGCGCGCGATGTCACTGCTCACGTACGGCAACGCGTCGCAGGCCGGATCACCGCACGTGGGTGATCAGCTCAGGCTCTTCGCGGAGAAGCAGCTCAAGCCCGTGTGGCGAACACGGGCTGACGTAGAGAAACACCTGGAGAAGCGGGAGACCCTGGCTCGTCGCTGAACACGTAGCCGGGGACGGGTACGTAGCCGGGGACCTTCAGGTCCCCGGGTTGGGCGGGTTGGGCGGGTTGGGCGGGTTGGGCGGACCTAAAGGTCCGCCCCTACGTACGTGGTCCGCCCCTACGTTTACGTGGTGACACCTACCCTCGCGGCTCCACGCCCTTCAGCGTCGGGTTGCCGCCGGTGAGTCCACTGATGACGATGCCCAGTCCGGTGACGGCGACGGCGCCGATCACGTTGTACCAGAGGTACGACAGATGGATCTCGTCGGGCCCGTTCCAGTACGCCACAGCGGCCACCGTCACCATGCCGCCGATCAGACCGAAGAACGCGCCACTCGCGTTGGAGCGCTTCACGCCCAGCGCAAGGATGAACGCACCGAGCAACGAACCGTAGAAGAACGACCCGAATCGGTTCACCACTTCAATCAACGATCCGAGGTTCACGGCATAGATCGCCACGATGCACGCGAAGATGCCCCAGGCGCCGGTCGCGAGTTTCGACACGCGCAATGTGACGTGGTCGGGCGCGGTCGGCGCCATATGGCGCTTGTAGAAATCGATCACGGTGGCCGTCGCCAGCGCGTTGAGCTCGGCGGCGATGCTCGACATCGCCGCCGCAAATATCGCCGCGATCATGAGGCCCACCAGGCCCATCGGCATGTATTGAATGATGAACGTCGGGAACACGTAGTTCACGTCGGAGAACTTGGAGTCGCCTGACACCTCTTTGATCAGCGTGACGGCGCGCTTGCGCACCGCCTTCACCTCGACGTCGGCCTGGATGAAGGCGTCGCGCGCCTGATCGAGCACCGGCCCCGGCGCGTCCTGGGCGTGCGCCAGTGCGGAGGCGGCGGTGCCGCGAATCGCCGCGCGCTGGTTGTATTCCAGCTGCAGGCTCTGGTATTCAGACGCGCGCCCGCTGTCCATCACCTTGGCGGTGTAGACCGGGTTGAAGATCATCGGCGCCTGATTGAACAGGAAGAACACGAACGTGAGCACGCCGGTCATCAGGATCAACACCTGCAACGGAATCTTCACGTAGGCGCTCATCAACAGCGAGTGCCGGCCTTCGTCCACGGACTTCGCAGTCAGGTACCGCTGCACCTGGCTTTGATCGCACCCGAAGTACGACAACGACAGAAACAGGCCGCCGAGCAATCCCGACCAGAACGTATAGGTCAGCTTCGGATCAAACCGGAAGTCGATCGCCTGCAGTTTTCCGACCGCGCCGGCCACGTGCAGCGCCGACACGGTGGTCACGTCCTCTGGCAGGCCCATGATGAGCACCACAACCGCGGCGAGCACGCCGCCGACGATGATGACCATCTGCTTGACGTCGGTCCAGGCCACCGCCTGCACGCCGCCGTACATGGTATACACCGCGGTCGGCAGCCCAATCGCGAGCACCGTCAGCGTGATGTTCCAACCCAGCACGATCGAGAGAATGAGCGCCGGCGCAGCGATGACCACGCCGCAGGACATGCCGCGCTGAATCAGGAACAGCATCGATGCCAGCGAGCGCGTCTTCACGTCATAGCGGCGCTCGAGATATTCGTAGGCCGTGAACACGCCCGAGCGGTAGAAGAACGGCACCACCGTCAGCGACAGAATAATCATCGCAATCGGCAGCCCGAGATAGTTCTGCACGAAGCGCATGCCGTCGTTGTAGGCCTGGCCGGTCGTGCCCACCAGCGTGATCGCGCTCAGTTGCGTGGCCATGACCGAAAGACCCACGACCCACCACGGCAGGCTGCGGCTCGCGAGGAGGTAGCCGTCGAGTTCGTCAGTGCGCTTGCTCATGCGCAGTCCGTCCCACACGATCCACACGAGGTACGCGCCGACGATCAGCCAGTCGAGCCAGCGCAGGCTCACGAGAACACCCGGCCCATCCACACGAGCGACGCGACGACAAGCGCCTCAACGATCACGACGAAGACGTAGACGAGACGGAGGTCCTGCTCCGGTTCGGTCTTGGACATTTGTGACATTGCCCGAAGTATAGAATCATCGTGCCGCCGTGAGTAGCTTCTTCCCAGTCGCCGCATCTTCGCAGGGGGCCGGCATCAACGGCACGATGGTGGCGGTCTACTCGCTGATGGGTGCCCTGGTGCTCGGCTGGGCCATCTACCTCGCCTGGGTCGTGTTCGAGTCGCGCCTCCGCCGGCCGGATCAGCCGCAGCCTGCCGCCGCGCGGCGCGGCGTCGCGTTCGCCGCCACCGGGCTGGTCTTCGCCATCGAGGCCGTCATGGTCGTCACCGTGGCGCTGCCGATGTGGCGCGCGCGCATCACCGCGCCGCCGGTGTCGCCCGGCGCCATCGCGGTTCGCGTACTGGCCGAGCGCTACGTGTGGCATTTCGGCTACCCGGGCCCCGACGGTCGTTTCGACACAACAGACGACCTCCTGACGACGGAACTGCACGTGCCGGTCGGGCGTCAGGTCGTTGCGCAGTTGACGAGCAAAGATGTGATCCACACATTCGGCGTCGCCGGGTTGCGGGTGAAGCAGGACGTGATTCCGGGTATCGTCGGCACCGTGTGGTTCACGCCACAGACCGAGGGTCGATTCGACATCGCGTGCTCGGGCGTGTGCGGACCGGGCCACGATCAGATGCGCAGCGTCGTCGTCGTGGAATCCGCCGAGGTGTTTGCTGCGTTTCTCGCGCGCGAGGCCACAGCACGATGATCCGCGCGCGCGCGCCGCACGGCCCCGCATCGGCGCCGGTCATCGAGACATCCGCTGAGCGGCTGGCCACGCACCTCGAAGACAGCGCGCACTTCCCCGGCGGCCACGCCGACGGCTTCGCGCGGCCCGCGACCGAAACGGAAGTCGCGGCCCTGCTCGCGGCCTCGTCCGTCGTGCTGCCGATCGGCGCGCAGTCGTCGCTCACGGGCGGCGCGACGCCGCACGGAGGGCTGATCCTGTCGCTGGAGCGATTCACCGAGATCACGCCGGTCGATGCGGACCACGTGCGCGTCGGCGCCGGCGTGCCGCTCATAGCGCTCCAGGAATCGCTCGCGCACGCGCATCGCTGGTATCCGCCAGTGCCGACGTTCACCGGCGCGTGGGTCGGTGGTGTGATCGCAACGAACGCCGCCGGCGCGGCCACGTTCAAGTACGGCGCCACGCGCCAGTGGGTGGACGGGGTGACCGTCGTCCTCGCCTGCGGATGCGTGCTCGATCTGCAGCGTGGCGACCACATCACCGATCGGGTGACCGGATGGATCATCGCGTGCGAACACGGCGAGCGCCAGGTCAGGCCCGGCGCCTATCGCATGCCCGCCGTAGCGAAAGTGTCTGCCGGCTACTTCGCGGCCGACGCGATCGATCTCATCGACCTCTTCATTGGCTCGGAAGGCACACTCGGCGTGATCACCTCGGCGGTGCTCCGCACACTGCCGGAACAGCCGGCATTTGCGATGGCGCTGATCACGACCACGTCGGAGGCGTCGGCGCTGGCGCTGACGGGTGACCTGCGCGAGGCGGCGCAAGCGACCTGGCAGAGCGGCGACGCGCGCGGCATCGACGTCTCTGCCATCGAGCACATGGATCGCCGCTGCATTGATATCGTCCGCGAAGACGCCGCGGATCGCCGCAACGACATCGCACTGGCGGCAGACTCGGACGTGGTGCTGTTCGTGCACCTGGAGCTCCCGCGCGGCTCGTCGGCCGCATCGCTCTTCGACGAGGTCGCGCGCGCGATCGGCGACGATGCGATCGACACGCCGATGGCGCGGCTGTGCCGGCTGCTGGATCGGCACGGCGTGCTCGACCGCGCGGAGCTCGCGATGCCCGGCGACAAGCCGCGCCTCGACCAGTTCCTGGCGCTGCGCGAGGCCGCGCCGACCGGCGTGAATCGCCGCGTCGGCGACGCCAAGCGCGACGTCGATGCGCGCATCGAGAAGACCGCGGCCGACATGATCGTGCCGTTCGGCCGGCTCGCCGAGATGATGCGCATCTATCGCGACGGCTATCGCCGGCGCGGACTCGACTGCGCGATCTGGGGCCACATCTCCGACGGCAACCTGCACCCGAACGTGCTGCCGCGGACCTACGCGGACGTCGCGGCCGGCAAAGAGGCCATCCTCGAGTTCGGTCGCGAGGCCGCCCGGTTGGGTGGCTGTCCGCTGGCCGAGCACGGCGTCGGCCGGAATCTCGTGAAGCAGCAACTGCTGTTGCAGATGTACGGCGCCGACGGCGTCGACGACATGCGGGCCATCAAGCGAGTGCTCGACCCAGACGGCATCCTCGCGCCGGGCGTGCTCTTTCCCTGAATGGCATTGTTGGGCACAATCACACCGTGAGCCTTCAACGCCGCCTCTTGACCGCGTGCCTGCTCGCCGCCACGGCGCTCATGCTGCCCGTGTCGGCGCGCCAGCGGCCGGCGGCGGTCGATACGTCGGTCGATGCCGTCGTGGCCAAAGCCGCCGACTACGTGCGCGAGTACCGCGATCAGCTCACGTACATCATGGCCACCGAGCGCTACACGCAGAAGCTCACCGGCGGCTTCTCGCAGTACGACATGGACGAGTCGCTCGCCAGCGACGTGTATTTTGTCTACGTCCCCGCCGACAAGGTCTGGATGGCGATCCGCGACGTGGAAATCGTCGACGGCAAGGTCCTCAAAGAGCGCGACAACGTCCGCGCGCTGCTCAACAGCGGCCAGGTCGGCGTGGCGCGCGCGCTCAAGGACAAGAACGCCCGCTACAACCTCGGCACGATCGTGAGGAACTTCAACGAGCCCACGCTGAGCCTGCTCGTGCTCGACGATCAGCATCGCTCGCGGTTCACATTCGTCCGCCAGAAAGCGAGCGGAGGCCGTGTGACCGTCTCGTTTGTCGAGCACGGCGGGCCGACGCTGATTTCGAACGTGGACGGCAAGCCCGCGATCTCAAAAGGGGAACTCACGATCGATGCCGCCACCGGCCGCGTCGAGCGCGCCGAACTTCGCGTCCGGCTTGGCATCGTCGACGCGACGCTCACCACGACGTATCAGCTGGAGCCGAAGCTGAAGATGTGGGTGCCGACCCGTTTCGACGAGTTCTACGCTGAGGACGGCAGGCGCCCGCAGAAGATCACGGGCAGGGCGCTCTACAGCGATTACAGCCGCTTCGACGTCGAGGTCCGGATCAAGTGAACGCGCGCGCCGCGATCGGCGCGCTGCTGGTGGCGGCCGCGTGCGCATCGCTCTACGCGCAGAGACCCGCCCGGATCGACACGTCCCCCAAAGCCGTCGCCGCCGCGGCGGCCGCGTACGTCACGGCCTATCAGAGGGACCTCGCGTTCGTGGTGGCCGATGAAATCGCCGTGCAGCGAGTGGCGACGCCGGCCGGCGCTGCGCTCGACGGCCGACGCACACGGGCCGAGTTCTTTCTGACCTACGTGCCGAGCGAAGGCACCTGGATGTCCGTGCGGGACGTTCAGGAGGTGGACGGCGTGGACGTCCGCGACCCGGACAACATTCGCAGCCTGATTCAGCGCGCGCCGCTCTCACAACTGGGCGCCGTGATCGCACGGAAGAACTCGCGCTACAACATCGGCAACGTGCAGCGCACATTCAACGAGCCGACGATCGGACTGCTCGTGGTGAACCCGCTGCATCAGCGGCGCTTCAAGTTCGAACGCGTGGCCGTATCGAAGGCTGCGTCACCAGTCGTGACGCTGAAGTTCACCGAACGTGAGCGACCGACGCTGGTCTCTGGTGCGCGCGGCGAACCGGTCTTCACGCACGGCGAGATCGACGTCGACGCCGCCACCGGGCGCGTCGAGCGCACACGGATCGAGTTGCGCACGGGCCCGGTGCGCGCCGCGCTCACCACCGCATACGCGCCCGATGGAAAGTTGAACCTGTGGGTGCCGGCCGCCATGAGCGAGCGTTACGAGAACGTCTCGGGCATCTTCAGCCAAACGGTCACGGTCGACAGCGACTACACGAACTACCGCCGCTTCGACACCACCGTAAACATCAAATAGAAAACGACATCGGGAGTCGTTTCTTACTTAGCCTTCGAGCCCAGCCACGCGTCTCGAAACAACTTCTGCGCGTCGGTCAACGGGCCGCCGCCGGCCGCCAGATCCACAATCGTCAACGTCGGATCGCCCTCCAGCACGAGCGTGCTCGTGGCGGCCAGGCCGCCCCGCCGCAGGATGCCGAGCTTCACTGACGCCCCTGCCGCCTTGGCCGTCAGCGCCGCCCAGCTGTTCATCGTCGCCGGCTGGCCGTCGATGGTCTGGATTATGTCGCCGAAGTCCACGTCCGCTTTGTAGAGCGGCGAGTTGAACGGCAGCGGCACCTTCGTCAACGGAGCGCCGCCGCGACCGCCAGCCATGCCGATCAGGAGTCCGCCGCTGACGGTCTGAACCGGCACGTTGCCCGCCCAGCCACCCTTCGTCGAGCCGCGCAGTTCGTAGCCGGCGAGTTTCAGCAGGCGGGCGTAGTCGACCACATCGCGGCCCTCGACGTATTTGTCGAAGAACTCGTCGGCGAACTTCCGGTTGCCGGTGAGCAGCGCCAGTTGTGCGCGCAGGTCTTTCAACGTGTAGGGACGCGCCACGAGTCCGGGCGCCGGCCCGCCGGGTGTTCCGAATTCCTGCCAGAGCAACTTCATGTAGTCGTCGAGCGTCAGCTTGCCGTTCGACAATTCGCGGAGTGACAGGTCGAGGCCGAGCGCGATCGCCGCCCCGTACGTGTAGTACGAAATGAATGTGCGCGCGCGGTCGTGCGCGTCAATCGACGTGGCCGCGTCGGCAAACGGCGCGTGTTCGCTCATCTGCACCGCCGACCGCACCTGACGCCCCGCACCGTTGACCACCGGAACGACACTGCCGGTAGGCGCGCGTGGTGCCAGACCCGCGCGCTTCAGCAACAGGTCGCCGTAGTACTGCGTGAAGCCTTCGGCGATCCAGAGACAGCACGTGATGTTCTCGCGCGTGAAGTCGAACGGCTCGAGTCCCGCCGGACGAATGCGCTCCACGTTCCAGTTGTGAAAATACTCGTGCGAGATCGTGCTGAGCGCCTGCGACCGTCCCTGCGGCGTCTTCAGAGAGAGCCCGGGCTGCGACACTGCGGTGCTGTTGCGGTGCTCCATGCCGTCGCCGTCGCCCCACGCCACGTAATCGAGCAGGAACGTGTAGACGCCAGGCTCGTATTTCGGGTACTCGCCGAACACCGCCATGTGCTCGCGCACGAGCGGTTGCACGAGCTTCGCGAGTTCGTCGACATCCGACTGCGATCCGTCCGAATGGGCGGCGAGCCGGATCTTCACTGGAGTGCCGTCGCTGTTCGGCACCGTGAACTCGCTCACGACGAGGTCCGCGAGTTCCGTGAAGCTGTCCATGAAGTACTGCAGGTTCGGCGCCGTGAACGTCCACGGGTCGCTCGTCGCGAACAACTGCGTGGCGATCTTCCAATTCAATCCCTGAGGCGCCGCGTACGTGACCTTCATCGGGCGTGATTCGAGCCCCTGCGCCCACATGAACGCCGCGGGCATATTCATGCGCGCGTGCGAGGTGTCCACGCCCATGTACGTGCCGTCAGGCGTATCGCCGAAGATTTTATAGGTGAGGCGTACCGTGCCGTCGTGCCCGGATACCTGCCACACGTCGACGTCAGGCCGCGTGGCGGTGAGGGTCGCTCCCTTGCCGTTGACCGCATCAACCGCAAAGACATTCTTCGCAAACTCGTGCACGGCATAACGGCCGGGCGACGAGCGGCTCATGCGCGCTTTCAGCGGCGCGGCGCCCAGTCCGCTGACCGTCATCTCCACCTGCATCCAGTGATGTTCAGGCTCGGGAAAGGTCACGCGATACGTGATCGGCGACGCAACGGTCGAGACGGCCCTGGCGGTCTGCGCGGTGAGCATCGGCGCGATGCCGGACACAACAAGAGCGATCAAGACGGACAACACCAGTCGGCGCATGCCGTCGATTTTATCCCGCTCGAGGGCACACGGGATCGCGCGCGCATTCAGCCGGGGACTGTGACAGAGTCGGGCGATGGTGAAGCCGCCCGTTGCCGCCGTTCCCAAGATCGTGGTCAAGCACAATGGTCCGTACGTTGTGTCAGGGCCGGTGCCGCTTGCGGTGCAGGTGATCACACCCAATGCCGAAGGGTTTTCGTGGGAATGGGAGCCACGCCAGTCCATCGAGGTCACACCGACCTATGAGCTCTGCCGATGCGGCCGGTCGAAGACAAAGCCGTTCTGTGACGGCCGTCACACGACTCCCCGTTTCGACGGGGAGGAAACCGCCAGCCGCGCGCCATTCGCACAGCACGCCGACAAGATCGTGGGCCCCACGCTGGAGTTGAGTGACGAAGAAGACCTCTGCGCCTTCGCGCGTTTCTGCGATCCGGGCGGCAAGATCTGGTCACTCATCAAGCACACGGAGGATCCGGAGGCGAGGGCGCTCGTGATCCGCGAAGCCAATCACTGCCCTTCCGGACGGCTGGTCCTCCATGATCGAGAGACGGGCGATGCGATGGAGGAACCGCTGCCGGTGTCCATTGGCGTGGTGGAGGATCCGGCGTTCGGCTGCAGCGGTCCGCTCTGGGTGCGGGGCAGCATTCGGGTGGAATCCGAGGATGGCACGCCCTACGAGCGACGCAACCGCGTGACGCTCTGCCGCTGCGGTGCGTCGTCAAACAAACCGTTCTGCGACGGCAGCCATGCGAGCATCGAGTTCAAGGACGACTTGCTCGAGCCTTAGCCAGTTCGTTCTGACTACCCCGCCAGTTGCCTGCGCACCATCTGCCAGGCCAGTTTCGCTGCGGTCCGCGGTGACGCGGCCAGGATGCGACGACGCGCATCGCGATACGACACGCGGCCGGACGCGTAGTCGACGATGAGCGCTCGGAGCCACGGGAGGGCGCGACCGGCGTGGACCACGCGATTGACGCGCGTGTGATCCGCGAAGAGGAAGCGCTGAATGAGCACGGCGTCGCGCAGTTCCGCGCCGATCTCTCTGCGCCAGAGCCCGTCATACACGCGGCCGGCGCGAGGCGACATCGCCGATGCGCTGACCGCGCGTGCGGCGAGTTCGCCGCTGATCATCGCGTAGTAGATGCCTTCAGCAGTGAACGCGTTGACGAAACCGCCGGCGTCGCCCGCGAACAGCACGCGGCCGGACCGGTCGTGCGCGCGCCGGAGCGGACCGCCGACCGGAATCAGGAAGGGCGTGAAGTCCGGGCGTGATGATTCGCCATGGAGTGCGCCGTCAGCCACGAGGTCGCGGACGAACCGCGACTGCAGGTCGTACGGGCGCTCATCGACGTGCCGCTTGTAGTGCGACAACAGGCAGCCGATGCCGACATTCACGTGGCGCACTTTGGGAAAGACGTACGCGTAGCCTTCGAGTCCGCGGTAGCCGTACGAGACCCACAGCACGTCGGGCCGCTCGGGGCGCAGTGTCGCCGCCGGCGTCTCTTCCATCATGTCGATGGCCATCGATCGCGGCGGCCAGGCCGCGTTGACGCCAAGACGCTTCGCGATGACGCTGTGCACGCCATCGGCCGCGATCACGATCGGCGCGCGCAGTTCCCGCCCGTCCCGCGCCCGCAGCGTCACGCCGCGGTCGTCCGTCTCCGCGTGCGCGATCTCGAAGCGCTCGCAGAGGGTGGCGCCGGCGCGCTCGGCCTCGCGCACGAGCGCGTGATCGAACTCCACGCGGCGGATCAGGAGCATGCTCGGGTCGGGCGATGTCATCTCCATCACCGAGCCGTCGGGCCCTTGCATTTGAATAGTGGAGACAGCGTTGATGTCGATGCCGTCGATGGCCGCGCCGAGCCACGGGAATCGCGTCAGCGAGCGCGTGCTGAGGCCGCCGCCACAGGGCTTGTTGCGGGGGAACGCGGCTTTGTCGATGAGGGTGACGCGCACGCCGGCCTCAGCCAGGGTGCGCGCGGCGACCGCGCCGGCCGGGCCGGCGCCGGCAACAATGACGGAGCCTATGACGCTTTGATCCACCGAATCATTTCCGCGAACGTCGCGCCCTTGCCCTGCATCAGCAGCCCCACGCGGAAGATGCGGCTGGCGGCCCACACAAAGGCCACGGTGGTGAGGAGCGTGATCGCGAGCGACAACGCCGGCTGCCACAGCGGGGGCGTCGGCTGCATCGCCATACGCAGCATCATGATGAACGGCGCGGACGTCGGGAAGAACGACAGCCCCATCGCGAGGTTCGACTCCGGCGCGCGCAACACGGCGAACGAGCCGATGTAGCCCACCATCATCAGCATTATCACCGGCTGCATCATGCTCTGCGCGTCCTTGATGTCGGAGCACGCCGAGCCGATCGCGAGGAACATCGACCCGAACATCAGCACGCAGCACACGAGGAAGATCACGAACCAGCCCATCAGCGCGGGTTGCACCAGTTCCGTGCGCCCCGAGTAGATGGCGAAGTAGCCTGCGCCGAGGAAGTACACGAGCGCCAGTAACACCGCCACCGCGGTGACGCCGAAGAGCTTGCCCATCAGGAGTTCGAACGGCGACACGGACGCCACGAGCACTTCGCTGATGCGGCTCATCTTCTCTTCGATGACGGCGTTCAGGAGCTGCGGCGCCGTGGACATCACCGACAGGAACATGATGAACAGCACCGCGAACGGCGCGACGAACGCCGCGATCTCGTCCACCTTCTCCGCCTGCTTCACCGAGCCGTCAACCTTCTTGGCCAGGAGGCCCATCATGGTGACGTTGGCGCGCGTGCTGAGTTTTTTCACCAGCGCCTGATCCACGCCGGCCGTGCTGAAGCGGCGCTTGGTGATCTGCTCGTTGAGCGTGCCCTCGAGCCAGTCGGGCAATCGGTCGTACGACGGCGTCTCCGTGTAGTACTGAATCGCCGGCGGCGTCTCGACGTTGGGATCCACCACGGTGGCAGGAATTTCAACGAAGGCGAACAACTCCTTGTTCTTGATCTGCTCCGACAGCGACACGCGGTACGCATCGTCGGGCGTCGCACCCGGCGCGGCCTCGGCGATGAAGTTCGGTCCGGTGCGTTCGGCGCCTGTGCCGTTCTTCTGATTGAACGCTTTCGCCGCGTCGGCGAGCGGCGCGTACAGCACGCCGGTGTGGTCGATCACCACGAACTTGTGATCGTCGCGGTCCGAGTGCTTCTGCGCGTAAACCTGAAAACCGATCGCGCCGGCGGTGATGATCGGCATCAGCAGGAGGCCGATGAGAAACGCCTTCGTCTTGACGAGCGTCAGAAATTCCGATTGCGCGACGATAAAGATGCGATTCATTAGTCTGCTCCGGACACGGAACGCGTCATGTCTTCTGCGGTCGGCTGGGCGATGCGCACGAAGATGTCGTGCAGTGAGGGCTTGGTGAGTTCGAAATGCTGCACTGCCGTTTTCTGCGCGAGCTTCTGCAGAAACGCCTGCGGATCGCCGGTGAGGCGCAGATCCTGTTGGTTGCCGTAGTCGTTCACGCTGTCGATCTCGGTGAAGCCCGCGAGCGCGGCGCGGCCGCCGGCCACTTTCACGCGCACGGTGTCGTGCCCGTAGTTCGACTGGATTTCGTCGAGCGTGCCGTCGAGCACCTTCTGCCCCTTGAAGATCATGAAGATGCGATCGCAAAGACGCTCGGCCGCGCTCATGTCGTGCGTCGAGAACACGATCGTCGTGCCGTCACGCCGGAGGTCGAGCACGGCGTCTTTCAGCGCGTCGGCGTTGACGGGATCGAGGCCGGAGAACGGCTCGTCGAGAATCAGCAGCCTCGGTTTGAACACGATGGCCGAGATGAACTGGACCTTCTGCGCCATGCCTTTGGAAAGCGCTTCGATCTTCTTGTCGGCCCAGGGCGCGAGCTGAAATCGTTCGAGCCAGGTGTTGATCACCGGGTCGAGTTCCTTGACCGATTTGCCCTTGAGTTGTCCGTAGTAGCGCAGCAGGCGCCGTACCGGCATCTTCTTATAGAGGCCGCGCTCTTCCGGCAAGTACCCGACATCGTCGCGCGCGGATGACGAACTGTGGCGGCCGAACACCGTCACCTCGCCCGTGTCCGGCAGGAGGATGTTCATGATCATGCGGATCGTCGTGGTCTTGCCCGAGCCGTTCGGACCGATGAATCCGTAGATGGAGCCATCGGGAACGGAGAGCGACACGTCGTTGACCGCCGCGTAGGTCCCAAATCGCTTAGTAACGCCGGAAATCTCGATAGCTGACATGAATTCGCCCCAAGGGACGCTAGATTAGTGCTTATCTATTGACAGATTGTGAATGATTTCACATCATAACCGGATCATAACCAGATGCCGCCGAGCCTCATCTTCATATAGGCTATGTGCGCCGATCGGCCAGCTATGAGCCAAGTCTTCTCGAAGAGTGCTAATTCCACTGCCCGAATGACCCTTGTGGGTGTGCTGACTCTCGTCCTGTTTCTGGGCGCGACGGTCACCATATTGATGCGGTCGTCCTGGGCAACTAAACAGAACGAGTTCGTTGAGCAGCCAATTCAGTTCAGCCATGCCCACCACGTTGGTGGCATCGGGCTGGACTGTCGCTACTGCCATACGACTGTGGAGAAGTCATCGTTCGCGGGAATCCCGCCGACGAAGACCTGCATGAACTGCCACTCGCAGTTGTGGACGAACGCGAAGATTCTTGAGCCAGTCCGGGCGTCATTTAGAAATGACACGCCACTGAACTGGATTAAGGTAAACGACCTACCAAACTTCGTCTATTTCAACCACTCGATCCACGTGAAGCAGGGCGTGGGCTGCGCCACGTGCCACGGGCCGGTCGACAAGATGCCGCTCATGTATCAGGCGCAGTCGCTCCTGATGGAATGGTGCATCGGTTGCCACCGGGCGCCGGAGAAGTTCATTCGCCCCCGCTCCGAAGTGTTCAACATGGCGTACGAGGCTCCGGCAGACCAACTGGAGCTCGGCCTTAAGTTGAAGGCTGAGTACAAGATAGCGGAACCCAAGCACATGATCGCCTGTTCGACCTGCCACCGCTGAGGCTACGAGAAAACACGATGGATTTCGCCTCCGTTAGAAACCGTCTGGCTGGCCTCGAGGGCAAAGCCTACTGGCGCAGCCTCGAAGAGCTGGCTGACTCACCGGAATTCAATGACTACCTGCACCGTGAGTTCCCGGTTCAGGCGTCGGAGTTCAGCGATCCGGCCGGTCGCCGCACGTTCCTCAAGCTGATGGGCGCGTCGCTGGCGTTGGCCGGCGTAGGCGCCTGTACGCGGCAGCCCCCGCAGAAGCTGATCCCGTACGTTCGTCAGCCGGACGAACTGATTCCGGGACGGCCCATGTTCTTCGCGACCGCAATGCCGATGGGCGGATACGCCTATCCGCTGCTTGCCGAGAACCACATGGGACGGCCGACCAAGCTCGAAGGCAACCCGGAGCATCCGGCCAGCCTCGGCGCGACGGATCTGTTCGGACAGGCGTCCATCCTCAATTTGTATGACCCCGATCGGTCGCGCACGATCATGGGTCGCGGCGAAGTTAAGACGTGGTCCGGGTTCATGGCGGCGCTGCAGGCGGTGATGAACACGCAGCGCGGCATCAACGGCCAGGGGATTCGCCTCCTGACCGAGCCGGTCTCGTCGCCGACGTTGCTCGAACAAATTCAACAGCTCCTCACGGATTTCCCGGAAGCCCGGTGGCATCAGTGGGATCCGGTCTTCGGCACCGTCCAGGGCGGCGCGCCGGACGTCCGGCCCATCTACTCGCTGAAGCACGCGGATGTGATCGTGTCGCTCGACGCCGACTTCCTCGGTGCCGGCGCCGGACAGTTGCGCTATTCCAAGGACTTCGGATCGCGTCGCCGCATCGGCACACCGAAGGACGAACAGAACCGTCTCTACGTTGCCGAGGCCGTGCCGACCATCACCGGCGCCAAGGCCGAGCATCGTCTGCCCCTCCAGGCGCAGAGCATTCACGCGCTCGCGGCGGCCATTGCCGCGGCGGTTGGCGTGGCCGGTGTCAACGCCGGTTCGCTGCCGGAACACGCCACGGCGTTTGCGAAAGCGGCCGCGGCCGATCTGGCGGCGCATCGCGGCACATCCGCGGTGATCGCGGGCGATCATCAGCCGGCGGCGGTCCACATGCTCGCGCGCGCGATCAACGACGCGCTCGGCAACACGGGCGCCACCGTGCAGTACACGGCGCCGATCACGGCGTCGCCGGCGGACGGCGCAGCCTCGATCACCGACCTCGTCTCGGCCATGAACGCCGGCAAAGTGGACCTGCTCGTGATCGTGGACACGAACCCGGTGTTCACGGCGCCGGCCAATTTGAAATTCGCCGACGCGCTGCAGAAGGTCACCACGCGCGTGCATCTCGGCACGCACTACGACGACACGGCGCAGAACTGTCACTGGCACGTGCCGGCGGCGCACTACCTCGAGAGCTGGGGCGATGCGCGCGCGTTTGACGGCACCGTCTCGCTCATTCAGCCGTTGATCGCGCCGATCTATGACGGCCGCTCGGCCCTCGAGATCATCGGCTCGATGAACGGCCAGCTCGGCCGCTCGGCGTTCGAACTCGTCAAGGAGTTCTGGACGCGCGCGTTCGAGGGCTCGACCACCGAGAAGTTCAATCTGAAGGACGCCAACGGCAACGCGTTTGCGAACGCCGACGCCATGTGGCGCCATGCGCTGCACGACGGGTTTATTGCGGGCACGTCGCTGCTGAATACACCGGCAGTTGCGGCGATGCCCGAGGCACCGGCCGGTACGGCCAAGACCGCCGCGCCGAAGACCGCGCCTGTGGCACCGGTGTTCGCCGCGCCGGCTCCCGCCGCGGCCGGCATTGAAATTGTGTTCCGTCCGGATCCGACGGTGCTCGACGGCCGTTTCGGCAACAACGGCTGGATGCAGGAACTGCCGAAGCCGCTGTCGAAGCTCACGTGGGACAACGTCGCGTACGTCGGCTTCGCCACGGCGGAACGACTCGGCGTGAAGAACGAGGATGTGATCGAGATCACGTCCGAGGGCCGCAGCATCAAGATGCCGGTGTGGGTGATGCCGGGCACGGCCGACAACACGATCGCCGTGCACTTTGGCTACGGTCAGACCAAGCTCGGCCGCGTGGCCAACGGCGTGGGCGTCAACGCCTATCCGCTGCGTTCCGCGGCGGCGCCGTGGTTCATCGGCGGGGCCACCGTCACGAAGACGGGCACGACCTACACGCTCGCGTCCACGCAGACGCACTTCAACATGGAAGGCCGCAACCCCGTTCGCGTGGTCACGGCTGAGGAATACCTGCACGAGCCGCACGAATCGGTCGCGAAGCTCGGCGCGGAAGTGCCGGCGAAGGACATGACCCTCTACACGCCGTTCGAGTACAACGGCAACAAGTGGGGCATGGCGATCGACCTGAACGCCTGCACGGGCTGCGGCGTGTGCATGGTGGCGTGCGTCGCCGAGAACAACATCCCGGTGATCGGCAAGGATCAGGTGAAGAAGGCGCGCGAGATGCACTGGATCCGCGTCGACACGTACTTCGAGGGCTCGCCCGACGCGCCGAACATGTACAGCCAGCCGGTCCCCTGCATGCAGTGCGAGAACGCGCCATGCGAGCAGGTCTGCCCGGTCGGCGCCACGGTGCACAGCGATGAAGGCCTGAACGACATGGTCTACAACCGCTGCGTCGGCACGCGCTACTGCTCGAACAACTGCCCGTACAAGGTCCGCCGCTTCAACTTCCTCCTCTACACCGACTTCACCACGGAAGAGATCAAGGCGCAGCGCAATCCGGACGTCAGCGTCCGCAGCCGCGGCGTGATGGAGAAGTGCAACTACTGCACGCAGCGCATCAGCCATGCGCGCATTGACGCGAAGGTCCAGGGTCGCGACATCCGGGACGGCGACGTCGTCACCGCCTGTCAGCAGGCGTGCCCGTCAGACGCGATCATGTTCGGCAATCTGAACGACCCGAACAGTCAGGTCTCGAAACTCAAAGCGCAGGAACGCAACTACGGCCTGCTCGAGGATCTCAACACTCGCCCGCGGACGACGTATCTCGCGGTGGTGCGGAATCCGAATCCGGCCTTGGATAAGGCGTAAGGGAGTCTACGGTGAAGTTAACGGAATATCCCGAGGGCGATTATCGCGCGCCCGTGCCTGTGATCACACCGGGGTACAGCTATCGGTCCCTGACCGACAAGCTGTCCGCGATCGTGCTCACCCGGAACACGCCGAAGGCGTGGTTTGTCGCCATGGGCGTGGGTTTCACGCTGCTGATGGGCCTGATGCTGGCCGTCACCTGGCTGCTGCTCAAGGGCATCGGCATCTGGGGCAACAACATCCCGGTCGGCTGGGCCTTCGACAT
>CAYHEX010000034.1:17098-21668 GCA_964355365.1 uncultured Solibacteraceae bacterium | reverse complement strand
TGCAGAACACCGGCACGCAGCCGGTCCGGTCCGAGAACCGCCTCATCTCGACCGTCGCGTGGAAAATCGGCGGGCGCACGGAGTACGCGCTCGAAGGCAGCGTGTTCATCGGCGGCGCGGTGGTGCAATGGCTGCGTGATGGTCTCGGTCTCATCAAGACCTCGGCCGAGGTCGAGGCCCTGGCCGCCAGTGTGCCCGACAACGGCGGCGTCTATCTGGTGCCGGCGTTTGCGGGACTCGGCGCGCCGCACTGGGATCCCTACGCCCGCGGCACGATCGTGGGCATCACCCGCGGCACGAACGCCGGGCACATCGCGCGCGCGGCCGTCGAGAGCATCGCGTACCAGGTCGGCGATCTGCTGGAAGCCGTGCATCGCGATTCAGGCATCGCGCTCGGAGAACTGCGCGTGGATGGCGGCGCCACCGGTAACAACATGCTGATGCAGTTCCAGGCCGACCTGCTCGGTGTACCGGTGGTGCGCCCACAGGTCACCGAGACCACCGCGAGTGGCGCCGCGTACCTGGCCGGATTGGCCGTGGGCTTCTGGGCCTCCCCCGCCGAAATCGCCGGACAATGGCGGGCCGAGCGACGATTCGATCCCGCGATGCCCGCCGCCGAGGCCGCCGATCTCGTCGGCCGCTGGCACGATGCCCTTGCGCGCGCAAAAGGCTGGGTCAACGCCGGAGCACCTGCATGAATCGGGCGGCGTTCACCCAACTTGCCGGCCAGTACCACCTGTCGTAGAGACCCCTACTGCCGCTGCGCTGTCAGTGCGCCCCGTAGCTTGTCGGCCATCGATCCGCCGAACGATTGCGCCTGCGCGGCGCCCTCGCGGGCGGCGTAGTCGCTGACTTCTGCGGCCTCGGCCGCCGCCGCGATCGCCTTCACGCTGAGACGAATGCGACGACCCGCGGCATCCACTTCCTGCACCATGACGTCGAGGTCAGAGCCGAGCGGAAACGCTTTCAGCATGTCCGCTTCCTTGGCCACGCCGGTCTCGCTCGAAGGAACCAGGCCCGTGACACCGGGTGCAAGAAACACGAATACGCCGAACTTCTCATGCCGCTCGACCTTACCGGTGAAGCGCGCGCCCGGAACGACGGCGGATCGCGACGGCGCCGCGGACGTCGCGCGCGACGTGCCTTCAGCGACCAGCGCCACGCCGATCCGCTTCTTCTCCGGATCGATGCTCAGCACTTCAAACGCACCCGTCAGGCCCGCCGTGACCGACTTCGACCAGCCGCCGGACTTCCCCGTCGGGGCAAACGTGGACGCGTGCGCCAGCGCTTCCACGCCGGCTTCGAGTTCAACAAATGCGCCGAACTCCGCGATGCGCGTGATCTTCCCCTGCAGCACCTGTCCCACGGTGTAATTGGTCTGCACCATCGTCCACGGGTCGGCCATCAACTGCTTCAGCCCGAGCGCGATCTTGTCGTCGTCCACGCGCAGCACCTTGACGGTGATTTCTTCGCCGGGCGTCACGATCTGTCCGGCATCGGAGATGCGCGACCAGCCCATCTCGGAGATGTGCAGCAGGCCCTGCACGCCGCCGCCCAGGTCGACGAACGCACCGAAGTCGCGCACGGAGACCACGCGGCCGCTCACTACGGCGCCGGGGATGATCAACTTGCGCACTTCGACGGCGCGCGCCTGCTGCTCTTCTTCCAGCAGACTGCGCCGGGAGACCACGAATTTCTGACCGCCTTCTTTGAACTCAACGATCTTGAAGGTGTAGACCCGGCCGACGTGCGTGAGCGGATCGGTGTCGCGAATCGTGTCGATCTGCGACTGCGGGCAGAACGCGCGCTGACCGGCGATGCGCACGTCGTAGCCGGCCTTCACCGCCTTCTCCACCTTGCCGTCCACCGGCAAGCCGGCGCGGAACGCGTCTTCGAGCTGTTGCGCCGACGCCGCGCCGCGTTGCAGCTTGCGCGACAGCTTCAGCCCGCCCATCGTCGACACCACGGTGGCGTGGATGCGGTCGCCGACGGCCGCCTCGAGCACGCCATCGTGGTTCTTCAGCTCGTTGAGCTCGATGGTGGCTTCGCCCTTGGCACCGACGTCCACGAGCGCCACGTCCGCGCCAATGGCGACGATCGTGCCCTCGACGGCCTGTCCCGTCTCAATGCGCTTCGTCTTGTAGGACGCTGCGAACATGGCCGCAAAGTCTTCGCCGGTTTCGATCTCGTCTTCGTTCTCGATATCCATGGTGACGTACATTCTGACTCAGTTCGTCCCCGGTTTCGGAATGACGACGGCGGTGCGGCTGCGCACGGTCGCGCCACGGGTCTTGACCTTGACCCGGATCGGATGCGACTTGCCGTCGCGATCCGCCTCCACCGGCTCGACCGCCAGCAGGTAGTACGCTGACGTCTCGCGCAGCACTTGCGCGAACGCGCCGTCACCCGTGCCCGCTTCCACACGAATCAGCGTGCCACCAGCGGCCGCGGTGAACCGCTCGAATCCGCGGCCCAGCACGCTGCTGTCGCGCATCAGCGACGACGTCGCGCCACGTCTGGTCCCGGCGGAGAACGCGTCAATAAAGCTCGAGTCCATGTGCAACCCGTAGAGATTGGTGTTCGCCGCCGCCGCGGCCTGTCCCAGCGCCAGCGTTTCCATCGTCAGATCCGGCCGCCCGCCGGGCCGATCGGACGCCATCAGGCCGCCGCTCACGACGACAAGGGTCTTGCGCCCGGGATGTCGCGCGAGCGTCTGGAGCAGCGCGTGCAGGCCGTGAATGCTCTGTCCCACCTGAATCTCGAGCATGCCCGCCAGCGAGGTCGCTTCCATCCGGATATCGCGCCGGCAGCTCGAATCGCCCGGGCGCTTCACGCCGCCCACCGTGCACTCGCGCTCGGCGACGGCATCGAGTGCCAGCGTGTCTGCCGATGTGATGTCGATCACCTCTGAGGCGGTGAGATGGAAACGGCTGGCGGGCACATCCAATAGGCCGACGATCTTGTCGAGCGACTTGCGCACAGCCGCGTGGTCGCGCGTGAGATCGAACCCGGACGCGCCGCTGGGATACGCGAAGAGCCCGACCATGTCGTTCGGATCGAGGTGATCGAGGAAGCGACCGGCCGCCTGCATCGCAGCCTGGGCAGCGCTCGCGCTGAAGCTGTGTTCGTCCACCGCCAGAATAATCGTGCGCCCGGCGGACACGTCGGCAGCGACGCCCTCCGGCCGCAATGTTCTCGAGATGGCGTTTGACGCGCCGGACGGGGCCGATGCGGCGTCGCGAATGAAATCCGCGGACACCACACGGCGCGATCGTCCGTTGATCGAGACCTCGAAATCCGCGGCGCCGAGCGCGGGGATCGGTTGTCCGGTCTTGTCGATCACTTGCACGTCAACCGCCACGAGCTCAACGCCTCCGCGAAACACCGGCGTCTGTGGCAGTTGCTGGTTGGCGGCGACCATCGTCGCGACCGCGGCCAGGAAGAGGCTCCGCGTCGTTGCGATCATCATCACGATCCCACTGTAGCCCGGAAACCGGTCAGGCTTCCGGCGTGCGGCAGCGGATCTTACCGGTCGAGCACCGCCTGATTGTTGCCGCTCCGCAGCGTGCCGCCGGCTGACGTGACAACGGCGCCCGATGCGTCACGGATCACGATGCTGAACGTGTCGCTTCGGCCCGGTTCTCCCTGATCGGTGGCCCGCACCTCAAAGGTGTAGCCGGCGCGGCCGTTCCATCGCCCAGTGCCGCTGAACACGACGGTGTCCAGCGTGGCGCGACCACCCGGCACGAACGACGGCGCATTGCTGAATGCCACGCTCGTCACGGCGGTGGACTCGAACTTCGTCCCCCGGCCGCCGCCGATCTCGATCGACGCGGAGCCGTCGCCGCGCTCGCGGACGGCGAACTGAAACTGCATCCGGCCGGAATTCGTGTCGACCACACCCTGGCCGCTCATCCGCGTGGGCACCGGGGCGGGACTCTTGCGGAACGTCGCCACCACACGTGTGGCCGCATCCATCGTCACGGCGCACGTGGTGCTGGTGCCGCTGCATTCACCTGACCAACCGGTGAAGGTCGATCCGCTATCGGCTGTTGCGGTCAACGTGACCACCGTGCCATCCGTGTAGGTGGCCGCGCAGGTGGCGCCGCAGTCGATCCCGGCCGGGCTGGACGTCACCGTGCCCACGCCCGTTCCCGCGGTCCTCACGGTCAGCGGGTAGCTCCGTGTCTGCGCGCGGACGAACGCCGCCCTCACGCTCTTGTTCGCGTCCATCGTCACCGTGCAGGTCGAGCCGGCGCCGCTGCACGCGCCCGACCAGCCGGCGAACACCCAGCCCGCATCCGGCGTCGCCGTCAGCGTCACCACCGTGCCGTCCGTGTAGGTCGCCACACAGTTCGCACCGCAGAAGATCCCCGCCGGCGCCGACGTCACCGTGCCGCTGCCGATGCGCGTCACCGTCAGCGTGTAGTTCACCGGGTCCGGCACCTGCGTGAACGTCGCGGTCACGCTCTTGTTCGCGTCCATCGTCACCGTGCACGTCGAGCCGGCACCCGAGCACGCGCCCGACCAACCGGCGAACACCCAGCCCGCATCGGCGGTCGCCGTCAGC
>CAYHEX010000034.1:0-16998 GCA_964355365.1 uncultured Solibacteraceae bacterium | reverse complement strand
GCGCGTCACCGTCAGCGTGTAGTTCACCGGATCCGGAATCTGCGTAAACGTCGCGCCAACGCTCTTGTTCGCGTCCATCGTCAGCGTGCACGTCGACCCGGTGCCCGAGCACGCGCCCGACCAACCGGCGAACACCCAGCCCGCATCGGCGGTCGCCGTCAGCGTCACCACCGTGCCGTCCGCGTAGGTCGCCACACAACCGGCGCCGCAGAAGATCCCCGCCGGCGCCGAGGTGACTGAGCCGCTGCCGGTGCGCGTCACCGTCAGCGTCCAGTTCTGCGGCTGCGAGTCCTTCGTAAACGTCGCGGTCACGTTCTTCGCCGCGTCCATCAGCACCGTGCACGCGCCCGTCCCCGTGCACGCACCCGACCAACCGGCAAACACAGAACCCGCATCGGCCACCGCGGTGAGCGTCACCACCGTGCCGCCCGCGAAGTTCGCACCGCACGCCGAGCCGCAGAAAATCCCGGCGGGAACCGACGACACCACGCCCGTGCCTGTGCCGTTCCGGAACACGCTCAGCGGATAGCCCTGCGGAGGCGGCGGCACCTTGTCGCCTGTCAGCGTGATCACAATCGACAGCGACTGATCGCACTCGAGATGAATCGTGAAGTCCGGAACCGGATTGATCCCGGCGGGCACGACCACATGAACGATGTAGTCGCCGCTGATCAGCTTGATCGGCGGAATGACGTTGGTCACCGTGGGATCGCTGGCGACCAGCGCGCCCGTGCGCGCATCGCGCACTTCGATCCCGATCGGCACCGTGTTCGGCAGGCCGTTCAGTGTCACCACACCCGTGAGGTCCGCGTCGCCGGCCGACTGCCAGTCGAGATACAGGCGACGATCTGCGCCGCCGGTCTTGTCGAGCGTGTAGTGGTCCTCGGCGATGACGTCCAGGATCCACCAGCCCGCTGCGGGCGACGCCACACTGAGGGTGACGGGTGTGGCCGGATCCGGCACGGTCACAGACGACAGCGCACCTGCGGCGCCCGACGGATCGATCCACTGGTAGTCGAGCGTCGTCGTGCTGGCGGGCGTACCTAACGTGCTCACGAGGACATCCAGCGGCTCACCGGCCTGCACGGCAAACAGCCACCGCACGTGTCCCTCTTCAAAGCTCGGCGTCGACGGGCTGTCAGTGGCGAGCCAGTTCGCTCCGCGCGCGGCCAGCCGAAAGTGCGCCTGCGTGCCCGGCGCGCCGGGTGTCGTCACCTCGATGCGATACACGGCGCCTGGCGCCGACGGGAGCGGCGGCAGCAGCGAAGAAAATTCAGTGCCGGGCAACTGTCCGGCCGGATAGCTGACGGTCGCAGTGCCGACGTTCAGGCCGCCGCCGTCGAAGACGTTCGCGGTCACCGTGGACGGATCCACGGAGTTGACGGCGCGCCCGTATACGGAGATGTCGAGGTTGCCGCCGCGCGCCTGCACCCACCAGATGTGCGTGCCGGTCGGGTCCGTGTTCATCAGCAGCGGCGTGCAGACGCACGGCGCGTCCGTCGGTTGCGGCAGCACCTGCGCCTGGGCGGACGATGCCACCAGGCCGCTCAGCAACAGCAGTCCAGCTGCCGCGCGAACCGCGCGGGTCAACCAGGACAGGGCAATGAAATCGGGACGAGGGTCGAGTGTCATCAGGCGGCTCCGCTGCATTGTGAGTTGCTGCGATGTTCGACAGGGGAGGTCTGGCAGAGGTTTAGTCGCGCGTACAAACACAACGGGCCGGCACCGAAGTGCCAGCCCGTTGTGGTGGAGCTTGCCCAGCCTGTCGGCTGGTTAGAACTTGTAGCTCAACTTCGCGTACACGACGTGCGCCTTGTAGGCGCCGTTGTCCGGCTTCGTGAAGATGTAGACGCTTGTCGGCATGAGCAGCGTGCCCTGAGTGTACGCGTCGCGGAAGTCGTACTTCTCGTACGAGTATCCCAAGCCGAGCTTCCAGTCGGTGGCCACGGCGTAGTCGAAATGCGCGACCAGGGTCGTCAGTTCGGTGTCGTCGTAGTCGGTGATGTCCGCGGCGCCGCCCTGTCCCGAGGGGATGAGCGTCGTGCGGCCGGGCGTGTAGAACGAACCGGCCTCGCGCGCGGTGATGTCCATCAGGCCGTCCACCTTCTGGCGCATCGCGCTCAGCGTAAAGGTCGACTTCTCGGGCACGAGGTGGAACACCGCATTCGCGCCGAACGTGTCGGTCTTGTCGCTGCCCGCGTAGTTGAGCAGGTTGTTGAGGGCCGTGCCGGTGAGCGTCGCCCACTGGTTGGTGGAGCGGTCCTTCTCGTAGGTGTAGTAGGCGCCGATTTCCGCCCGCTCACTCGGCGTGAAGTCGAGTTCCACGGTGTAGGTGTCGTACTTCGCGTTCAGCAGACCGACCGGCGTGTTCGCAATCTCCGGTGCGCCGGCGGTGGTCGCCCGGCGGTTGGGCCGGTCGGTGAACTCGACGTCGCGCTTGCCGTAGTCGAAGCTCAGATCGAGCGTCGGGTGGGGCGACAGGACGACCGCCAGAGACGTGCGCTTCGTGTCGCGCGCGGCTTCGTCGGCCTGGAATCCGTAGAACGTCTCGCCGCTGGCCGTGCGCTTCACATCTTCGTACTTCGCGCGCAGGCTGACGAGGTCGTTGTAGCGGTAGATGGCCGCGGCCAGATAGCCCGTGTCTTCGCCCTTGGTGGCTTCACGATGACTGCGCGTGATCTGGGTGTTATGGAACGAGCCTTCCACCGTCAGATCGCCAAGGTCGTAGCTGGCGATGGCGTTGAAGCGGGCCGTCTTGGTGTCGTACGGGTTCGCGGTCAGATGTCCGTACGGCGCATCGTCGGCCGGCGTCGCCGCGGTCCAGAGTCGATCCGGAGTCCCCGACGTATCACCCGAGATGACCCACCGGTCGGTCTTGTTGACCAGGTCATTCACGCGGTAGCTGAGGCGGATGCCCATTTGCTTGGTCGGACGCGACGAGAAGTTCAGGTTCATCGTCGTCGTGTTGATCTTGCCGTTCAGCGACGGCTTCTGGAGCGACGAGACCTGATTGGCGGGCAATCCCGCGCCGGTGAAGACGACCGTGTTGAGGGTGTACGGGTAGAACGCGGCATTCTGCGTCCAACGACCCATCGCGATGTCGCCGCTGAGGCGGGTCTGACGCGCGAACTTGAGCTGGAAGCCGGCTGCGGAGGTGCTGGCTTCGTTGTCCGGCGCGTTGATGAACAGGCCGCGTGACGGACCACCGAGCGCCGGGATCGCGCCCACCGCATTGGTGGAGACCGCGTCGAACGCCTGGAACGGGTTGTCGATGATCATCGTCTCGGCCGCGTTGTCGTACAGGTTGCGGTTGAACGACGCGTGCACATTGCCCTTCGCGAAGTTGTAGGCCGCACGGAACCCAAAATCCTGCACCACGTCGTCGGACGTCTCCGGCACTTCATAGGACGGGTTCACGACGCCACGCACGTTGCCGCCGCTCAGCCGGCGATAGCCGGAGCGCTGCTGCCGCATGTAGCTGACGGCGAAGGCGTACGGATTGCTGCCCCCGCCATACGTGAGCTCGGCCGAGCCGCGCTTCCGTATTTGTGAGATGTCGAGCGTGTTGGTCGTTGCCAGCGTGGGGGCGAGCAGCGCGTCATAGAAGTCTACCGTCCGTGTTGTCGTCGGCAGCTTTGTGTCGTTGCCCGCCTGGAGCACCTGACGCGCCGTGGTGCTCATCATCCAGACACCCGAGGTGCTTTCGGAGAAGATCGTGCGCCCGTTGTTCCCCATGTTGTGGGGGATCTGGTTGTAATCGAACGACACGCCGAACCGGCCGGAGTTCGCCCAGCCGATGTAGCGCTGATCGGTCTGACGGACATTGAACGCATGGAGGTTGAAGTCCTTGCCGTCCTTGCGCGCGAAGATGTTCGCGTAGGGGATCGAAATCCCCCTCGCGATCTCACGGTATTCCTCGAATTTCGCCGACGAGATGTCCTTGACGCCCATGGCGCCGAAGACGATCGTGCCGCCCGAGGTCTTGGCGGGCGCGTCCTGCGCCGCCGCGGTGGAATGCGCCACGAGAATCCCCATGGCGAGAAGCGCCGTCACTCTCAGTAGTTTGGTCATGGGTTATCTCACGAAGTAGGCGCCCGAGGGCGAGTTGGAGCCGTGGATGTTCAGGTGGCACTTGGTGCACCCACGCTCGATGAAGCGGTTGTTGACGGTGGGGTACCCCGTCACTGCTCCGGGAGGGGCGACACGCGCGCCGGCTTCCGTGGAGAGGTTGTCACCCGAACCGAAGTGGCCCGATCCGGTGATGTGGCAGTTCCAGCACAGGTTGGGCATCTTCGACGTCAGCAACGGCTTGTGATTCGATCCGTGCGGCTCGTGGCAGGACACGCAGTCTTCACGCACCGGCGCGTGTTCAAACAGGAACGGGCCGCGCTTTTCCGTGTGGCACTGGTAGCAGAGCTCGTTGACCGAGTCGGCCTTGAGCATCTTCGGCCGCGCGCCTTCGTGCGGGTTATGGCAGCTGGCGCAGGTCATCTTGCCTTCCTTCACCGGATGGTGCGACGTGCGGTTCAGCTTGCTGCGCTCGGAGGCGTGGCAGGTGACGCAGGTCTCGGTGTCCGTCTTGGTCTTGAGCTGTGCCTTGATCGACTTGTAGTCGTGCACGCTGTGGCAGCTCGAGCAGGCCACATTGCGGCGCGCATGCATGCTGCTCAGGAAGCTGGCCTGATTGGCCTTCTCGTGGCAACTGAGGCAGGTGTTGTTGCTCTCGGTGGCCGTTTGCTTCTTGAGGAACGGCACCGGGCCGTCCTTTTTGCCGGCCACCTGGGCTTTGGCGTGCTCGCTGGCGTTGGCGTGGCAGTTGGCGCAACTCTGCGCGATCCCACTGTGCTTGCTCTGCTTGAAGGCCTGGCTGCCGGCCTTGTCATGGCAGGTGACGCATTCCTCGACATCGATCGGTCCGGACGTCGCCGCGATGGCCGACTGCTGGGCCACGGACGGCCGGGGAATATTCGGCTGTACCGCTGTATTCTCAACGGTGACGGCGGGCGCAGCGGAGGCCGTTGTCGTGACCACCCTGATGCCGACCAGTGTAACCAACCAGAGACCCAACCCACAGACCCACAACACGTTAGGCCTGATCCTGGGGATGTATCTGCGCATGCGAACCTCCTGTGAACATCCCATCTGAACAATTTCGACGGTCAGTCCGGTCCCTTGGAAGGCAAAGTCCGTGCCGTGCGGCTTAGAGGGTGGTCTCGGTCACGCGTGGCTCGTATCCAAGTTCGCGACGCGCACGGTCGATCACGAACACCGCCTGGCTCGCGAACCGATCGATCGCGTCGTCTTCCATTTCGAAGACCGGACGCTGGCGCAGCAACCGCCGCGCAATCGCGGTCGTAACGTGGCTGAACGCCGATGCCTGTCGAATGCCTCGCGAGTAGCGCTTGGCCTCGTCCACCGACATCGACGCGGTCGCGGGATGGCCGACGACTCGCTCGAGCGCCGCGAAATACTCGCTCCAGGGGCGCGGATGACCGTCGGTCAAGAGATAGCGGCTCCCCGGCACACCCCGTCCGGAAACGGCCAACTCCACCGCGGCGGCGACGTCGTCGACGTGGACCATGTTGGCGATCCCATCGCCGCCGTTCACCAGAATCACGCGGCCCTTGCGCATCAGGTCGAGCAGTTCCTGACGCCACCAGTTCCAGCCCGGCCCGTAGACGTTCGCTGGTTGCAGGACGATGACCTCGAAGTCCGCGCGTCGCGCCAGCACGGCGTCTTCGCACTGGCGCTTGCCGGTCGCGTACTCATCGGTGGACTGCCCGTACGGCGCGGACTCGTCGATGAATCCGCTCGGCTGGGTCGGGTACACAGAGATGGTGCTGAAGTGCACGAAGCGGCGCACGCCGGCCGCGCGCGCGGAGGCCAGCAGGGCGGAGGTGCCGTCAACATCCGACGTGTGCCGGCGCCTGAGGTCCGGATCGTCCGACTTCGCGCAGTGCACCACGGTGTGGCAGTGCGCGAGCGCGCGGGCGATGGCCTCGTGCGCGCGGAAATCACCGATCACCGTCTCCACGCGACCTGCGATTTCCTGCGGCAATTCGCGCGGATTCCGAGTGAGCACCGCCACTTTGAGGCCGGCTGCCAGCAGGCGCCGCACCACGGCGCTGCCGACAAAGCCGCGACCGCCGGTGACGAAGACGCCGTCAGCCGGCATGGCCGAGCACGCGCCCGTACAGCGCGTTGATCTCACGCGCGAACAGGTCGTACGACAGGTGCGCCACCGACGGGCGGCTCGCCACGCACATCATGTCCCACAGCCGGGCGTCATGCGCCAGCGTCTGGAGGTGCGCCGTGATCTGAGCGGGCGACCGCGCGTCCACCACGAAGCCGTTCTGGCCGTGCTGCACGAGCTCGCACGCGCCCGAGGTGCGCGTCACGATCACCGGCCGTCCGGCGGCGAGCGCCTGCGGCACGACCAATCCGAAACCATCTTCCACTGCGGCGTGCACGAGCACGCTCGCCGGGCCGAACGTCTCGCTCGCCGGCGCCGTCATCACTTCTACCGATCGCACCGACAGATTCGGCAGCCGCGCGCGCCAGCGCTCCATCAGCAATCGCGACCAGCGATCGCCGGTGCCGCCGTAGATGACCAGCTCCGCGTTCGGCAGTCGCGCGTCCTCGAACGCCTGCAGCAGGTCGTGCACGCCTTTGCGCGGATCGATGCTGGAGATGGCAATCACGCGAAACACGCCATCCGTTTTCGGAGACGGGGTGAAGTGGTCGAGATTGATGCCGGGATGAATTGCGGTGATGCGCGTCGCGTCGACGCCGGCATCAATGAAGGTGCGCCTCGCCAGTTCCGAGTTGACGCGAATGTGATCGGCGGCGGCGATTTCACGCAACGCGCGGGTCACCATCCGCGGATGCACGAACGACGGCCCCGTGGCGCCGACGCGCCGATACTCCTCGGCGAGCGTGCGGGCCAGGTGGGCGATGTGCGTATTCAGACTCGTCACCACCACGCGCGTGCGGCCGCGCTTCAGCTGCGCCACCGTCGTCGCGCACTGCGCCATCACGCCGTCAAAGAGGGCGGGCGGGTCGATCGCCTCGGCCACGCGCGCATCGAAGTCGAGATCCGAGAGGAGAGTGAGCCAGTCCTGACGGCCGCGCAGGCCGGGCACAGCGAGAATCGAACTGAACGCGCGCGATCGCATCGTGCCGGAGAATGGCAGATTCACCGCATGCGGCCGTCCCGCAGGGGTGGAGCGACTATAGACAATGGCGCCAGGCCGGGCCGCGAGTGCTGATGTCATCAGGCGAAGAAACTCGCCTTGCCCGCCGGCGCCCCACGTGGCGTTGGCCGCAAAGGCCACGCGTGCGTCCATCTAGCGGCCGCCCTCCTGGGTGAACGATCCGAGACTGGCCAGCAGCCACGCGCCGGGATCGAGCACGACGGACGAGGGCGCGTTGTCGAGCGCGATGACGATCGTCTGTTCGCGCCGGTCGATGTTCACGTGCTCCACACGCGGCAAGGCGCCGGCGGTGGTGACGATGCCGAGGTCGAGCGTGAAGCGGAACGGGTCTTCCGGCTGCGTCTGTTTGATCGTCACGGCCAAACGCTTCGCCGCCGGATCGTAGCGCCAGGTGCCTTCGAGCGCGGGCACGCCGGCGCGCGTCAGCCACTGGCGGAAGAACGCGGTCAGGTCCTGCCCGGACACCTGCTCCATCGCGCGGCGGAAGTCATCCGTGGACGCGGTGCCGTTCATGTGGCGTCCGTAGTAGAGCCGGATCCCGCGCCAGAACGTGTCGGTGCCCACCATGTTGCGCAACATGTGCAGCATCCACGAGCCCTTTTGATACACGAGCGAGTTGTTCGGGCTCACGGTGGCTTCGCTGAGGTTCGCGTGCACCACGGGCGTGTTGGGCAGCGACTTCTCCGTGCGCAATACGGTGTCGCGGCTGCGACGCAGCCCGTCGACGAACGCGTCTCTGCCGCTCGCGTGCTCGGTGTAGAGCAGCGTGAAGTAGGTGGCGAAGCCTTCGCTGAGCCACACGTCGTTCCAGTCGTTCTCGGTCACGGCGTCGCCGAACCACTGATGCGCGGTCTCGTGCACCACCGGCGCGCTGCCCACCGTGATGCTCTTCTCGCCGTAGAAGATGTTGCTCACATGCTCGGTGCCGCCGCCCATGCCGGCGGCTTCCACATGCGCGAGCTTGTCGTAGGCATACGGGCCCACGCGATCCGAGAAGAACTCGAACGACCCGCGCGCGTCTTTCTCGAGCGCGGCCAGCCCCTTCACTTCGTCCTGCGGAAACGCCCAGTACGACAGCGGCACGCCGCGGACGACGTCGCCGTACTTCACGACGAAGCGCGCCACGCCGAGCGAGTAGAGCCACGACGAGATCGGCTGCGCCTGCGTCCAGTGCGTGCGGCGGAGGCCGCCCGCGAGGTCACGCTGCTCCACCATCACGCCGTTGCTGATCACCTGATACTCGGCGCGGGTCGTCACGATCAGTTCACCGGAGGCTTTGTCGGCCGGATGGTCGATCATCGGCAGCCACTGGCGCGCGCGGTTGTACCAGTTCTCGCTGAACGCCGTGCGTTCTCCGTGGATGTTGTTGAGGAGCCGCAGGCCGTTGCCGGGCACGCCGTGATAGCGAATCGCGAACGTCAGGTCGCGGCCCGCTTTGACGCCCGCCGGCAGCGGCATGCGCAGCCGATTGTCCTGATGCGTGTAGGCCACGGCCTGGCCGTCGATGGTCACGCCGGTCACGGTCATGCCTTTGCCGTCGGGTGTGGCGGAGATCAGATCGAGCCACGCCTCGCGCACGCCGTCGCGGAGGATGCGCAGCGTCACCGCGGCGTCGCCCTGGATCTCGTTCGCGTCGCTCGTCAGCAGCGTGAGGTTGAAGACGTAGTGCTGCGCGTCGATGTCGGGCTGGCGCGGATACGTGTCGGCGCGAAGCTGCGTGGCGAGGCAGACAGTGGCAATTGAGAGTGCGAGGCTGAGCGTCTTCAGGCGTCCCGGCATGGAGGTTTCCATGCCGGGATTATGTTCCGGAACCGGTCGAGGCGGGCTACTTCCCGGGCTTCAGCGCGGCGAGCTTCTTCAGGTCAACCTGGCTGACGATGCTCTTGAGCGTGTCGATCGAGTCGAGGCCGGTGCCCTCTGCCTTCACCACAAAGCGGCCGTTGATCACCACCGAGAACTCGCCTTCGAGTTTCCCCGGGTTCCACTTTGACGCCGCTTGGCTGTCACCGAATTCGAACCGGCTGATTTCACTCCCCGCCGGGACTTTCTGGGAATAGCCCGCGGGCAGTACGACCACCAGCGCCGCCAGCGCCATCAGGCAGTCGTCGACGGCCACGGTGTCGCCCACCGTCAGCTTCACCTTTATGTCACCTTTGGTGAAAACTCCCTCCGCGAAGCTGTAGCCGGATTCCTCGGAGATCGCCACCACCTCGCCACGCAGCGGCGCGCGGACCCAGCCGTCAATCGTGGGCAGCTGCGCCTGAAGCGTGGCCACGGAGACGACTTTCGGCGCCGGTGGGGCCGCTGCCGCCGCCGGCTTTTGTGCCTGCGCGCTCAGTCCCGCGACGGAAAGACACGACGTAACCAGCGCAATCGAGAACCTGCGAAACCGTGAGCCCCAAGCCATAGACACCTCGTTGCCCTGAGACCTGCCAACTTCGTACCAATGACCAGGTTGGCGCGGGCCACCGAGAAGCAGGCATCGCGCCGGCCGGGGACGTGGGAGGCCACTGTGGGTTTCTCGGCAGGAGCGGGGCTAATCCACCAGTTCGACGTCGTGCAACTTGCCGATATCGGCGCGGAGGCAGGTGCCCGCGCCGCCGCTTCTCCGCCCCCTGCTATAGTCCGCGCGTGCGTACAGCCAGCCTGTTCCTCCTCGGACTGCTCAGTCTTCAGACCCCGGCGCCCGTGGCCATCGATCCGCTCGTGCTGGCCGCCCTGCAGTGGCGCAGCGTCGGCCCCGAACGCGGCACGCAGCCACGTTCCGGCGACGCGGTCCGCGGACGCGGCGGGCGATCCATCGCGATCTCGGGTGTGAAAGGCCGGCCGAACGAGGGCTACTTCGGCGCAGCCGGCGGCGGCTTGTGGAAAACGACGGATCGCGGCGAGTCGTGGACGCCGGTCACCGACGGCCAGGTGCACAGCGCCTCGGTCGGCGCCGTGGCGGTCTCGGAAACCAATCCCGACATCGTGTACATCGGCATGGGCGAGTCGTGCATTCGCGGCAACGCGATGTCGGGAGACGGGGTCTACAAGTCCACCGACGCGGGCAAGACATGGACGCACGTCGGCTTCGCGGACGCGCCGGTGATCTCGAAGATCAGAATCCATCCGACCAACCCGGACATCGTGTTCGTGGCCGCGTTCGGCAAGATGAGCGCGCCGAGCGATGCGCGCGGGGTGTTCAAGAGCACCGACGGCGGCAAGACATGGAAGCGCACGCTGTTCCGCGACAACAAGACCGCGGCCGTCGACGTGGCGATCGATCGGCGCAACCCGAACGTGATGTTCGCGGCGCTGTGGGAAGCGTTCCGCCTCGAATACACGATGTCGAGCGGCGGTCCGGGCAGCGGTCTGTTCAAAAGCACCGACGCGGGCGAGACATGGACGGAGATCACCCGCCGGCCCGGCCTCCCCGCCGGCATCATCGGCCGAATCGGCCTCGCGATCTCAGGCGCGGACTCGAACCGCGTGTGGGCCATCATCGAGAACACGGACGGTGGGCTCTTCCGCTCCGACGATGGCGGCGCGACGTGGGCGCTGGTCAACGGCGCCAGGAATATCCGTCAGCGCGCGTTCTATTACACGCACATCGCCGCAGATCCGGTCGCGCGCGACGTGGTCTATGTGATGAACGTCGGGTTGTGGAAGTCCACCGACGGCGGCACGACGCTCGCGAACTTCGCGTTCGGCGACTCGCACGATCTGTGGATCGATCCCGACGACACGCGACACATGCTCCACTCGATGGACGGCGGCGGCGCCGCGACCTACGACGCCGGCGCCACATGGAGCCTGCGCGATTACCCCACGGCGCAGTTCTACCACGTGGTCGCCACCGCGCATCTGCCCTATCAGATCTGCGGCGCCAGTCAGGACGGCAGCACGGTGTGCGTGTCGAGCGCGGCGCGCAGCCGCGTGGCCCCGTACGGCGTCGGTGGACGCGAGCCGGCCTACATCGCGCCGGATCCGAAAGACACCGACGTGTTCTTCTCGGGCGGCAACAACGGATCGTTCCTCGAGCGCCTCAACGTCCGCACCGGCGAATCGCGCGAAGTGGGGCCGTATCCGCTGATCTTCTCCGGCCAGCCGTCCAGCGCACTGGTCGAGCGCATTCAGTGGACCTTCCCCATCGTCTTCTCCCCTGTCGATCCGCGGGTGCTCTACACCGCCACGCAGCACGTGTGGAAGAGCACGACGCAAGGCAACGACTGGACGCGCATCAGCGGCGACCTCACGCGCCACGACCCGAAGACCATGGGCGACTCGGGCGGTCCGATCACGCACGACATGAACAGCCCCGAGGTGTACGGCACCGTGTTCGCGCTCGGACCGGGCAAGACCGACGTCAACGTGATCTGGGCGGGGTCCGACGACGGCCTCGTCAACGTCACGCGCGACGGCGGCAGGACATGGGCGAACGTCACGCCGACGGACATGCCCGAGTTCGGCCGCGTCAGCATCATCGACGCGTCGTCATTCGACGCCGGCACGGCGTACATCGCGGTGAAGAAACCACTGCTCGATGACGTCGCGCCGTACATCTTTCGCACGCACGACTTCGGCAAGACGTGGACGAAGACCGTGAACGGCATCGCGGCGGGTCACTACGTGCATGCGGTGCGCGAAGATCCGACACGCGCCGGCCTGCTCTACGCCGCCACGCAGCATGGCGTGTATGTGTCGTTCACTGACGGCGCGCTGTGGCAGCCGTTGTCACTGAATCTGCCCGATGTGCCCGTCGTCGATCTCATCGTCGTGCGCAACGATCTGGCGATCGCCACGCACGGACGGGGCTTCTACATCCTCGACAACATCGGACCGCTCAGACAGCAGCGATAGCGGAGCGCAGGGCGCAGCGGAAACCTACTTCCCGGCGCCCAGTTTCTCGAATCGCCGGCTGAGCTCGCCGATCGTCTCGTTAATGCCGAGCCCGCCCGTGTCCTGCCGCAACTGTCGTTCGAGCTTGAGGATCTCGTAGGGATCGGTCTCGTTGGTGCCGATCTGCTTGAACGTCTTCTGCACTTTCTCCCAGTGGTCGAGGCTGGCCTTCAGCTTCGCGGCCTCGGGGCTGCCGGCCGGCGCTTTCTGCAGGCGCTGCCGAAGGTTGGGCAAGAGCATGTTCTCGAGCTCCTTGGCGGACTCACGGCAGGAGGCTTGCGCTTTGGTGATATTGGAGAGCACCGGATCGCCGGCGATCTTGGACGTCTTCACCTGGAGCACGCTGCCAATGTTGGCGATGTCCTGCGGTTTGATCGTCGTGAAGTCGACGTTCTTCTCGAGCAGGCGCTTGTCGGTGAAGGCCTCCGGATGCAGGCTTGTCGTCAGCAGCACCTCCGAGCGCTCGGCGCTGAATCCGGTGACCTTGTTGTAGGCCCGGTTCAGCGCCTTCTGCGCATCCACCATGAACTCGTGCAGCGACACGGACTTGCCGTCTTTCTTGAACACCATGCCGGGGATTTCCTTGAGCGCCAGATCGAGATCCATGCTCGACGAGCCGGCGCTCGAGGCGTTGCGCATGGGCTGGAACTCCACGCCCTGCATCTCGTAATTCTGGCTTTTCAGAATCCGCGTCATCTCCGGCATCATGTCCTGATACGACTGCTCCACCCGGCTGTTGAACTTCGTGCGCACGAGCGGGTGGGCTTCGTATTTCATGAGCCATTTGCAGTGGTATGAGGAGTTGATTGAGGCGGCCAGGCCCTGCAGTTCGGTCTCGAGTTGCCGGAGTTCCGGAGTACTCGGCGCGGTGCCGGGCTTGAGCCGGGCCAATTGCAGTTCCTTGTTCTGATACACCTTGATCAGCGAGCTGGCGTCTTCGAACTGCTGTTTGGTCCGCGCGGCATCGAACTGCTGACGCACCGTCGGCGCGCCGCTCACCAGGGGTTTGAACAACCGGCTGTCTTTGCCGAACACAGCGAGCGCGCCGTGGTTCAGGAGGCCGGTGCCGAACTCAAACGCCTTGCCGGTGATGTAGGCCGCGCCGAGTTCCTTCGCGCCTTCCCAGAGCCTGTCCGACATGCCGGCCTTGGGATTGGCGCCCGCGGCGTGATAACCCTCCAGAAACGCCGTCGCCATGTAGCCCATGTTCGATGACCACGCGACGGTCTGCTTCAGCCCTTCCACCGGGCCGCCGGAGACCAGGCCGGTCACGCCGCCATACACGCCGCCAACGAGGTGCGGTCCCCAGATCGTGATGGCCGCGGTCTCGCCAAACGTCTGCGCCAGCGCGGCGGAGCCCGTGCCGACAAACACGCTGCCCAATGCCATGACGGCGGTCTGCGCGTAGAACTCGTGCTCCTGCGCCGCGACGGCTTTCTCCTCTTCCCGTGCGGACTGCCCCTGCCAGTAGCCCTGCAGTTGCTCATTGATCGCCCCGGCGAGACGCCGGGCTTTTTCCACATCGCCGGTGGCGATGGTCTTCGCATCCAGGATCCGTTGCGCGTTCGCGCGCATACCGGCGCGCTGATCCTCGGGCAGCAGCTCGATCTGCCGCGCGATGCCGCTCACGATGCGGCGCGTGGCGTCCGCCCGGGCCGCTTCCTGCTGCACACTCGCCACAAATTGCTGATGGGCGAACTCGTCGAAGAGCGAGCGGGTGTGCACGATCGTGCCGGTCTGATAGGACGCAATCAGATCCTGCTCGGCGGAAATATCCGAGTGCACCTGGATGATCCGGAGTGCCAGCACCTTGCGACGATCGTCGTTGGTCTCTCTCGCCAGATCGGCGCGTTCGCTCTGTAAGGCACGCTCGAGGAAGATGAGGTTCGTCTGGTGGAAGGCGACGTCCTTCGCTCTGTCTGCGGCCGCCGCGGCGCGCACCGCGGCGCTGTCCGTGGCGGTGCCCGGAGGCGGCGTCGGTGGCGGAGGTCTCGGCGCGACGGCTGCCGCCGAATGATAGAGGCTGTTGAAATCCGAGAACCGGTTCCAGCTCGCCGTCTGCGGACTCGGACTCGAGAGGTAGCGATCGGCCGCGGACGCAATGGCCCGCGCGTCGCTGGTGTACGTCTTGAGCGACGCATTGATGCCGGCCGGAATATCCATGAGCATCCGGAGTCCGATGTCGGCATTCAGGGTGATCGACGCATTCATGTCGGCCGCGTCAGCGACGCTGCGAACGCGCGCGGCCGTGCTGTTCAGTTGACCGAACGCGCGTGACCACTCGTCAGAGAACGACGCGTGCTGACCGCCGCGCCGCAGCACGACCCGCGCCTTGGTGACTGGTTCGGTGAAGGTCAGGGTGTCGCCGTCCACTTCGACGTCATCGAACGACACTCTGGAGGATGCATCCTCAACGAAGAAGTTGAGCAGCGCGTCCTTGAAGTACCCGACAAACAGATCCCGGGATGAGCCCCACCGGCTCAACGCACCGAAATCGGCGGACGCCGGCCGCGGGGGCACACGCAGCAGCAGGAAATACGGTTTCGGCGCCGCGTCGAGATCCGAGAGGATTCGGTTGATGGTTCCGGGCGCCAGACGGGCCATGGTTTCCACGGTCTCATACACGTTGAATGCACCCGGGGACGGCGACTCGGGCTTCTGCACAGAGACGCTTCCGGAGAACACGCCTTCCATCGTGGAGGACACGGTGACCGCGTCGAGGGCCGCCTGATGGTTCTTTCGCGCGCCGCACTTCGCGTCAGTGGGGCTCGGCGGATTGCCGAGCGCCTCGACACGGCGAGCGATCTCGACCAGACCGGCTTCGAGCGCGCGCATCGTCTCGGCCTGCTGGTCGGCGACCGCCATGGCGTCGCCCCACCCGGTTCGCTGGTCGGCAGCAATGGCCAGCGACGCGTCCAGCACCGCGGCTTCGTACGCGGCGGCCGCGCGCATCATGGCCTCGCGGCCGGCGAGAAACTGGAGGAGCAACGGATTCAGCGTGTTGAGGTAGTTCACGATGGCCGGGGACGGGAAGTCGAAGAGCGGCGCCCAAATCCCTTCGAAACTCGCGGTGTCGGCGTCCGACATCGGGCCGTAGATGAGGCGCATGCCCTCATGCGCGGCGGACACCGCGCCGGCATACTGCTCGCGCAGCAGTGCGTCGAACTGCAGCGGCGCCGGCAGAATCGCGCCGCCACTCTGCGCGGACGGAATCCGCCCGGCCGAGGCCGCGGACTTCTGCCAGGGTGTGCCGGCCGACACCACGTTGCCGGCGGCGCACGGCGCATCCGCCTTGAACTGGATGGAGGGCACCGGCGCGCTCGCCTGGAGCGGTGGCGGTGGCGTGGATCGGGTCGCTGGTGGCGATGGCGGCGGCGTGGATCGCGCCGGAGGTGTCGGTGTGACGCTTGGCTTCGCGGCGGCTGCCGGCGCCGGCTTCACCGCCGCGGTCGCCGGTGCCGCGGCCACTCGCGCCTGCATGATCGCGAGGTTGGTCTTGGCGGTCTCGTCGGTCGGATCAATCTCCAGCGCTTGCTGGAAGACCGCGAGCGCCGCCGCCGGATTGCCCATCCCGGCCAGCGCGTAGCCGCGACCGACGAGGGCATCCACGTCCCTCGGCGTCATCGTCAACGCCTTGTCGACGTCGGCGAGTCCGCCTGGGTAATCGCGCAGCGACAACTTCGCCAACCCACGATCTCGCCAGGCGGGCGCATAACGTGAATTGATCTCGATCGATTTCGTGAAGTCGACGATGGCTCCGGCCGCGTCCTTCAACCGGCTCTTCGCCACACCGCGGTTGACGTACGCGAGGTCGTAGTTTGGATCAAGCGCGATCGCCCGATCGAAATCGGCGATGGCGCCAGTGAGATCGTTCAGGCGCCTTTTCGCATAGCCCCGTCCGTTGTAGGCCGAGACCGCCCAGTCGCGGTCGGGCGTCAGCGCAAGCGCTTTGGTGTAGTCGGCAATGCCGCTGGCGTACTCCCCCAGTTGTTCCTGGACCAAGCCTCTGTGCACGTAGGCCTGGAAATATCCGGAATCCTTCTCAATCGCCCGACCGTAGTCGGCGAGCGCGCCTGGATAGTTCTCCAGTTCCTCGCGCACGAGGCCTCGGCCGTAATACAGCGCAGCTGATGCGGGCCCGATGGCGACCGCGATGTCAAGATCGGCCGCGGCGCCGCGAAGATCGCCAAGACTCCGCTTCGAAGACGCGCGTCGGTGATAGGCGTCGACGAGTTTGGGGTCCAGCGCGATCGCCTGAGTGAAGACGTCGATCGCCGCCTTGAACTGGTTCTGCTGTTCCAGGGCCACGCCCTGCCGGAGCAGTGTCTTGGCGTCCTGCGGTGCGGCATGGACGGCAGCGACCAGCAGGACGGCGAGCAGAATCTGATTCGCCATAGCCCCGGAACTTCTGCATCGGTCATGCCAGTAGGCCTGTGCCGCCTGCAACGGGTGTCGGCACCCACCAGCGAGGGCGCGGCAGCGGGTTAGCGGATTCCTCGGCCTTGAGTGGGGACTTTCCGGCTCGAGTCCAGGGTCTCGGGGACATCTGTCGTTCGAAGGGTTCGAAGGGTTCGAACGGTTCGAACGGTTCGAACGGTTCGAGAGGTTCGAGAGGTTCTGTTCGCAAGGTGCATGAGGTTCGTTCGGTGCGCAAGGGGGGTTCGGAGGGTCGCACCTCCCGAACCAACCTCACGAACCCCTCGAACCTCAGGAACCTCTCGAACAGAACCCCACGAACCTTACGAACCTGACGAACCTTCCGAACCAACTCGCGGTTTGTCTAGACGTCGAACCGATCGAGATTCATGACCTTGGTCCACGCTGCCACGAAGTCGCTGACGAACTTCTGCTGTGCGTCGCTGCAGGCATAGACCTCGGCGAGTGCGCGCAGCTGGGAGTTGGG
>CAYHEX010000033.1:0-21873 GCA_964355365.1 uncultured Solibacteraceae bacterium | reverse complement strand
GACATCATCGTGGTGAACACGTGCGCGTTCATCGACAACGCGAAGGAAGAGTCGGTCGACGCCATTCTCGAGATGGCCCAGCTCAAGCGCGACGGCAAGGCGAAGAAGCTGATCGTCACCGGCTGCCTGGCCGAGCGCTATCGCGAGCAGCTGAAGGCCGAGATCCCCGAGATCGACGCCTGCCTCGGCACCGGCGAAGTGCCCGAGATCGTCAACGCGATCAACGGCACCGTCACGCCGCTCAGGCTCTTCAAATCCAGAAAAGCCGCCGAAGGCCACCGCGAACCCGGGACGCGGGACCCGGAACCCGGGACTCCAAAAACACATCCAGGTTCGGGGATCACCTACTTATATGGCGCCGAAACGCCGCGTGTGCTGACCACGCCGTCGCATTACGCCTACGTGAAGATCGCCGAAGGCTGCGACTACACGTGTGCGTTCTGCATCATCCCCACCCTGCGTGGCGAATACCGCAGCCGCACCGAAGACTCCATCGTCCGCGAAGCCGAGCAACTGGCAGCGCAGGGCGTCAAGGAACTGCTGCTCATCTCGCAGGACTCCAGCTTCTTCGGGCTGGACCAGAAGAAGCGCGGCGCACTGGCCTCCCTGCTCCGCCGGTTGAACGCGGTCGAGGGCATCGAGTGGATCCGCATGCTCTACCTCTACCCGACCACCATTACCGATGACGTGCTTGAGGCGATGGCCGAGTGCGACAAGGTCTGTAACTACGTGGACCTGCCGCTGCAGCATGCCTCGGCGGACGTCTTGCGCCGGATGCGTCGGCCGGGCAATCGCGAGGGCTACGACAAGCTGCTGGCGCGGATCCGGGCCACGGTGCCCAACGTCACCCTCAGAACGACCTTCATCGTCGGCTTCCCGGGCGAAACCGAGGCGGATTTCGAGGCACTCTGCGCCTTTGTCCGTGAGACGAACTTTGACCATGTGGGTGTTTTCACCTACTCCCATGAAGAAGGCACCCGGGCGTTTGAGATGGACGATGACGTCCCGGCGGCGGTCAAGGCCAAGCGGCGCGACACCCTGATGGCGCTCCAGAAGTCGATCGTGGCCAGGCGGCAGAAGGCCCGCAAGGGCGAGACGATCCGGGTCATGGTGGACGGCCCGTCCCCCGACATGCCCCTGGTTCTGCAGGGCCGGCTCGAGGGCCAGGCCCCGGAGATCGACCCGTTGGTCTACCTGTCGGAGTGCGATCCGGAGGTGGTTCGGCCGCGCCAGATCGTCTCCGCGCGGGTCACCGGGGCCCAGGACTACGATCTGGTCGCGTCGGTACTCGACGCTTAGTGATATAGTCCTGTAGGTTTGGAAGGCACTAGCGGGAAGGATCTTGCAAGTGGGCCCGTGCCCACTTTTTTTGTTTTAGGGGCCCAGTTCGCGCGAGAGCGCGTTGAAGACATGACCTCCGCACGTGACGCGTCGCTCGCAGATCTGAAGGCCGCCGTTGGCCGGATCGCGTCGAGCTATGGGCTGGAGGTGTTCGACCTGCAGTTTCGGCGCGAAACGATCGGGTGGGTTCTGCGGGTGATGCTCGACCGGGTGCCGACCAAGACACCAGAGTCGGCGGAATCCGATGGCATCACGGTCGAAGATTGCCAGCATGTGAGCCGGGACGTGAGCGCTCTGCTGGACGTGGAAGAAGAGGCCTACGGTGCGGTGCTCGGCAGCAAGTACACCCTCGAGGTGTCCTCGCCGGGTCTGGACCGGCCGCTCCGGCTCGAACGGGGCGACGCGGATTTCAGGCGATTCGAAGGCCGGCTGGCGAAGCTCGTGACGCGCGAACCGGTGAATGGGCAGTCGGCGTTTGCCGGCCGTCTCTCGGGGATGGACGCCGATGTCGTGCTGATGACGGAAGGCAAGCGGATTCATCGAGTGCCGCTTGCGGCGATTTCGCGGGCACGACTGGATGTGGAGTTTTAGTTAAGGCAGAAGGCAGAAGGCAAAAGGCAGAAACAAAGAAAGAAACAAAAAAAGAAACAAAGAAGAAAAGAAGAAAAGAAGAAAAGAAGAAAAGAAGAAAAGAAAAAACGGTAACACCACGGAAGGGCGAGGGCCGAAACGACGAAACGCAGCGAGCCGGAAACCGCGGAACAGACTCACAGGGTTGATGCGCATGTTTTTGTCTTCTCCCTTTCGTTTCTGCCTTCCCCCTTTGTTTCTGCCTTCTGCCTTTTGCCTTCTGCCTTTACAAAGGTCTAGACAACTTATGGCAACCGAACTGCAGCAGATGATCGAGATGGTGGCGAAGGACAAGGGCATCGACCCGTCCATCGTGGTGGGCGCAATCGAGGACGCGTACCTCGCCGCCGCGCGCAAAGTCTTCAAGACCGAAGAGGACATGCGCACCCGTTTCAACACCGAGACCGGCCAGGTGGAACTCTACGCCGTCAAGCAGATCGCGGCCGACGAGGACGTGACGGAACCCGCCAAGCAGATTTCGCTCAGCGAAGCCCAGCAGCTCTACGGCGAAGAGGCCGAAGCGGGCATGGAAATCGAATTCCCGAAAGAGACCGACAAACTCGGGCGCATCGCGGCACAGACGGCCAAGCAGGTCATCGCCCAGCGCGTGCGCGAAGCGGAGCGCGAGAAGATCCACGGCGAGTTCAGCGAGCGCGTCGGCGAAGTGGTCAACTGCCTCGTGAAGCGGTTCGAGAGCGGCGACATCATCGTGGAGATCGGCCGCATCGAAGCCCAGATCCCCCGCCGCGAGCAGTCGCGCGCGGAGAACTACGCGATCGGCGACCGCGTGCGCGCGGTGATCAAGGGCGTGAGCAAGAACGCCAAAGGCCCGCAGGTCATCCTGTCCCGTACCGATCCGGCTCTGCTCGTGAAGCTCTTCGAACAGGAAGTGCCGGAAATTTACGACGGCAGTGTGCAGATCCGCGGCGCCGTGCGCGAGGCCGGCGATCGCGCCAAGGTTGCGGTGATGTCACGCGACCGTGATATTGATCCGGTCGGCGCGTGCGTCGGCATGAAGGGCACGCGCGTGCAGGCGATCATTCGCGAACTGCGCGGCGAGAAGATCGACATCGTCGAATGGTCCGAAGATCCGGTCACCTACGTGACCAAGGCGCTCTCCCCGGCCAAGGTCCAGCGCGTCACGATCGTCGACGATGCGGAACACGTGATGGAAGTGATGGTCGAAGACCGCCAGCTGTCGCTCGCGATCGGCAAGAAGGGCCAGAACGTACGGCTCGCCGCGAAGCTCACGGGCTGGAAGATCGACATCAAGAGCGACGAAGAGAAGAAGAAGGAAGTCGAGGCCGCGTTCGAAGGTTTGGAATTCGGCGCGACCGTGGAAGCAGTCGTGGCGTTCACGTTGCCCGACATTCATGACGAAGTGGTGACGGCGCTCAAGCACGCCGGCTACACCTCGGCCAGCCAGATCCTCGAAGCCGGCGCCGATGCGCTGAAATCCATCGAGGGGTTCGATCAAGAAACGGTTGACGCGGTACTCGCGGCAGCCGCGCAGGTGCAGGGCGCGTAGGAGTCGATTTGGCCACTGTCCGTATTTACAAAGTCGCTGAACTGCTGGGCCTGTCGAGCCAGGATGCCATGGCTCTCCTCAAAAAGGAGACCGGCATCGAGGTGAAGAGTGCGTCGAGCTCCGTCGAGGAGATCGTCGCCCGGCAGTTTGTCGAGAAGCAGGCACGCGCGCGCAAGATCCAGTTGCCGCCGCCGGCGCACATGTTCGAAGAGAAGCCTGTGCCCGGGAAGAAGCCGGCCGGCAAGGGCCACGCGAAAGCGCCGGAACCGCCCAAGCCCGCCGCGCCCATCCTGCGTCCGCGTCTGATCAAGACCGTGCGCCCCGCCGCCGAACATGGCGCCGAGGGACACGAGGCCGATCAGCACGAGTTGCACGCCGGACAGGACGAGCATCAGGTTCACGACGAGCACGACGACGTTGTCGACCACGGCGATCATGACAGTCACGACGGCCACGACGCGCACGACGCGCCCGCCGAGGTCGTCGAAGCGCACGGCGACGCCGAGCCCCCGGCGGACGAGCCACATCACGTCGAGACCACCGACGAACCGGCTGCCGACGCGCCGGCAATGGAGGCCACGGCAGCGGTAACGCCGGAACCGGAGCCCGCGCCCGAACCAGAGCCGGAACCCGTTGCGCCTGCGCCGCCGGCGTCCCACGCCAAGCCGGCCGCCACGCACGTCACGCGTCCGGGTGGACTGCGCGTTGAAACGACGCCTCCCCCGCCCCTCAAGCCGCGCATCACGGAAGTGCCGGTGCAGAAGGTGCATCCGCCCTCTCCGCCCAGGACACACGCCGCTCCCGGAACTCCCGCGGGCAAGGCCCCGGCGCTGAAGCCGGCGTCGCAGGCGCCAACGGGCGTCTACGCCAAGACGGCGAAGCCCGCAACACCGCCGCCGGCCGCTCCGGCCGGCCCCGCCGCGCCGGTGCTCCGACCGGCGCCGCCCGCGGCGCCCGTGGTGCCGCTGCGCGCGAGCCGCATCGTGCCGCCCATGCGGCGCCTGCGCATTGAAGATCCCGTCACCGGCGAAGCGCCGGCCGCGCGGCCCGCGCCGCCGCGTCCGATTCTTCGCGCCCCGGTGCCGCCGACCACACCCCGTCCGCCGCAGGCGGCCACGGGCAATCTCGCGCGCCCCGGCGGCCCGGGCGCACCGCTGCGTTCGCCGGGCATGCCGCCGCTGCGTCCGCCGCTGGGTGGCCCGCGCCCGCTGCCGTCTCAGCCTGTCCGTCCCGGTTTGCCGGGCGCGCCGATGGGCCAGCGTCCCGGCATGCCGGGCCGCCCCGGCGGCGGTCAGTATCGTCCGCCCATGGGTCTGCGTTCGCGCGGCCCGCGTCGCGATGATCGTCCGTCGTACACGCCGCAGATCGAAGCGCCGCCGCCCATCACTCGCATCATCACGCTCGCCGAAGGCATGACGGTGAAAGACCTCGCCGACAAGCTCGAGGTCAAGCCCAAGGACGTGATGAAGAAGCTGATGGACCGTCGCATGATCATGACGATCAACACGACGCTCGATGCCGAGACGGCGAAGATGATCTCGCTCGCGTTTGGCGCGGAAGTCCTGATGCGCACTTACGAGGAAGAGATCACCGAAGTGGAAACCGAAGCGTCCAAACCGGAGGATCTGGTCGAACGCGCGCCCGTCGTCACCGTCATGGGTCACGTCGACCACGGCAAGACGTCGCTGCTCGACGCGATCCGTTCCGCGAAGGTCGCCGACAAGGAAGCCGGCGGCATCACGCAGCACATCGGCGCCTACTCGGTACAGGTGGGCAATAAGGACGACAAGAACGAGCGCCGCGTGGTCTTCCTCGACACGCCGGGTCACGAAGCGTTCACCATGATGCGCGCCCGCGGCGCCAAGGTCACCGACATCGTCGTGTTGGTCGTGGCCGCCGATGACGGCGTCATGCCGCAGACGAAGGAAGCGATCGATCACGCGAAGGCGGCGAACGTGCCGATCGTCGTGGCGATCAATAAGTGTGACAAGGCGGATGCCAATCCCGAGCGCGTGAAGCGCGAGCTCGCGGAACTCGGCCTCCAGCCGGAAGCGTGGGGCGGCACCACCGTGATGGTGGAAGTTTCCGCGCGTCAGAAGACGAACATCGATCAGCTGCTCGAGATGATCCTGCTTGTCGCTGACATCGGCGTCTTCAAGGCCAACCCGAAGCGCCTCGCGTCGGGCACGGTCATCGAGAGCAAGCTCGACAAGGGCCGCGGCCCGGTCGCGCATGTCCTCGTCCAGGACGGCACACTGCGCGACGGCGACGTCTTCATTGCGGGCACCGTGGACGGCAAGGTCCGCGCGTTGTTCAACGATCGCGGCGTGAAGGTCAAGTCCGTGGGTCCGTCGACACCGGTCGAAGTGCTGGGCATCTCGTCGCTGCCCGCTCCGGGCGACACGTTCCAGGTGATCGACGATCCGATCAAGGTCCGTCAGATCATCACGTTCCGTCAGGCGCAGGCCAAGGACAAGTCGCTCGGTTCCAAGGGCGGCCGTCTCACGCTCGAATCGCTCCAGGCCCAGATGGCCGAGGGCGGCTTGAAGGAACTGGCGATCATCATCAAGGCCGACGTGCAGGGCTCCTCCGAAGTGCTCGCCGACTCGCTCGCGAAACTCAGCGACGACAAGGTCAAGATCCGCATCATCCACAGCGGCGTGGGCGCGATCAACGAGTCGGACGTGCTGCTCGCCACGGCGTCGAAGGCGATCATCATCGGCTTCAACGTCAAGCCCGACCGCAACGCGGCCGCGGTGGCCGAACGCGAGCAGGTGGACATCCGTCACCACTCGATCATCTACAACGTCACCGACGAAATGCGCAAGGCAATGACGGGGCTGCTCGAGCCGACGCTCAAGGAATCACGCACCGGCGTGGCGGAAGTGCGGGCCGTGTTCAAGGCCGGCAAGACCGGCACGATCGCGGGCTGCGTGGTCACCTCGGGCGAAATCAAGCGCGGCAGCGGCCTCCAGGCGCGCCTGATCCGCGACGGCAAGGTGCTGTGGACCGGCAAGCTCAGTTCGCTGCGTCGCTTCAAGGACGATGTGAGCGAAGTGAAGCAGGGCATGGAGTGCGGCATCGGCCTCGATCGCTTCAACGAGATCAAGGAACGCGACATCATCGAGCTCATCAGCGTCGAGAAGGTGTTCGCTACCTAAATGGCTCAAGGCGCTCGTCCGGATCGGGTCGCGGAGCAGATCCGTCAGGAAATGGGCACACTGCTCATGCGCGACGTCCACGACCCGGGGATCGGATTCATCACGATCACCCGGGTGAAGGTGTCGCCGGACCTCCAGGTGGCGCGCGTCTACTACACGTCGATGGCCGACGAGAAGGGTCGTGCCGCCACGAAGGCGGCACTCCAGCGCGCGCTGCCGTTTCTGCGACGTCAGATCGGCCAGCGCATTCAGCTGCGGCGCGTGCCCGAGATCGTCTTCCACTTCGACGAAGGCATCGCCCATCAGGCGCGCGTCGAAGAGCTGATCCTCGAGATCAAGGCCAAGGAAGTCATCGAACATCCGGAGCTGGCGACGCCTGCGCCCATCGTCGGGGACCTTCAGGTCCCCGAAGAGCCACCCGTAGTCGGGGACCTTCAGGTCCCCGAAGAGTCACCCGTAGTCGGGGACCTTCAGGTCCCCGAAAAGCCGGAGCCGGCCGAGTGAGTTTAGCCTCGGTGGTGCAGGCGATCCGCGATCGCCAGTCCTTCGTGCTCACCTCTCACGCGCGACCCGACGGCGACGCCATCGGCTCTCAGATCGCCCTCGGCCTCGCACTCGAGTCGCTCGGCAAGACCGTTCGCTTCATCAATCACGATCCCGCGCCTGCACCGTACCGCCACTTCGCCGCTGTCGACCGCATCGAGACGATGGCCGCGTTCGACGGCCGGGCCGATGCCGTGATTGTGATGGAGTGCAGCTCGCTCAATCGTACCGAGGTGACGGGCTTCGAGACGCTGTCGGTCATCAACATCGACCACCACGCCGGCAACACGATGTACGGTGCCGAAAACTGGTTCGATGACTCGGCCGCGGCCGTCGCCGAAATGGCCGCCGAGGTGATCGACGCGCTCGGCGTCACGTGGACGCGCGAGATCGCCACCCATCTCTACCTCGGCATCACGACCGACACCGGCAGCTTCCGCCACGCGAACATCACGGCCCGCACGTTCGAGCTCTGCCGTCGCATTGCGGAAGCGGGCGTGGAACCGGCGGCCCTGGCGCGCGAGATCTACGACAGCTTCTCCATCGGCCGCGTGCGCCTCACGGGCGAGATGCTGCACGGAATGGAGTTGCATCACCACAACCGTCTCGCCGTGCTGTATTTCGACGATGCGCTGCTGGAGCGGTGCGGGGCGACGGTGGACGACACCGACGGCCTCGTGAACATTCCGCTCGGCGCGAAAGACGTGCTCGCCGTGGCCCTCATCAAAGCGCAGGCCGACGGCACATTCCGCGTCAGCCTCCGCTCGAAGGGCGACGTGAACGTGCGCGAAGTGGCGCAGCGCTGGAGCGGCGGCGGACACAAGAACGCCTCCGGCTGCACGCTGACCGGCCGCGGCCTCGAGGCCGCAAAAGACTCGCTCGTGCGCGCCGTCGGCGAAGCGCTCGGGCGTCAATGACCGGCGTTCTGCTCATCGACAAGCCCATGGGCCCGACGTCGCATGACGTCGTCGCGCGCATCCGCAACACCGCACGCGAACGCAGCGTCGGCCATACGGGCACGCTCGATCCGCGCGCCACGGGCCTGCTGCCGCTGGTGATGGGCAAGGCCACGCGGCTGGCGCCGTATCTCGCGGGCAGCGACAAGACCTACGAAGCGACGATCTGCCTCGGCGTCGAGACGGTCTCAGAAGACGGCGGCGGCGCGATCACCGCGCGATTCGAAGGCGCGCTCCCCGACCTCCGTGCGGTGCAGGACGCGCTCGCGCAGTTCAACGGCACGTTCGATCAAGTGCCCCCGCAGGTCTCCGCCAAACGCGTCGACGGCCACAAGTCGTACGACCTCGTCCGGCAGGACAAGGGCGTGGAGCTCAAGCCGGTCAGCGTCACGGTTCGGCAGCTCGACTTCATCGACTACACCGACGCGCTCGTGCGGATTGTCGTCACCGCGACCGCCGGCTTCTACGTCCGCGCTCTGGCGCGCGATCTCGGCAACGCGCTCGGCACCGGCGGACACCTCGCGGCTCTGCGTCGCACGCGGAGCGGCACGTTCGACATCAGCCAGGCCGTACCGCTCGACGAGGCAGAACGACTCGGCCCGGCCCTCGAGAAGTATCTGATCAACCCGGCCGATGCGCTCGCGCACTTCCCCGTCGTCACAGTCAACGAGCTCGGCTTCACGCGCGTGACGCACGGCAATCCGGTGTCCCCCGAACACCTCGCCGGCCGCTTCGTCCCCACCGCGCTCGCCGGCGAAAAGGTCCGCATCCTCGACGAGTCCGGCGCGCTCATCGCGCTCGCCGACTCGCGCGGCGGCGCCCTGCACCCCAGCGTCGTCATCGCGTAGATCAAACCAAACCCTCTCAACATCGGGGGCCATGGGGGACCATGGGGAAATTCAAGACCAAAAACAGGCTTTCAAAGAGCTCTTTGAAAGCTGTTGCTCCATGGCCCCTCATGTTGAAATGCTCTTGGACTACGATGGTTTTGTCATGAAGCCCCTACGCATCATCGGAGTTGTGCTCTTGGCCGTTGGCTTGTCGGCCCACACACCCTCTGCTCTTGTTGATGCCCAGAAGGCGCTCGGCGGTGAGTTGCCGGGCAGCTTCAAGAACTTCGTCGCCAAGGGCGTGCGGCGCAACATCATCGCTGGTCAGCCCGCGACCGCGATTCCGTTCGAGTGGAACTTCGAGATGCCCGACAAATGGGTGTGGATCGAAGGCGGCACGAGCCCGATCAGCATCGGCTTCAACGGCAAGAAGGTCATCACCAACAGCCCAGAGAATCTTTTCTACACCGGCGGTTACGCGGATGATCGTTCCGCGATCGCCCGCGACGACGAGCAGCTCGTGAACGCCCGAGTCGGATTCGCAGTCGTCACGCTCGGTCTCTTCGCGCGCGAATTCCGCGGCGCCTATCCGATGGAGTTGCTCACGAACGCCGCGGATACCGATGCCGTCAACATCGAAGCGGATCAGCTGTCAGCGACGCTCAAGCTCGATCCGGTCACGCATCTGCCGTCGCAGCTGGGCTGGCGCGAGCAGGGCCGCGGCGGTGTGGGCGGCGGGCTCGTGACGCGGCTGTGGGTCTATTCGAGCTACCGCGATGTCGACGCGCGCAAGGTGCCGGCGCGGCTGTCCTTCTATCTGGGACAGCTGAAGTCGGACAAGCTGCAGGAGATGACGCGCTGGGAGATCCAGTCGTTTCAGTTCAACGGCACGATCGACCCGAAGGTCTTCAGGCCGGCGAAGTAGATCGGCGATGGGCCGTCAGCGGCCCCACGATGGCCATCGTGACCACGCCGACGCAGATGCCGAGCGCAATGGGATTCAGAATCCCGTAGCCCTTATGCGCCGTGGCGAAGTCAATGGCGACGGTCGCGACCACGGAGACCGACATCGTCACGAGCGCCGCAAACGCCGTCGGGAACTTGAAGTACAGGCCGGCGACCAGCGGCGTCAGCAGGACCACGGTCAACATTCCATAGAACGCCGTCAGCGCTGACACGACGGTCGGCAGCACCATCGCGAGCGCGGTGCCGCCGATGCCCGCGAGCACCGACGTCCAGCGCGTTACGCGCAGCAACTGATCCTCGGTCGCCGACGGATTGATCACGGACTGATACAGGTCCTTGCCCAGCGACGTGGACAGCATGAAGAGCACGGCATCGCCGGCGCTCAATTCCGCGGAGAACACGGCGCCGAGCAGCAGCGCGCCCAACCACCACGGCAGCAACTGCCGCAGCACGGTCGGCAGCGCGAGTTCGGGATTCTCGAGCGCAGGGAACGCCTGCCGCGCGATCATGCCGAGCAGCGCCGGCAGGATCGCGTACAGCAACAACACGACCGCTTGCCAGCCGACGCCCGTGCGGACCGCCGACTCGTCGCGCGCACCATACAGTTTCTGGATCAGGCCCGGTGCGATGAAGAAGTTCGGCATGAAGATCGCCAAGTAGCCGAGCACGCCGCTCAGACCGATGCCCACCGGCGAGAAATAGCCAGGCGGCGGAGACGGGATCGCCTGCAGCGCCGACCAACCGCCGATCGAGTGCAGCGCCCACGGCACCGCGATCAGGAACCCGGCCATCTTGACCGTCATCTGGATCACGTGGAGCCATGCCGCCGTGCGCAGGCCACCGGTCGAGAAATACGCGGCGATGACGATGCCCCCGAGGGCGCAACCGAGGGGCTTGGAGAGACCGGCGGTGACGTTGAGGATCCACGCGATCGCGATCAGCTGGCCGGCGAGGATGAACAAGCAGCCCACCCACAGCGTCACGCCCAGGAACAGGCGAACGGCGCGACTATAGCGGCGTTCGAGGTAGTCGCCCACCGTCAGCAGGTTGTGTTCGCGCGCGATGCGGTAGATGCGCGGGCCGATGAAGAACGCGAGAACGAGTGAGCCGAGTCCCGCGGAACCGACCCACCAGATCGCCGACAGCCCCTGTGTGAATCCACGCCCGGTGGCGCCCACCGTGGAGCCCGCACCGATGTTCGCGGCGAGGAACGTCGCGAAGATCAATCCCGGCGGCAGCGAGCGCCCAGCCACAAAGAAGTCCTTGGCAGACTTCACCTTGCGCGACAGATACAAGCCGAGCGCGATCAGGCCGCCGGCGTACGCGATCAATACCAGCAGGTAGCTCATGCCGTCCCTGTGTCGATGCCCATCAGACGTAACGTTGCCAACGCCATCACCTTCGCCGACGTATTCAGATCATCGAGTGACACATATTCATCCGGCTGATGCGCCATCTCCAGCACGCCCGGCCCGTAGGAAATGCAGTCCGTCACTTTGGCAATCCGCACGAAGTGCTTCTGATCGTACGTGCCCGGACTCGCCATGAACGTCGCCGGCTTGTGGCACACCTGCTGAATCGCCCCGGCGACGGCGCTCGACACCGGCGAATCGCTCGGCGTGAACGTCGGATGCACGATCATGCGGTCGCGCATCTCGTGCGGCAGTCCCAATTCGGCCAGCAGGTCCTTGAACTCGCGCTGCACCTCAGCCAGGTCCTCTTCGGGCAGGAAGCGGCGATCGAAGATCACGGTGCAGCGATCCGGCACACACGGGCTCTGCCGTTGATCGATCGGCTGGCCGGCGAAGATCGAGTTGATGTTCAGGGTCGCGTGGCGCGCGCCCTTCGGCTCGCACGGCATCTCGGTGACGCGCGCGGCCAACTTCGGCCGCAACCGCTCGGTCACGGCACTGAGGAACGTCGTCATCCGATCGACCGCGTTGATGCCGTTGAACGGCATGCTGCCATGGGCGATATGCCCCTTCATCACGACGTCGAACCACCACACCCCGCGATGTCCGAGGCAGATGCGATCCGGGCCGTGCGGTTCCGTGATGATGACGTGCTGCTGTCGCGTGGGATTGAGGTGACCGTGCTGGGCCAGATACGCGACGCCCGCGAATCCGCCGCTCTCTTCGTCCACCGTGGCGCTCTGCTCCACTGCGCCGGGCAACTTCGCGCCCGCGCGCCGCAGCGCCTCGATTGCGTACAACGACGCGGCGATGCCCGCCTTCATGTCGGAGGTCCCGCGGCCGTAGAGGCGACCGTTCGAGATTTCACCACCGAACGGATCCTTCGTCCATCCGTCGCCGACCGGCACGACGTCGAGGTGCCCGTTGAAATGCACGCACGGCGCACCGCTCGACGTCCCATCCATCCGCGCGAGCAGGTTGATGCGAGGATACTTCGCCGTGTGATCCTCGTGGCCCTCTGCCACAATGCGCTCGACGCGGTAGCCGAGCATCGCGTACTCGCGCCCGCACACGTCCGCAAAGTCGGCGTAACACTCCCCGGGCGGATTCACCGTGGGGATCCGCGTGATGGTCTGGAGAAACGATGCCATCTCCGGCGCGACCGCGTCGCACTGACGCAGCACTTCTTCGACGAGGGCCATCGGCTACTTCTTGATCGTGGCGGCGTAGCGCGCCGGGATGGTGTTGATGTCCCGGGCGGATGGCAGTCCGGCCGACGACGTGGCGTGGACCGCGGCACGGACGACGGCTTCGGCCATCGCTTCCGCGGCGAGCGCGCCAATCGTGCCGTAGTTCACCGTGCCGTCCCACGTGCCCGTGGCCAGCGAGAAGATCGTGTCGCCGTCGCCCGGCGTGTGTGACGGATTGATCGCGCGTGCATAGCCGTCGTCGGCCATCATCGCCATCTTCTGCGCCTGCACCTTGGTCAACTTGGCGTTGGTGGCGACCAGGCCGATGGTGGTGTTCTCGCCGGCGCGGCCCGACTGGCCGCCGGTGCCGCGCAGGATCTTACGCGCGTCGAGGAGTTTGCCGTCAGCACCCCGTGCGCCCGCGACGACCTGCCCCGTTTCCGGATCGATGATGTCGCCGACCGCGTTTACCGCGACGATGGCCGCGACCACGAGGCCGTTGGGCAGCTTGATGGCGTAGGAGCCGAGGCCGGCCTTCATCGGGCCGCCGCCGGCGCCGCGCGCGCCACCGGACTTGCCGACCGTGGCGCCGGCGCCCGCGCCGATGTTGCCCTGCGGCACGGGGGCTTCCGAGGCCAGACCGGCGGCCTGATAGCCGCAGTCCGCGCCCGGACGAATCTTGGCGCTGCCGCCAAAGCCGAGATCAAAGAGGATGGCCGACGGCACGATGGGGACGACGCCGTTGGCGCCGACCGGATAGCCGATGTTGCGCTCGTCGAGCCACTTCATCGTGCCCGTGGCCGCGTCCAGACCGAACGCGCTGCCGCCGGAGAGGACCACCGCGGTCACCACCTGCACGTTGTTCACCGGATCGAGCAGATCCGTTTCGCGCGTGCCCGGCGCGCCGCCGCGCTGCGAGACGCTGCCGACGGTGCCGTCCTTCGCGAGAATCACCGTGCAGCCGGTCGGCCGCTCCGACAACGTGACGTGCCCGACCTTCAGGCCTTCCACGGCGGTCAGCGTGTCGTTCTCGGGAGAGGGCTTGGCAAATGTCGATGCCTTCGCATCCGCGGTGGCGCGACCGGCCGCCGGCGCCTGGGGAGCCTGTGCGTGCGGCGCGGCGATCGCGAGGGCGACGGCGGCACCGAGGGTGAAGAGCAGATTCTTGGACATGGGTCGCTCGGGTCTTTCTGGATGACACATCGATAAAACGGAAGGCGCTCGACGCGCCGTGGTGGAGAACTTACCACCGCGACGCGCCGAGCGACAGGTGTTCGGTTAGAAGAGGTACTTGATGCCGAACTGCATCACGCGACCATCAGCGGCCGACGTGACCTTGCCGAAGTTCACGGTCCCGATCGCGCCGCTCGGGTTGTTGAAGCGGATATTGTTGAAGATATTGAACCCTTCAACACGCAGTTGCAGGCGCTGCCTGCCGTGCGTGTCGATCGTCTTGAAGAGCGACAGGTCGGTCGACTGGAAACCCGGTCCGCGAATCGAGTTGCGGCCCGCGTTGCCGACCCGGTCGCCCGTGGTCGCGCCCGACCGGCGGGCGAAGCAGGACGTGTCGAACCACTGATCCACCGAGTGCGGTGCGGCCGCGTTCGGATTGCAGGTGGCATCCGGCCGGTTGGTCAGATACGTGATCGTCAGGGTCGAGTCGGTCACGCTGAGCGGGAAGCCCGTCTGCGCCTGGTAGATGCCGTTGAACTGCCAACCGCCGAGGAGGTAATGCACGGCCTTGTTCGAGCCGCTGAAGTCGGGCAGCGCCACGCCAAAGCTCAGCACGAATCGCTGACGCGCATCGAACAACGCGTCGGCCCACTCTTTGGTGAGCGCCTGATCGATCGTCGATGGATTGTTCATGTCGACGGCCATCACCGGACGCGGATCGCCGCCGATGTTCAGCCCCGACACGTGATCCTGCGCGTGTCCGAGGGTGTACGACGCCAGGAAGTTCACGCCGTGGGTCGGACGCATGCGGAGGCTGGCCTGCAACGAATCGTACTGCGACTTCGCCGCCGAGAACGTCGGCCGCACGAGCGCGAACGCCGGCATGATGCGCGCGCCGGCCGTCGTCTGGCCCGCCGCGTAGACACCCGGATTCACTTCCATGAAGATCGGCAGGTTGCGGCCGCGCGAGCCCACGTAGCCGACTTCCGCGCCCATGTTCTGGCCGATCTGCTGCTGGATCGTCAGGTTGAAGTGATACGCGTAGGGCGTCTTGAATTCCTTGCCCCAGCCGATGACGGTGAGGCCCGACGGAAACGCGGTGGCGCCGCCCGTGATCGCGTTCAGCGGATTCTCGAACGTGAGGCTGGCCGGCGGCGCGTTCACTTCGACGAGCGGAGTGAACGGCGGCGCGAGGACGCCGTTCTGGAAGAAGTCGCCCTGACCCGCCAGCGCGTCGTAGAAGATGCCCCAGGCGCCGCGGATCGTCGTGCGGCCTTCCCCCTTCGGGTCGTAGACGAAGTTGAATCGCGGCGCGATGTTGTTCTTGTCCGCGTTGTAGGTGCCCGACGGCGTGTTCAGGTCACCGGGATACACGAGGCCGGCCGGCGCCGCCGGATACACCGTCGACTGCTGGCCCGTGTGGAACGCGTTCAGGGCGTTGTTGCGGTCCTGAAACGGGATCGCGAGTTCATAACGCACGCCGACGCTGAGCGTGAGGTGCGCGCTCTGGCGCCACTCGTCCTGCAGATACGCCGCGTAGCTCCAGCCCCAGCCGTCCTGCGCCTGGTTCGTCGTCGTGCGGCGGAACTGTGAGGGCAGCCCCAGCAGGAAGTCGGCAGCGGCGCTGCCCGTCTTCACGCCGTTGAAGGTGAAGTCGCCGTTCGGACGGTTGATGAACGCGATGTACATCCCCTCCCGCCGAGCGTCCGCACCGAACTTCATCGAGTGCTGACCGCGGGTGTAGGTGAGGTCATCGCTGAACTGGAACACCTTGTTCTCGCGCTTGACGAACGGCTGCTGCGAATCGCCGAAGCCGTTGAATCCGCTGATCGCGATCGACGCCAACCCCTGCGCCAGCGGGTTCGTGTTCGGCACGTTGATGCCGTAGTCGAGGTTGTTCAGGCCGCTCGTCTTCTGCGGCGTGGCCGAAATCCAGTTGTAGGACGATCGCGCCACGTTGATCAGGTGCGATGTGAACACGAACGTGTCGGAGGCCATGAAGTCCTGCAACGTGGCCTTGGCGTCGGTGCCGATCGGCTGGGTGGTGGGCGGCGTCACCGCATGCGTGTTGGTGCGCATGTAGCGCGCCAGCAACGAGTGCGAGCCGGACTTCTGGTAGTCGAACCGCAACCCGAACGAGTCGCGGTTGTCGACCGTTTCCGGTGCCACGAAATACTGCCCCGTGCCCACGTTGGCGTGCGGCATGAACTGGTTCAACAGCTTCAGGGCCGCCGCGCTGATGCGATTGGCCGGAATCGTGTTGCCGGGGAACGCCACGCCCGTCAGCGGATCCTTGATCGCCGTCGCGAAGACGCCGGCGCGCTGCGCGTCGCTCAGCACGTTGATCGTCGAGGTGTTGCCCTTCGTGTTGCGATAGCCCTCGTAGTAGCCAAAGCTGAAGAGCTTGTTCTTCACCACCGGGCCGCCGATCGCGCCGCCGTACTGATTCTGCTTGAGGACCGGTTTGGTCTGCGTCGTCGGCACAAAGTAGTTGCGCGCCTGGAACTGGTCGTCGCGGTTGAATTCCCACGCGCTGCCGGCCACGGTGTTCGTGCCGCTGCGCGTCGCCACGTTGACGACCGATCCGGCGTTGCGGCCGTACTCCGCGGCGAACGAGTGCGTCTGGATCTTGAACTCCTGAATCGCGTCCGGCGGCGGGCGCATCACGAAGCCGGTGTTGAACGTGTCGTTGTTGGCCGATCCGTCGAGCAGGAAGTTGTTCGACTGGTTGCGCATGCCGTTCACGTTGAAGCCGCCCGTCGAGTTGCCGAAGCCTCCCGGGGTCGCATCGCCGTTCTGGCCGCCGAGACCGCTCGGCGGCGCGACCACGCCGGGGATCAGCGTGCCGAGCTGCGTGAAGTTCCGGCCGTTGAGCGGCAGTTCGACCACCTTGCGTTGATCGATCGTGATGCCCATCGTCGCGTGCGAGGTCTCGACGAGCGCGGCCTCACCGGCCACCGTGATCATCTCTTCCTGGCCGCCGACCGTGAGCTTCATGTCGACGCGCGCGGTGTCACCGAGCGTTACCGTCACGCCTTTGCGCAGCTGGACCTTGAAGCCCTGCAGCGTGGCCTTGACGTCGTACTGCCCGGGATTCAGCAGCAGAATCGCGAAGTAGCCTTCGTTGTTGGTGGTGGCCGAGCGCACCTGCCCGGTGTTTGCGTTGACGACATCCACGGTCACGCCGGGCATCACGCCGCCCGTTTGATCCGTCACGACTCCGGCCAGCGTACCGGTCGCCTGCGCGAACGCGGCGGACGGCACGAAGCCGAGCACCGCGATGAGCAGCATGATTTTCAGGAACGTCCACGACGGGGTTCGTCTCGTTGCCATCAGTCCTCCAGAGCGAATATTGCGGTGCGATTTGATACGGCGCTTCTACGTGAATCGTGCAAGGTTGTCAACAATTGCCCTAAAACGTACGCGACCACTCTTTCGGCCAACGCTCTACCACGACCTTCTTGTCCATGTAGAACTCGATGGCATCGTGCCCCTGCGCGTGCAGGTCACCGAAGAAGCTGCCCTTCCATCCCGAGAACGGGAAGAACGCCATCGGCGCGGCGACGCCGATGTTCACGCCGATGTTGCCGGCCTTCGCTTCGTACCGGAACTTGCGCGCGGCCGAACCGCTCGACGTGAAGATGCACGCCATGTTGCCGAACGCCGAGCGATTCACGGCCGCGATCGCCGCGTCGAGCGAGTCTTGCTGCGAGACGGCCAGCACCGGTCCGAAAATTTCCGTCGTCGCGACCACGCCGCCCGGATCGCCCGTCTCCACAATCGTGGGACGGAGGAAGTGGCCGCCGGCCAGCGCGCCGGTCTGCGGGCCGCGGCCGTCCACGAGCACGCGCCCGCCTTCCTTGAGGCCGGCCTGAATCAATCCTTCGATGCGCGCGCGGCTGTCGCCCGTGATGACCGGCCCCATCTCCGTGTCGGCGTCCAGGCCGTTGCCGACCTTGCGCGACGCGGCCGCCTCGAGCAGCCGCGGCGTGAACGTCTCGCGCGCCTCGCCGATCGGAATCACGATCGACGCCGCCAGGCATCGCTGCCCCGCGCACCCGAACGCCGAATCGGCTGCGAGCTTGACGGTCATCTCCATGTCGGCGTCCGGCATGATGATGATCGGATTCTTTGCGCCGCCCTGACACTGCACGCGCTTGCCGTTCGCCGACGCGCGTTCGTAGATGTAGCGGGCCACCAGCGATGAGCCGACAAACGAAATCGCGCGCACATCGGGATGATCGAGCAGCACGTCGACGGTGTCTTTGCCGCCGTTGACCAATTGCATCACCCCGGGCGGCAGCCCGACCTGGTCGATGATCTTCGTCAGCAGCGCCATCGTCATCGGCACGCGCTCGGACGGCTTGGCGATAAAGCAGTTGCCGCAGGCGATCGCGTACGGCAGGAACCACAGCGGGATCATGCCCGGAAAATTGAACGGCGTGATCGCCGCCACCACGCCGATCGGCTGGCGGATCATCATCTCGTCGATGCCGCTCGCGATGTCTTCCGCGTTGTAGCCCATCGACAGGATCGGAATGCCGGTGGCCGTCTCGACGTTCTCGATGCCGCGTCGCATCTCGCCGCGCGCCTCGCCGATCGTCTTGCCGCATTCGCGGACCACCGTGCGGGCGAGCTCCTCGAAGTTCTCCTCGAGCAGCGCTTTCAGTTTGAAGAGGTACTGCACGCGTTCGGTCGCTGGTGTGCGGCGCCAGCCGTCGAACGCCGCGGAGGCCGCCGCGATGGCCGCATTGACATCGGCCGGCGTCGACATCGCCACACGCGCGAGCGTCTCGCCGGTGGCGGGATTGCGCACGTCCATGAGCGGGCCGCCCGGCGTCTGCCAGCGTCCGTTGACGTAATTGCCGATGGTTTCCACGTGCTCGATGTTCATGACACTCCCGTTCGTGCGTGCGGCTGGAGCGCACTTTCTACAGGAACTCTGCAAGCTTGTCAAATATTCATCGTTACACTACGATCACATCCGGCGCATGGCCAAGGCGAAAGAGCTCGCGCGGAAATCAAAACAGAAGCGACGTGTGGGGCCACCCATGTACGGCTTTCTCTCCGTCGGCCAGACGGCCGGCATCCTCGGCGTCAGCGCGTCAACACTGCGTTTGTGGGAGAGCGAAGGCCTGATCAGCCCGGTGCGCAGCAACGGGCGCTACCGTCTCTACAGCCCCGAAGTGCTCAAGGTCCTCAAGCGCATCAAGTATCTGCGCGACGAACAGCGCCTCAACGTCCCCGGCATCAAGCGCGCGCTCGGCAAACAGCACGCCCCGAAACCACCGAAGGACAAAGCCCCGCTCGGTCCGAAGCTGCGACAGATGCGGCAGCGCCGCAACATGTCGCTCGCGGAAGCCGCGAAGGCCGCGCGCATCTCCACAGGTTTTCTCAGCGCGCTCGAACGCGCACAGGCCAACGCCTCGGTCGCCACCCTGCAGCGCCTCGCGATGTCGTACGGCACGACCGTGATGGAGCTCTTCAACACGCCGACGCATCACGGCCGCCTCGTGAAACCGAACGAGCGCCGCGTGCTCGAAGTGCACAACGGGGTCCGCATGGAAGTGCTGTCGGTGGGCGCGCCGATGCTGCAGTCGATGCTCTTCCGCGTGGCGCCGCGCGCCGGCAGCGAAGGCACCTATTCGCATCAGGGCGAGGAATTCATTCACATGATCTCGGGCACGCTCGAGATGTGGCTCGACGAACTGCACTGCTACGTGCTGCAGGCCGGCGACAGTTTGTGGTTCGACAGCACGCAGGGACACCGCTGGTTCAACCCCGGCGATACGGAAGCCGCACTGCTCTGGATCAACACGCCGCCCACGTTCTGATCGCGGCGACACGGACAAGGATTGCTATGGCGAAGAACATCTTCAGTCTCGAGGGCAAGACCGCGATCGTCATCGGCGGCGCGTCCGGCATCGGCGAAGCCGTCGTGCACGGCGCGGCCGACGCGGGCGCGCGCGTGATCTGCCTCGACCTCAACACCGAGGCCGCGGCCCGAGTGGCGGCCGAGGTCATTGCCGCCGGCGGTCAGTGCACCAGCGGTGCGCTCAACTTCTGCGACAGCGCCGCCGTGAACACGGCGTTCGACGCGGTCGCCGCCGCGCACGGCCTCGACGTGGTGATTTGCACACCCGGTGTCAATGTCCGCAAGCCCATCCTCAAATACACCGACGAGGAAGCGCAGAAGGTCATCGACGTCAATCTGAAGGGCAACTTCAACGTCCTCCGCTCGGCCGGCCGCATCATGACCGAACAGCGGCGCGGCGCGATCGTCCTCTTCTCGTCCATCCGCGCGGTCTCCGTCGAGCCCGGCCAGAGCATGTATGCGGCAACCAAGGCCGGCGTCGTGCAGTTGGTGAAGACCGCCGCGGCCGAGTTCGGCCCGTACGGCGTGCGCGTGAATGCGATCGGCCCGGGCGTGATCGAAACACCGCTGACTGCGCCGATCAAAGCGAACGACGGCTGGTACAACGCCTACGCGGCGAAGAGTGTCTTCAATCGCTGGGGACAGCCGCACGAACTCGTCGGCCCCACGCTCTTCCTCGCATCCGACGCCGCGAGCTTCGTCACCGGCACCACCATCTACGCGGACGGCGGCTGGACCGCAGTTGACGGCCGCTTCACGCCGCCGGGGATGTAGCCGTGGCCCTCCGCATCGCAGTGATCGCCGGCGACGGCATCGGTCAGGAAGTCATCCCCGCGGGGATCGCGGTCGTCGAACGCGCGGCCGCCGCCTGCGGCGCGTCGCTCGAGTTCACAGAGTTCCCCTGGGGCTGCGACTACTACCTGCGCACCGGCACGATGATGTCCGCCGATGCGCTGGAGACACTGCAGAGGTACGACGCGATTTATCTCGGCGCCGTGGGCGCGCCATCCGTGCCCGATCACGTGTCCGTGTGGGAACTGATTCTCCCCATCCGCCAGCACTTCGAGCAGTACGTGAATCTGCGGCCGATGCGTTTGCTGCCGTCGGTCAACAGCCCGCTCGCGGGTCGCACGACCGCCGACATCGACATGATCTGCGTGCGCGAGAACTCCGAAGGCGAATACGCGGGCGTCGGCTCGCGTCACGGCCACGGCACCGCGGGTGATCGCGCCGAGCAGACCGGCATCTTCACGCGCAAGGGCATCGAGCGCATCGCGCGCTACGCCTTCGATCTGGCCGCCCATCGTCCGCGCCGCATCCTCGCGAGCGCGACCAAGTCGAACGCGCTCCAGCATTCGATGGTGCTGTGGGACGAAGTTGTCGACGAGGTGGCGAAGCACTACCCCACCGTCGAGTACCGCAAGTACCACGTCGACGCGCTCGCCGCGCGCATGGTCACGCATCCCGGGTCGCTCGATGTCATCGTCGCGTCGAATCTCTTCGGCGACATCCTCACGGATCTGGGCGCCGCGATCTCCGGCAGCCTCGGCATCGCGCCGGGCGCCAACATCAATCCGGAGCGCGCGCATCCGTCGATGTTCGAGCCGATTCACGGCTCCGCGCCCGACATCGCGGGCACAGGCATCGCGAATCCCATCGGCGCCATCTGGGCCGGCGCGTTGATGCTCGATCACCTTGGACTCACACCCGCGCACGACGCCATCGTCGGCGCGATCGAACGCGTGCTCGCCTCCGGCGGCCCGCGCACACCCGACCTCGGGGGCACATCCACCACCCGCGGCGTGACGGACGCTGTTCTGCAGGAACTGGCGAGGAGCCACGCATGATGACCGGACAAGAGATCGTCGACCTCAGCAAGAAACACTCGCTCTACGAATGGTCGGCGCAAGGCGCGGTGGATCCGATCCCCGTGGCCGGCGCCAAGGGCTGCTGGTTCTGGACGCCCGAGGGCAAGCGCTATCTCGACTTCAACAGTCAGCTGATGTGCGTGAACATCGGCCACGGCGACGAGCGCGTGATCAAGGCCATTCAGGACCAGGCCGCCTCACTCGCCTACGCGAATCCGTTCATGGCCACCGAACCGCGCGCGCGTCTGGGCGCGGAGCTGGCGCGCCTCACACCGGGCGACATCGACACGTTCTTCTTCACCAACGGCGGCGCTGAAGCGAACGAGAACGCGCTGAAGATCGCGCGCTTCTACACCGGCCGTCACAAGGCGATCTCGTTCTACCGCTCGTACCACGGCGG
>CAYHEX010000032.1:0-21891 GCA_964355365.1 uncultured Solibacteraceae bacterium | reverse complement strand
AGGAAGAGCCGGTCTACTGGGGCTGGGGCGGACAGCGGCGGCCGGATGCGTGGAAAGAACCGGTCATCATCAAATGAGGCAATGGGGCAATGGGGCAATGGGGCAATGAGGCAATGGTGTTAAATAGCCTTGGGAATGTCACTGCTCCTTTGCCTCCTGCTGTTTCAGGCGCCCGCGCCTCAGGCGCCGGCCACTGACGGCATCGTCCTGGGTCGCGTCCTTGACGCAGCGGGTGCGCCCGTGCCGGCGGTCGTCGTCGCGCTGCTCGGTGAGAAGGGCGCGCGCGACAGCACGCAGCGGGTGCTGACCGACGATCTTGGCCGCTACTTCTTCGATCACCTTGCGGCCGGGAAATACACACTCAACGCAACGAAGCCCGGCTGGGTCAGCGGCGCGCACGGCCGCAAACGTGTGGACGGAGCTGCTGGCGTGCTCGAACTCGTCGAGCATGAGCGGAAGCCGAACACCGACATCACGATGTGGAAGCACGGCGTGCTGTCGGGCACGATCGTGGACGAGGGCGGCGAGCCGCTCGTCGACATTCCCGTTCGGGCTGTGCAACGCATGCTCGCGGCCGGCAAACGACAAATGATGTTCGTCGGCTCGGCGCGCACCGACGATCGCGGCATGTACCGCATCGCCGGCATGATTCCCGGCGAGTATTCCGTCTTTGTGCCGGCCACGGTGATGTCCGGCGCGACCACGTTCTCTGCCGGTGACGCGCCGGAAGCCTGGCTGCGGTCGATGACGGGCGAAGGCACCGCGCCGATGTCGCTCAACTTCGAATCCGGTGTGGCGGCGAAGAGCGGGCGCACCGTCGTGTCGTCGTTGACGGGTGTGACGGAGGCGCCGTCCGTCGATGTGCCCTGGCTCGCGATTCCGCCGTCGTTTGCCGGCACGGCCTACACCGCCGGCGCCGCGATGTTCACGCTCGCGTCCGGCCAGGAATACGGCGGCATCGACATGCAGTTGCTCACGGTGCCGACGTATTCGATCTCCGGGACGCTTTCCGTGCTCGGCGGTTCCCCGGCCAACATCGTGTTGCACTTGATGTCTGCAGGCCTCGCCGATTTCCCGCTGTTCGACGTCGCCACGGCCACCGCTGACGCGTCCGGTGCGTTCACGTTCTTCGGCGTGCCGACGGGCGACTACGTCATTCGCGTCGTGCGCGCCCCGCTCGCGCCCGGACAGCGACTGGTCATCGCGTCGTCAGGCGCCACAGAGGCCGTTCGGTTGCTCGGCGGTGGGCCCGGAAGCGCGCCGCCTGGCGTTCCAGTGGAGCCACTGCTGCACGCCACCGAGAAGGTGTCGGTCACGAATGCGCCGCTGAAGAACGTCCTGGTGACACTGAAGTCGGGGCCGCGCGTCACCGGACGCGTGGAGTTCGATGGCGCTCTGAAGAAGCCCGAGACCGATGCCGAGTGGCGTCAGTTCCGCCTGTGGCCGGAGCGCGCGAACGGGTATCAGTCGATCAATCCGCCGTTCGGAGAGTTCAAGGCCGACGGCACCTTCGCGCTGCCGAGTCTGTTGCCGGGTGATTACTTCGTGCGCGCCAGCGCGACGTCGGGCTGGTCCGTGAAGAGCATCACGTGGCAGGGCCACAGTTTGATCGACGCGCCACTCGCGCTCGCTGGCACTGATGTGGCGGATGTCGTCATCACCTTCACTGACCACGCGGGCACGGTGGGCGGCACCGTCTACGGATCGAATGACGCGCCCTCTGCCTCGGCGATGGTGCTGTTCTTTCCTGTCAGCGCTGACGACTGGACGGATTTCGGCGTGACCTCGCCGCGCATCATCGGCCTGCGAGCTGGGCAGGATGGCTCGTTCCGTACGCCTCCCATGTTCGAAGGCGAGTATTTCATGGTCGCGATTTCCGATGAGCTGGCGGCCAACTGGCAGGATCCCGAGACGCTGGCCAGGCTAGTGAAAGTAGCCAAGCGTGTGACGGTGCGCGACGGTGAGAGCAGCAACGAGAATCTGAAAGTGGTGGCGGTCAAGTGATGCGGCGGTGGCTGCGATGGTTCCTGCTGTTGTGGTGCAGCGTGTCGCTACACGCGCAGACCGGCGCATCGATTTCGGGGACGGTCGTCGACGATCAAGGCAAGCCGATGCGACGCGTGTCGGTGGTCTTTGAAGGCGACACGCGCACGAACCGCACGGCGATCACCGACGATCAGGGCCGGTTCAGCGTCACCGAGATGCCCGCGGCGCGTTACGAGATTCGCGCGGAGAAGGGCGCGTATCCGCCGGTCAACTACGGCGCCAAACGTCCCGGCCGACCTGGGGCCGGCCTGACGGTCAAAGACGGCGATCGTATCGAGAATATCGTGCTGCGCATGGCGCGCGGCGCGGTGATTGCCGGTCGGGTCCTCGACGAGAAAGGGCGGCCGGTTGTCGGTGCTGCGGTCGAGGTGTATCGGATCGTGACGCGGCTGGGCGGCGAGGTCGAATTGCAGACGGTGTCGCGCTCGAGCAGCGGCGCCGTGCTGAGTGACGATCGCGGCGCCTACCGCGTCTACGGTCTCGCGGCAGACGAGTACATCGTCGGCGTGCAGTCGTTTCGGACCGGCCAGGCCGACGCGGCCCGTCGGCCGAGCGATGCCGAGTTGCGCGAGGTGTTCGGCCAGACCGGCCAGCGGAGTTCGCGCGCGATCAGCACCGACCCGCGCCCGGCGCTGGCGGGAGCCGAGCGACCGCTCGTGAATCTCGCGCCGACGTTCTACGGTGACACGGTCGATCCGCTCGCGTCGACACGCGTGCGGTTGACGGCCGGCGAGGAGCGCGCCGACGTCGATTTGCATCTGCCGTGGCAGACGCGCGCGACGATGTCGGTCATCGTCCAGGGGCCGGACGCCACGCCGCCGATGGTGGAATTTGAAGTCCGGCCGCGCGCGGCCGTGGGCGGCCTGACGCAATTGCTGGTCCGGCCAGGCGTGACGGGTGGACGCGCGTCATTCTCGAATCAGACGCCGGGCGACTACGTGGTCATCGCGCGCACGATCGGCGCGACGTCGCCGCAGTGGGGCGAGGCGCCGGTGACGATCGTCGATCGCGATGTGACTGACGTGCGCATCGAACTGCGGCCCGCGCTGTCGATCACGGGCCGCGTCGTGTTTCAAGGCAGCGCGTTACCGCCACCGGATCCAACACGTGCGCGTGTCGTCACATCGCCGACACGGCGTACGGGACGCAACCCTTCGGCCGGCGCGGCGATGAACGCCGACGGCTCATTCGCCTTGCGCGACATGCAGCCCGGCGAGTTTCGATTGGGTGTGTCGGTGCCATCCACCGCAAAGCCGGGGGAACCCTTCTGGACGATGACGTCGGTGTTGATGGGGGATCGCGACGTCACCGACCTGCCGATCGTGGTCGCCGAGGGGCAGCCGCTGCCGGAGTTCACCGTGACGTTCACCGACACGCCGAGTGAGCTGTCGGGACGTATCGAGCTCGCCAATGGAAAGGCCGGCAATGACGTGTTCGTCGTTGCGCTGCCGTCCGACGAGCGGTATTGGATCTGGAACTCGCGCCGCATCAAGTCCGCGCGTCCTGATGCCTCGGGTCGATACACATTCAGCGGTCTGCCGCCCGGGAGTTATCGCGTCGCCGCGATCACCGAACTCGAGGAGGGTGACTTGCAGAACCGCACATTCCTACGCGATCTCGTCGCGAATTCAGCGGAAGTGACGATCGGTGTCGGCGAGAAGAAGGTGTTTGATCTGAAGCTCGGCGGCGGCTAGCCAGCGATCCACGCCGTTATCGTCGCGTCCTTCGTCAGCCGCCCGGCTGCCGCCCACGCCACGAGTCGGTGAAACCCATCGATGCAGTAGTACGCCCCGGCGTGTGGTGCGACCTTCGCGTATTCCTCCCAGTCGAGCGGCGCCGCGCAGAGGACGACGCGGGTGAACGGCGCGTCGGTGGCGAAGCCGAGGCGTTCCGCGCATGAGGGGTTGTTGCGCGCGTAGGCCTCGCCGAGCGCGGCGAGCGCGGCGGCGGCCTCGCGCACGGAGGCGCCCTGGTCGGCGACGAGCGTCAGCTGATCGCCCTTGCAGGGCTCGCCGGCGTGATGCGGCAGCCGGATATCGAGCGCCGCGTTCTCGTCGAGCGTGAGCTCGCGCCATACTCCCCGGAACTGTTCGTCGGCCCGGGCCAGCATCCTCCGCGTCCACGGCCACGAGCCATACGATCCCCCGCGCGAGCGCAGGCAGGCCTCTTCGATCGAATCCACTGTCAGCACGTCCTTCACTGTAATATGTGACCGGTTTTCCGCGCCCGAGCGAAGTCATGGGCGCCGAGGCCACGAGGGATCCCGCCTATGTCTACTCTGAAGAACCGTCATTCGCTCCGCGGCTGGCTGGCGCTGGGCGTCACGACTGCTGTTGTCCTGAGCGCGACCGCACTGACCGCCCGTCAAGCCAAGCCCGCTGCTCCGAAAGGCGCGCAAGTCAACGACGCCGAATACACGAAGCGCATCATCGACAACACGCCCGACAAGCGCATCCTGACCGAGCTCATCGATCACCTCCCGGCGTCGGCCACCGTGCCCACCATGATCAAGACGCTCGGTTACATCGCCGGTGAGAACGGCAACCTCACATACTCCGCCGACATCTACAAGTATCTCGATGCCGTTGACGCGGCGTCCGCGCGCGTCACGTGCTGGTCGATCGGCAAGACGGAAGAAGGCCGCGACACACGCGCGTGTGCCATCGCCGACGAGCTGACGATCAAGTCGCTCGACAAGTACAAGCAGATCACGGCGCAGCTCACCGATCCGCGCAAGACGACCGACGCGCAGGCGAAGGTGCTCATCGCCACCGGTAAGCCGATCTACTGGGCGACCGGCAGCATCCACTCGGGAGAAACCGGTTCACCCGAGATGCTGATGGAACTCGCCTATCGTCTGGCCGTCGAAGAGTCACCGTTCATTCAGAACATCCGCAACAACGTGATCACGGTGCTCACGCCGACGACCGAAGTGGACGGCCACGATCGCCAGGTGGACAACCAGCGCGCCGTGCGCGCGACGCCGGCGCAGGTGCCGCCGTCGATGGTGTACTGGGGCAAATACGTCGCGCACGACAACAACCGCGACGGGATCGGCAAGGGCCTCGCGCTCACGCAGAACGTGCTTAAGGCGTTCCTCGACCTGCATCCGCAGGTGCTGCACGACCTGCATGAGTCGGCGAACCTGTTGTACTCGTCAACGGGCACCGGCCCGTACAACCCGATCGTGGATCCGATTCAGGTGAGCGAGTGGTGGATGCTCGCCCAGAACGACGTCCTCGAAATGACCAAGCGCGGCGTGCCCGGCGTGTGGACCTTCAACTTCTACGATGGCTGGGTGCCCAACTACATGTTCTGGATCGGCGTCACGCACAACGCGATCGGCCGCTTCTACGAGACGCAGAGCGGCGGCAACATCGGCGCGAACGGCGCGCAGATCAGCACGCCGCCGGCCAACAGCCGCGAGTGGTACCGCCAGAATCCGAGTCCGGGCGACGTGAAGTGGAACTCGCGCAGCAACGTGAACATGCAGCAGTCGGGCGTGTTGCTGTCGCTCAGCCACGTGGCCAAGAACAAAGAGCTGTACCTCGATAACTACTGGTCGAAGATGAAGAACGCGGTCGAGGGGGGCAAGTCCATCGCCCCGCACGCTTACGTGATTCCCGCCGGGCAGCGCGGCAAGGGCGCCGTCGCCAAACTCGTCAATCTGCTCCGCAACGAAGGCGCGGACGTGAGCATCGCGTCAGCGGCGTTTAAGGCCGGCACGATCGACGTCGCCGCCGGCGACTACGTCGTCCGTATGGATCAGCCGTACCGCGGCATCGTCGAGATGTATCTCGGGGTGCAGTGGTATCCGGCCGACAACCCGCGCCCGTACGACGATACGGGCTGGGCGATTCCGCTGCTGCACAACGTGACTGTGAAGCGCGTGGACGACAAGTCCGTGCTCGACGGCGCGATGACGACGCTGACGGCCGACGCGAAGGCGCCGGGCGCGGTGACGGGCACGGGCGCGACGATCATCGTGGATCACACGGCCGACACGTCGCTCATCACGTTCCGCATCAAGAACGCGGGCGTGAAGATGATGGCAGCCGAGCAGGCGTTCGACATGGGCGGCCACCACTTCGCGGCGGGCGCGTTCGTCATTCCGAATGCGAACCGCGCGACGCTCGATGCCTCGATCCGCGAGCATGGGCTGCAGGCGTGGGCGGTTGACGCGCTGCCGGCGGGTGTGACGACGCACGAGATGGACCTGCCGCGCGTGGGCTACATCCACAGCTGGCAGAACACGCAGGAAGAAGGCTGGACGCGCATGGGCCTCGACAAGCTCGGCGTGCCGTTCACCTACTTCGGTGACAACGAAGTGCGGAAGGGCAACCTGCGGGCGCGCTTTGACGTGATCCTCTATCCGGGCGCGTCGGTGCAGATTGCCGGCGGCGAAATGCCCACGGGCGGGGAACCGCAGCCGTACAAGAAGACGGCGATCACGCCAAACGTCGGCTCGCCGGATCAGACCGACGACCGCCGCGGCGGCCTTGGGCGAGACGGCTTCGCCGAGTTGCAGAAGTTCGTCATGGACGGCGGCATGTTGATCACCGAGGGCCAGACGACGGAGGCCCTGGTGAACTACAACATGGCGCCCGGCGTGAACATCGCCGACACACCGGGCACGCTCGTGCCCGGCTCGGTGATGAAGACGTTACTCGGCGACAAGAGCAGCCCGATTCTCTACGGCTACGACCAGACCGCGCTCGCGGTACTGATCAAGGGCGGACCGGCGATGCAGGTCGGCGCGAGCTTCGGTGCTGGTGGCGGTCGCGGCGGCGCGTTGCCTCCGGGCGTTGGCGGCGGCAATCTGCAGCCGATGGCAGCCGCACCGCAGTTGACGACGCTTGACGGCAGCCCGGCGCCGTTGCCGATGGGCTCGATGCCGCCGCGTGGCGGCGGTGCGGGCTTCGCGGGTGGTGGACCCGGCGGCGGCCGCGGCGGTGCCCCGGCTGGTGCAGCGGGTGCTCCGGCGGGCGGTGGTGGTGGTCGCGCGGGTGGCGGCGGTGGCGGACGTGGCGGCGGCGCTGCGGCGGCGCCGGCGGCGTCAGCGGCGAATCTCGGGCCGAAGGTGCTGCTCTCGTATCCGAACAGCGCAACGGATCTGCTCCTGTCCGGCGAACTGGTCGGCGGCGAGAACCTGACGGGCAAGGCCGTCCTCGTGGACGCGCCGCTCGGCAAGGGCCACATCGTGATGTTCGCGAACCGTCCGTTCTGGCGCAACGAACCGCACGGCAACTACATGCTGTGGTTCAATGCGATGTTGAACTGGAATGACCTTAAGTAAGGCAGAAGGCACAAGGCAGAAGGCAGAAACAAAGTGGCAAGTGGCAAGTAATAAGTAGTCGCGGACCTTCAGGTCCGCGAGACTTCGGAAGGGCGGCCGGAACATCGGCCGCCCTTCCTTTTTGCGTTGACGCGGCCCGACCTAACGAACGTACGTGCGAGCGTTGGCGCTGAATGCTGCCGACGTTGCAGTGGAACCCGGGAGCACTTCGACGCGGATCCCTGTGGCCGACGTCATTTCGACCAGCATGAGTCCGTACGGGCGACCGTCCGGGTGCGACAACCGATAGTTCACCTGGCCCGATGCGGTTGACACGTCGGCCGGCCGTGGGGCGCCGGCCTCGATCGCCCACACGCCCGCCGGCGCGATCGTGCCGCCGATTGAAATGCGCACGAGCGACGGATCGAAGTAGTCGTACGCAAACGACAACGCCTTCGCCCAGTTCGCCGGACCTGACGCGTCCGTCGTCATGGGCACCGACGTGTCGTACCACGCGCCCACCAGCCGGCCGGCGACGTCAATGTCGATGCGGCCGTCACGATCGGCCGCGCCGGGCGTGCGGTAGATCTTCGCGTAGAGGTCTGAGCGCAGAGGCTCCGTGAAGTACTTCCACGGCGACACGGCGTACCGGGTGGTGTCGGGATAGCGCGCTGGTGACGCGAACCCGATGAGCGGCTGCGACAGATCGTACGCGCCGAGATCCAATGTCGTATTGGTAGTGCCGATCGTCTCGCCGGCTTCGACCACCGTGCCCACAGACAACCCGGCTCGTGGCGTGAAGTGATCGAGGTAGTAGATGAACGTCGACGTTGCGGCAAATCCCATGCTGACCTCGCCGCCGGAGCCGTTGATCACAAACTTGACGGCGGCCCGCGCCGGCGCGCGCACGGTGCGCGTGGATCCATCAAACGGACTGCCGGGACCAGCCAGACTCCGTTGGTAGAAATAGACGTGATCGGTTGGCAGCGTGTGTCCCGGCGGATTCAGATTGCCCAGCGCCGTGAGCGCGCCGGCGACGGGATTCTCAATCGGGCTCACCGAGAACTGCGCGACGCCACCGACAGGCGCCGTTACCGCTGTCGAGGAGGACGGGCGTGTGGGCGAGCCGGATCCGCAACCCGCGAACGAGGCGAACACACAGAGAGCAACAACGACGACAGCGGGTCTGCGCACAGGGAAACGTCTGCTTGGAACGACGGTCACGCCTCGTGGATATTACCGGTCCTGGACGTCGCTCGCGCTATTCAACCGTCGCTAATGCCGACAGCAGCGTCGTGATCCCCGACAGTGCCGGCGCGAACAGGGACGGTTGCTCGGGATCCGCAAAGACGACGGCGAAGTCCTCGCGTTTGAAGGCGCGGTCGAGACGTGACGCGAAGTTGTCGCGCAGCACGCGCACGTAGTGATTCACGTCGTAGTCACGCCGGTCGGCGCTCGCCGCCGCCGACGGCGTGACATTCTCATCATCAGGATCCGGCACGACGCCGCCGCTGCCGTTGGTCGTGCGATAGACGCGTACCCGTTCGCCGAGACTCCACTTCGTGCGGCCGCTTGCGAGCAGCGCTTCGTAGGTGAGCTCGCGCCGGGTGTCTCGCACGGCCAGGTACTCGTCGGGTCTCTTCGTGACGCGCACGCGTGACGAGACGTCGAACGTCGGGAGTTCGCGGCGACGGATCGCGAAGATGGCATCCAGGTAGGCCTCACGCACGCCGGTCACGTCGCCGCGGAGCAGCCGTTCGATCGCGCGGCGCAGGAAGGTCTCGCCGAAGGGCTCCGCGCGGCTCGACCGAAACGCGACGCCCTTGAGGCTCAGGGTGCCGTCGTAGTGGAGCAGCGCGTAGTTCTTCGGTTCGTGCGAGAGCATCGCGGCGTAGCGGCCTTCATATTCCAAATGGACGAGCGGCGGCAGTAACGCGCCGACCTCCGCGACCACACGGCGCTCGTCGGCTTCGGTCCAGGTGTCCGGAACGGCAAAGTAGACGCCGTCGGTGTCTGCTTCGAGCAGCGCGACGCCGCGGTGGCGCAGTTCGCGGCACATGAAGTCGAGCGTCTCTCGCCCGCGGCGCGTCACCTCATTTGCGGCGTGCACGTCGGCGAATCGCGTGAGCCCGTCGCCGGCCGCCAGATAGCCGTACGCAGAGTTGACGACCAGCTTCATCGCGGCCGACATGGCTTCCTGCGTGTACCGCTCGGACGATCCGGCCGGCGCCGCTTTGGCCGCGGCCTTCGCGGCCAGTCGGCGTTCGACGAGGCCGTCGACCAGCGCGAGCAGCGCCCCGATCCGGTCGCGCTTCGGGCCGATCCTGAACGCGCGCATGAGCGACGGATACAGGCTCGCGACGTCGGCTTTGACGACGCGAGTGGCGACGCCGGTGGCGAACAGATGCAACGCCGCGCCCGTGTGAATCGTGCCGTCGCCATCCTCGTGAGCCGGCAGCGCCTGCCCCGCACGCAGATACGCGCGCACGAGCAGCGGATCGATGACGCCCGTGGCGGCGCCCGCGTCGGCGAGTCGCTCGTAGCGCCGCGGCGCCATGCGCGCGAGCGCGAACGCGGCGCCGCCGAGAATGCGCGCAACGCCGGCGGCCTCTTCGACGTCCGCAGCCGCATAACGTGCGACACGCGCCGGATCACGCTGATACACGTCGTAGATCTGATCGCCGCGGATCAATTCACGCTCAGGTCCGGCCAAACCGAAGTGTTTCGCCACCGCCTTGAGTCCGTGTCCCGGCAGATCCCGCGCCGCGAAGTCGTAGCGGAGCACCGCATCGAGCGAGTCGATCAGCTCGCGGCCGGGCACGATGAATCGGACGCGCCGCTTCGCATCCGAGTCACTGACGGCGCCGCGTCGGGCCGCGCGCTGACGCAGTCCCGGCGGTCCGATGCGGCCCAGCGCAAGCGGCACGCGCAGTGTTCGCGCGCGCCGTTCGAGAAACGGCAGGTCGAAGCCGTGGAGATTGTGATTCTCGATCACATCAGGGTCGACCGCCTGGATCTTCGCGACGAGGCGTCGAATGAGATCGGCCTCCGCCTCCGCCAAGGCTTCGGCGGACACGCCGCCGCGACCGTCGACCGCCGGCGCTTCGAGGATCTCGACCTCGCCTGTCGGGTCGCGGACCGCGATCATGAAGATGCGGTCGCGCCGCGGATCGAGGCCCGTCGTCTCGAGGTCGAACTGCAGGCGATGCAGTTGGTCGAAGGTGAGATCGCGAAAGTACGCGCGGCCGCTGGCGACGAGGTACTGCTCTTCCGGCGGCAGCGACAACACAGACGACCTGTCGAGTTCGCTGAGGTGTTCGATGCGGCGGCCGAGACGGGCCGACACGGCCTTCAGCACCGCGGTCGTCAGCGCCTTGCCGCTATCCGCGCTGACGTGGAAGCGCAGCGCTCCTGGACCGTCGAGTTCGCGCCAGGTAACGTCAGCGTCGGTGAGGTGATCGATGCTGTCGATGAGCAGCCAGGGCCGAAAGCGCGCCGTCTCGCGCACGAGCGCGCCGGTGTCCGGCAACCGCCGCCATACCACCGCCTCGCCGTCGGCGTCGGCCCACACCGACACGATGCCCGGTGTCGCGTCCCACCCCCACAGCCACTCGTCAGAGACCAAGGCAGTCATCGTAAAGGCAGAAGGCAAAAGGCAGAAGGCAGAAACAAAGGCAGAAACAAAGGCAGAAACAAAGGCAGAAACAAAGGCGGAAACAAAGGGGGAAACAAAGGGGGAAGTTAGAAGCTGCGCGCTGGGTACGGAGCGGTTCCGGTATCCGCGCGGCGCACGAGATATCGTATGGCCATGCGTGTCGGGGCCTCGCGATCGTCGACGGTCACTTTGGCGGTGACGCTGCTGGTTCTCGTGACCGCCGGTGTGGCGTTCGGCCAGCGCGGCCGCCCCGGCGACTTCGGCGGGTTCGGCGGCGCGCTCGGCAGCGGCGTGGCGACGACGCCCAACGCGAAGTATGACGGGCGGTTCGCGTTTGTGCGGCTCAGCTACGACACGCTGCCCGGTGGCTACTGGTATCGCGGGCAGCCCGCGTGGTCGCACGGATATCCATCGTCCGAGACCAATCTCATGTCGATCTTGAAGTCGGTGACCGGCATTGAGGGCCACGAGCGTACGAATACGTTGTCGCTCGAGGATCCCGAGATCTTCCGCTATCCGCTGCTCTACATCATCGAAGTGAGTTGGTGGCGGATCACCGACACAGAGGCGCGCAACCTGCGCGCGTTTCTCGACAAGGGCGGCTTTGTCATCGTGGATGACTTCAAGACGGCCGAGTGGCGAGGCGGCCGCGGCTGGGAGCAGTTTGCCGAGAACTTCGCTCGCGTGAATCCGTCGGCGAAGTTCATCGACCTCGACGTCTCACATCAGCTGTTCAGTCAGTTCTTCCAGATCACGTCACTCGACATCTTTCCGCAGGCGTACAACGCGGGCCTCCCGATCTTTCGCGGTGTCTTCGAAGGCAACGACGTGCAGAAGCGGATGCAGATGTTCGTGGCCTACAACACCGATATCTCGCAGTTCTGGGAATGGTCGGGCCGCGGCTTTCGCCCGATCGCCGACACGAACGAAGCCTACAAACTCGGCGTGAACGCGATTATCTACGGGCTGACGCACTGAGGAGAGGGCGCAGCGTCTGATGGAGGTGATGTCGTCGCCCGACCACGCGGCGCTCCTCAAGGCGCTCAACCAATCGATGAACCTGGGGACGGATGACAGTTTCAAGAAACGTCAGCGCTTGACGCCCGTGTCTTCAACGACCCAGCCGCCGTCCGAGTGCCGGAGGCGCGCGGTGGCCTCCTGCGATGCGGCAAGCGTGTAGCCAATCGTCTCGGCCATCGTCGTGGGGGTCCACGTCCACGTGTATTTCACTGCCGTCAATCCGCCGCGTTCGGGCCGAACATCGATCACGTCCACCAACTCACGCGTGGCCACCTCTATCGGCCTGTCGAACTCGACACCAGCGGCCGTGCCTTTCGGTGTCAGCGTCGTCCGCACCACGGCGAAGCGCACCGGACCGCCAGCGCCGCCCTGAATGTACTGCGCGTGCAGCGCGTCACACGACGGATCCGGCGATCGCCCGCCCGGCGCCACTCGAAACTCCTTGAGCTCGACCTTGACGACGCCAGCGGCCGCAGCGTCGTTCAATGGGCGCTTGTCGATCAGGTTCTGAAACATCTCCACCAGATCCACCTGGCCCATGCTGACGAAGGAGAAGTCCGCCTGCACCGTCTGGCAGTACGTTGCCGACCGCACCGTTCTGGTGAGCGTCGACGTGATGGCTTTGGACACCGCTGCCGCGGCTTCCGGTTTTGCCGGGACGTCGGCGCCGCACGCCATCGTGAAGAGCAGCGACGTCGCCGCGAACAGGAGACCGGCCGACCGTGATCCAGAACGCGAGCTCGAACAGTTCATTACGTCACCCTCGGGCATTCTAGCCATGTTGCGTGTGCGTGGCCAGCCGGGTACTTTAGACGCCATGAAGAATCCGTTGACCCCGGGCAAATCCACCCCCGTCAAGTCGTGGACTGACTTCGCCCTGCTCGCGAGGGATTCGCGGCACTTCGACACCACCGTGATGGAGATCACGTCGTCGGCCGACCACGCGGCGCTGCTCAAGGCGATCAACGATGCGACGCGCCCGTATGCGGTGTGCATCCTGAAGTCGAAGTAAGCGCCCATGCGTGTGCCTCTTAAACGACTCATGTTGGGCGCGGCCCTTGCAGTGGCCGCGAGTGCGTTGAGCCGTGGGTGACGACGCACACCCTGGACGGCAACGCGATTGCTACTTGCCGGCGACGGGCAGCAGCTTGCGCCAGTTGAGAATCACCTGCACCGGCGCTTCATTCGAATCGGTCTTCGCCGGACGACGAATGAGGAAGTGCTTGTTGTCCGCGGACACCGCGAACTGGTCCATCGCCGACGATGTCTGGAGTGTGGTCCGGAACAGCGGCTGCGGTGCAGCGCTCTTGCGCGGATCACCGCCCGGCATCGCGGCCGACATCATCTGACCGTTGGTGTCGAGGAAGTAGAGTTCCGTGCCGTCGGAATTCCATCGCGGCTGCAAGCCGCCGTTCGCCGAAACCTGCAGGCGCTCGCCGGTTGGCGGAAACGGCGTGACGAACACATCGGGCGTGGCCTTCTGCGCGGCGTGGAACGCGATCCACTTCCCGTTGGGCGAGAACTTGAGCTCATCGACGAGCAGCATGTCCTTGACGATGACCACGTCCTTGGTCGGATCGTTCATGTCCATGACCCAGCCGTCGTAGCCGCCGGGGACCGGTCGGCCCACGGTCAGATAGCGACCGTCGCGACTGAATGAATCCGGGTAGGCCAGAAAGTTGCGCACGACGACCTCCGTGCCGCCCTGCATGGCGCGCAGGAGGAGCTGCGATCCGCGCCGAAAGGCGAGATGCGTGCCGTCCGGAGAAAATGTCGGGTCGCTGTGCGACTGGCCTTCGAAGCGGCCGAGTTCGGTCGTGAGTTGACGCGCCGGATCAATGAACCAGAGGGCGTTGCCGTTCACGAATGGCTCGCGTCGCGTGGCCGCGATGCGGCCGTCTGCGGCGACGTCGAAGTTGACCCAGGAATCCTGAGGCCCGACCGCGCGCTCGAGCCGGCCGGTGCGATCCACCCACTCGAACTGCGAGTCGCTCGACGACGGCGATCGGAACACGAGCATGCCGGTGGTTGACGAACCGACGCTCATGAATCCGGAACTGGCGTCCATGCCAAGATCGCCCGCGAGGCGCACCGGGGCGCCATCCGGTTGCCACGCGCTGTTGAATCGCTGCGCCCAGAGCACGCCAGACTGGCCATAGAGCAGCGTGCCGTCGAACGCGACGTTTGGACCGGCGATGTCCTGCGGCAAGCTCAGCACCTTCCGGCTGCCGCCCTCGACCGGCATCACATACGCGGACGTCGTGCCGTCCTGCATGCGCGCATTGAAGACCAGCTGTCGACCGTCGGGTGTCCAATGCGGATGGCCGAGCCCGGTCTCCGTGCCCTCCGGCGTCGCGAGCATCCGCACGACGCCATTTTCGATGAGGCCGATGCCGCGGTTGACGCCAATGGCGATGCGTTCATCGGGGGCGAGCGCCACGCCGCGTAGCGCAAACCGCGCGGTGTCGCGGGTGCCGTCCCACACGATCGTGCGCCGTCCGTTGTCGATATCGATGGTGAAGAGCTGGTTGGTGCCGGTGCACAGCAATCGCGTGTTGTCGTGCATGAACACGCAGCGCCGGGCATCGTTGACCCCGCGCACGGGTTCAGCCGATGTTCGATCGAGCCGACGAAGCCAGAGGCCGAGATTCTGGCTCGACGATGAGGCGACGTTGCCGCCCCAGGCCAGCGTCTGACCGTTGGGCGACACGGCCACCCACTCCGCGCCAACCTGGAACTCGGTGGCCGGCAGCGTGAAGCGTTGCACGGCGGTGTCAGCATCCGACGCGCCTGCCGGGGCCAGCGCGCGCCAGGCGACGGCGCCGAGCACCACACCCGCCGCGAGCGCGATCGCCACACGCGGCCACGTGCGCGCGCGGCTCGGCACAGGTGCGGCGGCCGCCACGCCGGCGGCCGAACCGCTGACGGTGGCGATGGCTTCGAGCGCGAAGCCCAGGTCCCGCGCCGACTGGAATCGCTGCGCCGGTTCCTTTTCGAGCGCGCGGCGCACGATACGATCGAGCCCGGGATTCGCGCTGCCAGAGAGCGCGGCGACGTCCGGCGGATCCACGTTCAAGATGGCGCTGAGCGTGTCGGCCGGTGTGTTGCCGCCGAACGCGCGCGCGCCGCCGAGCATCTCGTACAACACCGCGCCGAACGCGAAGATGTCGGTGCGCGCGTCCACCGCAAGGCCGCGCACCTGTTCGGGCGCCATGTAGCCGATGGTGCCCAGAATCGTCCCCGGCGCCGTGTCGCTCTGCGCCATCATCGTCTCGCCGGCGCTCGACACCACAGGCTGTACGCGCGCGAGCCCGAAATCGAGCAGCTTCGCGCGCCCCTCAGTGGTGATGAAGATGTTCTCCGGCTTGACGTCGCGATGGACGATGCCGCGATCGTGCGCTGCCGCAAGTCCGTCGGCGATCTGCCGGCCGTAGTCGAGCGCTTTGCGGATCGGCAGCGGCCCGCCGATCAGGGCCTCACGCAGGGTCTTGCCTGAAAGGAGTTCCATCACCGCGAAGGCGGTGCCGGCCTCGTGGCCGATGTCGTAGATTGCCAGAATGTTCGGATGCGACAGCGCCGCCACCGCTTGTGCCTCGCGCTCGAAACGTGCGAGCGCGGCCGCGTCGCCGGCGATCGACTCGGGTACAACCTTGATCGCGACGTCGCGCTGCAACCGCGTGTCGCGGGCCTTGTACACCTCGCCCATGCCGCCTGCGCCGATGGGCGCGACGATGTCGTAAGGCCCGAGTCGAGTACCCGCAGCGATGGCCATATAGGAGTGCCGGAATTATAGCGTCGGAGGTGTGTGGTATCGTGCGGCGGTCCGATATTTCTGGAGATTTCAATGGTCCTGACCAAAGCTGAATTGATCGCGTCGCTGCAGAACGAAGTCCGTATCCTCGTCCATCTGGCCGGCAAGGTCGATGCGCGATCCATCGACTATCGCCCGACGCCGAAACAGCGCAGCACGATCGAGTGGTTGCGGTATCTCACGCTCATGGGACCGGCGCTCACCAACGCGGCCAGGACCGGCGTGTTCGACGGCGAGGCGTGGGGCGCGGGCGAGCAGGCCGCCGCGGCGATGTCGCTCGAGCAGGTGATTGCCGCAATTGCCGCGCAGGGTGATCTCTATCCGAAAGTCATCGGCGAGATGTCCGACGCCAACTTCCGCGAGGAGTTCGAGATGTTCGGCCAGACCTATACGCGCGGTTCGTTCCTCGTGAACCTCGTGCTCTCCGGTTACGCGGCCTACCGCACCCAGATCTTCGTGCACCTCAAGGCCTGCGGCCGAGAGGAACTGAACACGATGAACCTCTGGGCCGGCATGGATACCCCGGCCGAAGGATAGAAGGCCGTCGGCGTATGAGTGGACGCAGTACATCCAGCCGCGACGCGTTGATAGCCGCCGTCCTCGACTTCGTCGGCCACGACGTCCTGTCTCTGTCCGACGTCCGGACCGCGCTCGAAGCGGAGGTCGACGAGGCCGGAGACGCGGCGCTGGTCACTCTCAAAGCGCGCATGGTCGCCGATCGTGGCTGGGATTACTCGCCGGGAGATCCGCTCGTGCAGCGGATCCACCACCGGCTCGCGGATCGATTCCTGAAGCCGGACTCACAGGTTCTGGGCGTCGAGCATCTGGCGACCGTCGCCGACGTGCCGGTCGTGCTCTTCTCCAACCATCTGTCGTACGCGGACGCCAACGTGATCGAGGGTCTTCTCTATCGATCGGGTGGCTCGGCCATGGCCGATCGAATGACGGTGGTCGCCGGCCCGAAGGTGTTCACGAGCCGCGAGCGTCGTTTCGCGAGTTTGTGTTTTGGCACGGTGCGAGCGCCCCAAAGCACCGATGTCTCCTCGGAGGAGGCGGTCTTGAACGCCCGCGATGTGGCGCGGGCCGCGCGTCAGTCGATCGACGTGGCGCTGGAACGGCTGGCGGCCGGGGATGCGCTGGTGTTGTTTGGCGAAGGGACGCGCAGCCGCTCGGGCGGCATGCAGCCCATGCTGCCGGCCGTCGCGCGCTACCTCGACCAGCCAGGGATCTGGGTGCTGCCCGTCGGCCTCTCCGGCACAGAGTCCATCTTCCCGATCGACAAACCCGCACTCGCGCCGGCCACCGTGGTGATGCACGTCGGGCGGCCGTTTCGCGCGGATGCCCTGCTCGCTGATGTCGGCGGTGATCGACGCGCCGCCGTGGATGCGATCGGCCGCGCCATCGCCGAACTGCTGCCGCCGGCCTATCGCGGCGTGTACGACAGCGGATCGGCGCCTCAGCACTCAGAGTCGTGACCGCACGGACGCGATGATCGTCCTGCGCAAACCGTATCTCGTCTTCCTCGGTGACATCACGCTCGCGTCCGATGCGAAGACCGGCTGCGGATTGCGCGACTGGTGCGGCGCCGATGTGATGGGCGAGCTCGCGCTCGCCGGGAGCACGGTGACGCTGGGGCTGCCATCCATGCGACCGCGCGATGCCGCCGCCCGAGGCGCGGGCTCCCTCGTGATTGGCGTGGCGGTGGTCGGCGGCCAGATTCCGCGTGCGTGGCTCCCGACCCTCATCGAGGCGCTCGGCACCGGCCTCGACGTCGTGAGCGGCATGCACACGCGCCTCACCAGCTTTCCGGAACTGGTCGAGGCCGCGGCCCGCAGCGGCGCGCGGCTCGTCGACGTGCGCGCAACCGATCGCGTGTTGCCAACGGGCACCGGCATCAAACGCAGCGGCAACCGTGTGCTGACGGTCGGCACAGACTGCGCGCTCGGGAAGAAGTACACCGCATTGGCGCTGACGCGCGCGCTCACCGCGGCCGGCGCTCGCGCCACCTTCCGCGCGACCGGACAGACCGGCATCATGATCGCGGGCGAAGGCATCGCCATCGACGCGGTCGTCGCCGACTTCATTGCGGGCGCCGCGGAGCTGCTGTCGCCCGACAACGACCCGGACCATTGGGACGTGATCGAGGGCCAGGGCGCCCTGTTCCATCCCGCGTACGCCGGCGTCACGATGGGGCTGATCCACGGCTCCCAGCCCGACGCGATCGTGTTGTGTCACGACCCCTCGCGTCAGACGATCGAAGACTTTCCGCATATGCCGATTCCGCCGCTCGGCACGGCCATCGACCGCTACGTGGAAGCCGCGCGGCTCACCAACCCGCGCGTGCGCTGCGCCGGACTCTCCATCAACTCATCGTCGCTCGACGAGCCGGCGTGGCGGCAGTATCAGGAACGCCTCGCCGCTGAGTTCGACCTGCCGGTGTGCGATCCGATGCGCGGCGGTGTGGACGCGATCGCGCGACGACTGCTGGCATGACGTTGTGCGTGGATCTGACGATCGAGCGCTGGCCGTTGCTCGAGCCGTTCGAGATCGCGCGCGAGGTGATGCACGACCTGCCGCTGCTGTTCGTGACCCTGACCGATGCGGCGGGGCACGTCGGTCGCGCGGAAGCGGCCGGCGTGGACTACGACGGCGACACGCCCGAGCGCATGGCCGCCACGATCCGTGCGATGGCCGGAATGCTCTCGGCGGATCTGGGTGGTGACGCGCTCTGCGCGCTGTTGCCGGCGGGCGGTGCCCGCAACGCCATCGACTGCGCGCTGTGGGATCTGCGCGCAAAACAGTCAGGCATTCCGGCCTGGCGCGCGGCGGGACTGCCGCCGCTCCACGCCGTCACGACGGCGTACACCATCGGCCTCGGTACGGACGATGAGATCCGGCGAAGGGCGCGAGCGGCGCGTCATATGCCGCTGATCAAGCTCAAGGTCGATGCCGTGCGGCACGTGGATCTGGTGCGACTCGTGCGCGACGAACTCCCGTCGGCGCGCGTCATCATCGACGCGAACGAAAGCTGGACGCCCACATTGCTCGAGTCCCTGTTGCCCGCGCTGAGCGATGCGGGCGTGGAGCTCATCGAACAGCCGTTGCCGCGCGGCGGAGACGCTGCACTCGCAGGTCTGCGATCGCCGATCCCGATCGCCGCCGACGAGTCGTGCACAGACCGCGCGTCGCTCGATGCGCTGGCGACCCGCTATCAGGCCGTGAACATCAAGCTCGACAAGTGCGGCGGGCTCAGCGAGGCGCTCGCCCTGGCCCGCGAGGCGCGCGCGCGCGGGCTGGACGTGATGGTCGGCAACATGTGTGGCACCTCGCTCGGCATGGCGCCGGCATTTCTCATCGCGCAATTCGCGCAGTGGGTCGACCTCGACGGTCCGCTCCTGCAGAAGAGCGATCGTCCGCACCCGATGCGCTACGTCGATGGTTTCGTCAGTCCACCTGCGCCGGAGCTGTGGGGATGATCGATAATGCGTCCACGATGCGCACGCGCCTTCCGCTGCTACTTGTTCTGATTGCGAGCGCAACCCTCGCGCTGATCGCGAGCGCCACGCCGTCGGCGTTCGGGCCGCAGGACGCGCCCACGCCCCTCTACATCTACAACGCGCTCGTCATCGACGGCACCGGCGCTCCACCCGCTCGCATGAATGTCCGGATCGTCGGCGATCGCATCGTCGGCGTCGGAGATGCCAGGACCGTGTTGTCGGAGCGTGGCGACCTCATGCTCGACGCGCGCGGGCTGGCGCTGGCGCCGGGGTTCATCGACACGCACAGCCACCACGACCGCGGCCTCGCCACCGCGCGCAACGCGCTTGCGATGGTCAGTCAGGGCGTGACGACGATCGTTGCCGGTCAGGATGGCGGGGGATCCGGGTTGGCGGCGCTGTTCCGCCGGCTCGAGGAGGAGCCGGTGTCTGTGAACGTGGCCTCGTACGCGGGTCACGGGCCGTTGCGCAGCCGCGTGATGGGGGATGACTTCAAGCGCACGGCAACATCCGGCGAGGTCGAGAAGATGAAGCCCTTGCTGCAGGCGGAGATGGATGCCGGCGCGCTCGGGTTGTCCACCGGTCTGGAGTACGACCCGGGGATCTACTCCGACAAGTCGGAAGTGCTGGCGCTCGCCAAGGTGGCCGGTGATGCGGGCGGCCGCTACATCAGCCACGTGCGCAGCGAGGATCGCTGGTTCTGGGACGCGATCGATGAAGTGATCGCGATCGGCCGCGCGAATAAGATGCCCGTGCAGATCTCGCACATCAAGCTCGGCATGCTCGATTTGTGGGGCCAGGCCGCAAAGGCGATCGGCGTGCTCGACGCGGCGCGCGCGGACGGCGTGCAACTTACTGCCGACATCTATCCGTACACGTACTGGCAGTCGAATCTCGGCGTGTTCTTTCCGAAGCGCAACTTCGCCGATGCGACCGAGGCGAAGTTCGTGCTCGAACATGTCACGCGCGCTGAGGAGATCATCTTCAACAGCTACCGGCGCCATCCGGAATACGCCGGGAAGACGCTTGCGGATGTGGCGGTGATGCGCGGCACGCCGAACGTGCAGACGCTGATGGACCTGCTCGCGGAGCCCGGCGGCTCGGGCGTGAGCATCGTGGCGCGCGGCATGGCCGACGCCGACGTCGAGCGGTTGATCCGTTGGCCGTTCGCGAATGTCTGCAGCGACGGGCAGTCGACGGGTTTGCATCCGCGTGGGTTCGGCAGCTTTCCCAAAGTGCTCGGCCCCTACGTGCGCGACAAGAAGCTCTTTGGCATCGAAGAGGCCGTGCGCAAGATGACCAGTTTGGCGGCCGCCAATGTCGGCATCGTGAATCGTGGCCGTATCGCGCCCGGGTACTTCGCAGATCTGGTGCTGTTCGATCCGGCGGCGGTGGCGGATCGCGCGGATTTTGGGAAGGCGCAGGCGCAGGCGGTGGGCATCAAGACCGTCTGGGTGAACGGCCAGTTCGTGTTCAGGGACGGGAAGACCACGGGGACGTACTCGGGTCGTCCCATTCGCAGAGAAAAGGCGGCGCGCGTGCCGATCAGCCTGATCGCACGCACGCCGTTCTTGTAAGATCACGCAACCCGGAAGCTGTTCCCACGGTCTGACTGACTGAATGGAGTTCGCCATGCGCTCGTCACTGCTGTTTGCTCGTGTGTTCTTTGTGGCAACGGCCCTGGCCGGCGCCTCGGCCTGCTCGGGTACGTCCGAGCCGCAGCCGGCGCCCGCGCCGGCTGCCACGCCCGGGGCTGCCGCCGCCGCAGCGCCGGCACCCGCGCCTGCCACACCCGGCGCCGCAGCGCCTGCCGTCACGAGTGTTGGGTCGGCGCCGGCCGCAGCACCAGAGCCAGCACCGGCCCCTGCGCCCGTCGCCAGGGAACTGACGGTGCCGGCTGACACGCCGGTCACGTTGATCCTGTCGGCGGCTGTCGCGTCGGACAAGAACAAGGTCGAAGACAAGGTGACCGCGACGTTGTCGGATGCGGTGATGGTGGACGGCACCGAGGTGCTGCCCGCCGGCGCCGAGGTGGTTGGTGTCGTGACATCAGCCGTGGAGTCGGGTCGCGTCAAGGGCAAGGCTGAGCTGGCGCTTCGCTTCAACGAGATCCGTTTTGCCGGCAAGGCGTATCCGATCGACGCCAGAGTCTCGATGGAGGCCGAGGGCTCGAAGGGCTCCGACGCGAAGAAGGGCGCCATCGGCGGCGCTGCCGGCGCGGTGGTCGGCGGGTTGCTGGGCGGCAAGAAAGGCGCGGTGCTCGGTGGCGCGGCTGGGGCCGGCGGCACGGTGCTGGCGACGAAAGGCAAGGAAGTGGAACTCGCCCGCGGCGCTCGGCTCAAGACCAAACTCCGCACGGCCGTGGTGGTGATCGTTGACGTCAAGTAAGCGCGTTCGCCCGGCCGCCGGCCGTCCGCGCCTGCGCGCGGCCTGGCTCGTCGCGCTGGCCGCTGCGTTCGCGCTCACGCTCTCGCTGCCGCTCTCCGCCCAACAGCCGGCGGTTGCGGCTGCCGCGCAGGCCGCCCCCGAGTACGGCCCGGCCAAAGGCACGCTCGTCATTATCGGCGGCAACATGAGCGACAACTTC
>CAYHEX010000031.1:0-22270 GCA_964355365.1 uncultured Solibacteraceae bacterium | reverse complement strand
CCCTGGAAGATGGGGTCGAACAAGATGACACCGGCGCCGACGATGACCGCGGCCGCTGTGAGGGCCATCGGACGGAAACGCACGGCGCCCGCGTCGATCACGGCGTCTTCGAGGGCCATGCCGTCGCTGATGCGCAGCTCCACGAAGTCCACGAGGATGATCGAGTTGCGCACGACGATGCCGGCGCCGGCGATGAAGCCGATCATCGACGTCGCCGTGAAGAACGCGCCGCCCAGCGCGTGCGCCGGCAGGATGCCGACGAGCGAGAACGGAATCGCCATCATGATCGTCATCGGCGTGGCGAACGACTGGAACCAGCCGACGACGAGAATGTAGATCAGGATCAGCACGGCGGCGAACGCAATGCCGAGGTCGCGGAATACCTCATACGTGATGTGCCATTCGCCGTCCCACTTCATTGCGTACTCGGCGCTGTTGGTCGGCAGCGTGGCGTTGAAGATCTCCACTGGCTGACCGGTCGGGCCGGGCGTGGCGGCGATGGCCTTGTTCATCTGCAGAATCGCGTAGACCGGACTCTCCACCTGGCCCGCGATGTCACCGGTCACGTAGGTCACCGGCTGCAGGTTCTTGTGGTACACGCTCGGCTCATCCTCCGCCGCCACTGATGTCGTCAATTCGCCGACGGCCACGCGCTCGCGACCCTGCACGCGGAGCGACTGCACCGCATCCAGCGAGCCGCGCAGGTGTTTCGGCAGGCGCAACACGATCGGCACATCCTCACGCGCCTGCGGGTCATGCAGCAGTCCGGCCGGACTGCCGGCGCCGCCCATGCTGACGACATTCGACACGTCGGATGCGGAGAGACCCGCGGCCGCGGCCTTCTCCTGGTCCACATCAAGACGCCACTTCGGCTTCGACGTTTCCACGTACCAATCGGTGTCGACGACGCCCGGCGTGGTGTCGAACACGGACTTGACGCGGCGCGCCAGATCCAGACGCCGCTCGGGATCGGGCCCGTAGACTTCCGCCACCAGCGTCTGCAGCACCGGGGGGCCGGGCGGCACCTCCACGACCTGGATCGTGGCGCCGAGCGCGGTGGCCATTGGCAGCAGCGCCGCGCGCAGCCGCTTCGCGATCGCATGGCTTTGTTCCCAGCGGTCTTCCTTCGGCGTGAGTTGAATCTGCACGTCGGCAAGATTCGGCTGCTGGCGGAGGAAGTAGTGCCGCACCAAGCCATTGAATGTGTACGGCGACGACGTGCCGGCGTAGCTCTGGGCGCTGACGACATCCGGGTCCTTGAGCGCCTCGGTGGCCAGGGACGTGGCCACGCGCGCCGTCGACTCGAGCGGGGCGTTGTCGGGCAGCCGCACCACCACCTGCAGTTCGCTCTTGTTGTCGAACGGCAGCATCTTCACCTTCACGAAGCCGAGCGGCACGAGCGCCGCCGAACCGACAAGCAGGACCGCCACCGACGTGAGGAAGATCCAGCGGCTGCGCGTGTCACGAATCAGCCGCGCCATCATGGCGCGATAGAGCTGCGTGAACTTGCCTTCTTTCTCCACGCCGTGCTCGCCGCTGTGCTTCAGCAGCCGGACCGCGGCCCAGGGCGTGACGATGAACGCGACCGCGAGCGAAAATAGCATCGCCGCCGAGGCGCCGATCGGGATCGGTCGCATGTACGGCCCCATGAGTCCGCCCACAAACGCCATCGGCAGAATGGCGGCCACCACGGTGAGCGTGGCGAGAATCGTCGGATTGCCCACTTCGTCGACCGCGCGAATGGCGATGGCATCGGTCATGGCGCCGCCCGCGAGCCGCGCATGCCGCACCAGGTTCTCAACGACCACGATCGCGTCGTCCACGAGAATGCCGATGGAGAAGATGAGCGCGAAGAGCGTGATGCGGTTGAGCGTGTAACCGTAGAGATAGAAGACGAAGAGGGTGAGGGCGAGCGTGACGGGAATGGCCGTCATGACCACCACCGACTCGCGGCGGCCGAGCGCAAACCAGATCAGCAGCGAGACCGAGATGACGGCGAGCAGCATGTGCCACAGCAGTTCGTTCGACTTCTGCTCGGCGCTCTCGCCGTAGTTGCGCGTGACGGTGACCTGGAGGTCGCTCGGCACGAGGTAGCCGCGCACCGTGTCGAGCTTCTCTTCGATCCGGCGCGTGAGGGCAATGGCGTTCGTGCCCTTGCGTTTGGCAATCGCCAGCGTGACGGCAGGGAAGGACTGACTGGCTTTTGAATGAAACGCCACGTAGTCCTCAGGTTCGCCGCCGGCGTCCGTGACGGTCGCCACGTCCCCGAGGTGCACCGGCGCTCCGCCGCTCATGCCCACGACCACATCACGCAGCATTGGCGTGGACGTCGGCCACGAGCCGGCTTCGAGCGCGCGAGACTGATTCGAGTTGAGCAGTTGCCCGGCGGCCTGCCGCACATTCGACCGCGTGAGCGCCTGCCACACACCCAGCGGATCGAGGCCGCGCGCATCGAGCGTCGTCGGGTCGAGATCCACGGAGACCTGACGCGGGCGGCCGCCGATGAGCGTGACCTCCGAGATGTCCGGCACCTCCTTGATCGAGTCGCGCAGTTGGCCCGCCATCTGGCGGAGGCGCACGTCGTCGTAGCCTTTGCCCCAGAGCGTGAGCGCCATCACCGGGACGTCGTCAATCGATCGCGACTTCACCATGGGGGCCGACGCGCCAGGCGGGAGTTCGCCGGCCGAACCGGCGAGCTTCTGATTGAGTCGGACCAGCGCGCGCTCTTCGTCCTGTCCCACGATGAAGCGGACGACGAGCATGGACCGGCCCGGGCTTGACGTGGAGTACAGATACTCCACGCCGGGGATTTCCCAGAGGCGGCGCTCGAGCGGGCGCGTGATGCGCTGTTCCACTTCGGTCGGCGACGCGCCGGGCAGGTTCACGAACACGTCGATCATCGGGACGATGATCTGGGGTTCTTCTTCGCGCGGCAGGGAGATGATCGCGTCGATGCCGAGCAGCAGAGACGTGACGATCACGAGTGGCGTGAGCTTCGAGTGGAGGAATGCGCCGGCCAGACGGCCCGCGAGTCCGACAGGCGCGCTCATCGTTTCACCCCTGAGGCCGCGCCCGTGGTCGTGATTTTCGTGCCGTCGGTCAGCGCGGCCGGCGGGTTGATGAGGATCGACTCGCCGGCGGAGAGGCCGTCGAGGACTTCGACGCCGTTGGCGCCCGACTCTCCGAGGGCGACCGCGCGGAGGCGGGCATGGCCGTCGGCGGAGGCCGCAAAGACGAAGCTGAGCTGTCCGCGTCGAATCACCGCGGCCGCAGGAATCACGACCGTCTTGCGCGGAGCGGCGGCGAACTGCGCGCGGCCGTAGAGGCCTGAACGCCAGCCGGTGCTGTCGGCGAGGTCGATCTTGACGCCGAAGCTGTGTGCGCCGGTGTCGATCGTCGAGATCTCCGTCACGCGGCCGGCGTGGCCCGGCGCGGTGTCCGCGTCGGTGTCGATGTGTACCTGCACCGTCTGTCCCAGCGTGATGAAGGGCGCGCGCGCGGCGTCGATGCGCAGGTCCAGTTGCAGCGCCGCCGGGTTCTCCATGACGAGGAGGGGCGCGCCCGGCGTGGCCATGGATCCCGGATCGATGCTGCGCGAGATCACGACGCCGTCGAACGGCGCGGTGAGGGTGCGGTAGGAGGCGTCGGTCGCGGCCGCGGAGCGCGCGGCGGTGAGCGCGTCAAGTCCGGCGGTGGCCTCGCTGTGGCGAGCGCGCGCGCCCTTGAGGCGCGACTCGGCCGCCGCGAGCGCCGCGACCGCTTCGTCCAGTTCCTGCGCTGTGGCGGCGCGATCGGCGCGCAGTTGCGCGATGCGCGCGTGCGTGGCCTTGGCCAGCACGACGGCGGCGTCTGCGCCCTCGACGTCCGCGCCGGCGGCGACGGCGCCGGACGTGGCGGCGGTGACCGCGGCCGCAGCGCGCGTGGCCTGCGCACCGAGCCCGGCCGCGTCGAGCTCAATCAGCGTCTGGCCCTGCTTCACGCGATCGCCCGGGCGCACCTTCACGCTGAGCACCGGCGCGAGGAGGCGACTGGCGATGGTGGCGGTGGTGCGCGCGCGCAGCACACCGCCCGCATCGAAGTGCGCCGGCCAATCGAGCTGGCTCGCGGTCACCGTCGTCACGGCCACAGCGGGGGAGTTGTCGGGCGTCGTCTCCGATGGTGTGCTGCAGGCAGCAACACTGAAGACCAGGGGAAGAGCGGCGAAAGCGAAGCGGATGCGCACGTGGGGCCTCATGGGATGGCGTCTCTACTGAAGGTGTGTGAATGCGGTGCGGCCGAGTGCGCGTTCGAGCGCAGCCCAGGCTGTGACCACCGCGACGGCGTTGGCCGTGTGCTGCGCTTCGGCCGCCAACTCGGCGGCGGATGCGGCCAGCACGTCGCGGACCGACGCGAGCCCGGCCGCGTATCGCTGCCGCGTAATCCGCAGACTTTCTTTCGCGTCGTCGACCGACAGGCGGCCGACGTCGATGCGGGCGCGGGCGACGAGCCACTGCTGCCGCGCGGTCAGGACGTCGACTTCGATCGCGCTGTCGAGGGCCGCGCGCGACGCGCGAGCCGCATCAACCGCGGCGCGGGCCGAGGTCACGCGCGCGGCTTCCGCGCCGCCCACCGACACGCTCCAGCGCAGCTCGGCGCCCACGGTCCAGGCCGACTCGCGCGACGTGAAGGTGAGCCCGTTCCATTCGTATCCCGCGCCCGCGGCGATGGTCGGCAGCCAGCCGCCCTGCGCATCGCGCACGCCGGCCTGGGCAATCGCCAGCGCCTGATCCGCCTCGTGTAGTTCAGGACGCGACCTGCGCGCCTCGGCCACCAACGCGGCCAGTTCCGGTGCGGTCGCGCCCGGTGCAGGCAGCGCGATGGTGAAGGTCCGGTCGACGGGTGCGCCCATCAGTTGATTGAGCGCCGCGCGGGCCGTCACGATGTCACTGTCCGCCTGCAGTTGCCGCTGGCGCATGTCGGCCGCGTGCACGGACATCGCGAGCACGTCGGCGTCCGTGGCGGTGCCCGCATCGCGCCGTGACGTGGCGCGCGACAAGTCTTCCTGCGCCCAGGCGACAGCCGCCTTCGCCGCGTCCGCACCGGCCTGCGCGGAGGCGAGGCGCCCGTAGGCTTGAGTCACGTTGAGCGCGAGGTTGGCCATGGCGGCGGCTGTTCTCGCATCAGCGATCGCGGCGCGCCCCGTGGCCATCGCGGACGCCGCGCGCAGGTGGTTGCCGTCGAAGAGGACTTGCGACACGCCGAGTCGTCGCGAGAACCCATCGACCGCACCCGGCCGGTTGAGGCGGTCGATCGCGAAATCAGCGGCGGTGAAGCGGCGCGCGTTGAGCAGTGTGCCGAAGCCGGCCACTGGCTGCGTGGATCGCTGCCAACCTTCGGAGAAGTTGATCCGCGGCAGCCACTCCGCACGCACGGCGCGCGTGTCGGCCTGCGCCTGCCGCCCAGAGGCCCGAGCCGCGGCGAGCGACGGGTTACGGGCGACGGCCTCGTCGATCGCCTGTGACAGCGACAGCGGGGCCTGTGCGGTTGCGGGGGCGGCCAGGAGCAGCAGCAGGCCGGCGGTGCCAATGGCGGAAAGCAATCGTCGTTCCATCAGGGGAGAGATGCAGACGTCGGAGCAAACGTGACAGGTCGCGGGAAAAGCGCGGACAATACAAGGAGTTGTGACGAAACCGCGGGATCTGCATCTCTCACATAGCGCTGATGTCGGCGCTGAATACGAAGCGCTCGTGCGGGCCGCGGCCGCGGGTGGACAGGTGGCGATGGAGCGCCTGCTCATGCGCGTGCAGTCGGTGGCGTTCCGCTTCAGCCTGCTGGTGTGCGGCAACCCGCATGATGCGGAAGACGTCATGCAGGAGGCGCTCTTGAAGACGTACCGGCACGTGAAGAAGATCGAGCGGCCGGAGGCGTTCAGAACGTGGTTGTTTCGCACGGTGCGGAACTTCTGCCTGATGAAGCGGCGCAAGCACGTGGGCGAACCGTCCCATCTCGCGCCGCTCGATGGCGCGCCGATGGAGGTGGCGGACGCGGCCGATGGACCCGAGGCGCAGGCGTTGAACGCGTGGCTCGGGCAGCGGCTGCGTGCGGCGCTCGCGGCGCTCGCGCCGGTGGATCGGATGATTGTGCTGTTGCGCGAGATGGAAGGGTTGTCGACGCGTGAAGTGGCGGAGATTACGCACTTGTCGGAAGACAACGTGAAGACGCGGCTGCACCGCGCGCGCGGCCGGCTGCGCGACCTGTTGAAGGAGTCATGATGGCGAAGCGAACGCCCAGCTGCGACATGTTGATCGAGCGCCTCTCGGCGTCCATCGATGGGGATCTCAGCGCAGCGGAATGCGGGCGCATCTCGCGTCATGTGTCGACATGCCCGCGCTGCACCCAGCTGACAGCCGAGCTGCGGTCGACCGTGGGACTGTGTCACCGCGCGGCAAGCACACCGCTGCCGCCGGCCCTGCGCAGCCGTGCACGCGCGAGCATCAAGCGGCTACTGAAGGAAGACGCGAAGACGCGCTGATAGCGCGTCCATGTCGGCGCGGAGTTGGTCGAGCACGCCCAGCGCGCGCTCCACCTGGCCGTCGGCGCAGAGTGCTTCAATCGTCTCAGCGGCCGACGTGTCGGCGCCGGCGAAATATTGTGCGGCCCCCTTCAGCGAGTGGGCCACCGCGAGTGCCTGTGGCGCGTCGCCCAGTTCCAGCGCGCGCGTCAGCCGCGCCAGCTGTCCCGGCACCGTTGACAGGAACAGGCCGGCGACGTGACGGACCAACGCCGGATCGCTGATGACAGGCGCGATCAATGAGGGGTCGAACGACGAGACCGGCGCGCCCTGTGCGGCGCCCCCGATTTGCGCCAGCACATCAAAGAGCGCCCGTTGGTCGAGCGGCTTCGACAGGTAGCCGTCCATGCCCGCGGCGAGGCAGCGGTCCCGGTCTTCGTCCATGGCTCGCGCGGTCATCGCCACCACGGGCACGCGCGGCGAACCGGCGGCGGCTTCGCGCTGTCGAAGACGTCGCGTGGCGTCGAGGCCGTCCATGACCGGCATCTGCAGGTCCATCAACACGAGGTCGTAGTGTTCGGTGGCCAGTTTGTCGAGGACTTCCTGGCCGTCGATCGCCGCCGCGACCGCGTGGCCCCACTTCTTTAGCACTGCGCCGACCACGGCCTGATTCACTTCGTGATCGTCGGCGACGAGCACGCGCATGGGCCGGACCGGTGGTCGCATGTGGGGCAGCAGGCCTGCGCGGTGCGGATCAGCGCCGAACGCCCCTCGCAGGAGCTCGGCCAGCGGCTGCTGCGTGGCGGGCTTGACGAGATAGAGCGCTCCGAGCGCCAGCGCGCGTTCAGCATCCAGGGGCGATGTGCGGTTACGAATCAGCAGGACCACGCGCGAGACGCGGAACGGTGCCGCGAGCAAGCGAGTGGCCAGTTCAAAGCCGTCGATGCCGGGCAGGTCGGTGTCGACGAACGCGAGCTCGAAGGGCGCTCCTGCGGCCAGAGCCACCTCCGCGGCAGCGATGGCCGCATGACCGCCACTGACGGTGCGAATGTCCGCGGGCCAGATTGCGAGCGCCTCCGCGAGCGCGGATCGCGCCGTGCCGTGACCGTCCGCCACCAGCGCGCGCACCGTTCGCGTGCCCCACGGCGCCTCGAGTGTGGTGTCCGCGCCGGCGCGACCGAACCAGGCGATGAACGAGAACGTGCTGCCGTGCCCCGGTTCGCTGTCCACCCACAGGCGGCCGTCCATCAGCGTGACCAGCTCGTTGGCGATGGTCAGACCAAGACCCGTCCCGCCGTACTTCCGCGTGCTCGAGCCATCCACTTGCGTGAAGGCCTCGAAGATCGCGGCCTGCCGGTCCTTGGGGATGCCGATGCCCGTGTCGCGCACGGAGAAACGGAGCGCCAGTCGGCCGGCCCGTTCCTCTTCGCGTTCCACTCGCAGCACGATCTCACCCTGCTCGGTGAACTTGACCGCGTTGCCGATCAGGTTGGTCAGCACTTGGCGCAACCGGACCGGATCGCCCGTGAGCGCCTCGGGCACATCGCGTTCAACATGGCAGACCAGCTCGATCGGTCGATGATGCGCGCGGGCCGTGAACATGCGCAGCGTCGCGCCGGCCACGTCGCGCAGCCGCATGGGAATCTGTTCCAACGGCATGCGCCGCGCTTCGACCCGCGCGAGATCGAGGATGTCATTGACGATGTGTGTGAGCGACTCGGCGGAGTCACGGAGCACACCGACCATCTCGCGTTGTTCGCGCGTCAGCGGCGAGTCGAGCAGCAGATCCGAGCTGCCGAGGACGCTGTTGAGCGGCGTCCGCAATTCGTGGCTGACGTTCGCCAGGAACTCGCTCTTCGCCTTACTGGCGTTCTCGAGCTTGAACAGCGCGGTCTCCAGCTCGCGTCGCCGTTCGTCGGACGTGCGCACGGCCTGCTCGGCCGTGCGACGCGCGTCCGCCAGCTTGTTACGCCGTGCTTCCGCGGTGCGCGCTGTCAACGCGATGTAAATCGCCATGAAATACAGGATCACGCCCTTGGAGATCTCGATCGACCACGCGATCTCGCGGTGCTCGATGGCGGTGATGTAGACCATCAGGCCCAGGAACGCGGCTGGACCCAGATGCGCGAAGAACATCGAGCGCCTGAACGTTGTGGCGACCTGGTCGGCCGGCCGTGCGAGGAACACGGGCCACAGCAGGCTGCGATCCGCGCCGGAGACGTACACCACGAACGCGAGCGCGAAGACGTCGACGATGAGAAAGAGGTCGCCGATGTCGACGAGCGTGATCCGCCGCCACAGGAGACGGATCGTGAGCCACGCGACGACGGCGTAACCGACGAGCACACTCGAGATGAAGAGTCCGTCGTGCAGACTGACGTGGCCGTAGATCAGGTAGTTATGGAGCAGCACGCCGACGGCATTGAGTGCCATGCCGATGTGCCGGAGGCGCGGCACGTCGACCGTCTGGAAATGGCGGAAGCGGTCGACGCGCGCCTGGCGCGCAGCCGTCGGATTGAGCGCGAAGTCGGCCGAGTAGTCGTCGGGCGCCATCGTCACCCCTTCGCGAGAGCGTCGGCCAGTCGCGCGAGCCCACCCGTCAGGTTCGGAGTGGCGCCCGCCACGCTCACGCGCAGGTGCGCCGGCGCGTCGAAGAACCGCCCGGGCGCCACGGTGACACCGTGCGTCCGTGCGGCGCGGTCGACCAGATCGCCGGCGTCGGCGATGCCGGCGAGGCGTGGAAAGAGAATCGTCGCGTGGAGGGGCACCAGCAGTTCGAGCGACGGGTGTGCGTCCAGAAACGCGCGCACGAGCGCGAGGTTGTGGCTGACGTGCCGTCGCGCGCGTTCGCCGAGCGCCGGCAAATGCGCGAACGCGAGCGTCGCGAGCCGGTCGACGGGCGCCGAACCGACGCCGTCGATCACGTCCCGCACGCGACGCAGCCGTTCCGCCACGCCCGGAGGCACGACGGCCCAGCCGCAGCGGAGGCCGTTGAGGCCATACGACTTCGTGAGACTGCTGGTGGAGATCAGTCGGGTGCTCACCGCCGCCGCACGGGGAAACCGTGAAGGATCGGATTGCAGCAGTCGCGTGATGTCGAGGTAGGCCTCGTCGATCAATACCGTGACGCCGGTCTCGGCCGAAAACGTATCCAGCGCCTGCAGGGACGCCAGATCGAGCGTCGCGCCACTCGGATTGTGCGGCGAGGTGATGATCGCCAGGCGCGTAACGGGCGTCAGCGCGCGGCGCATCGCCGCGGTGTTGATCGCAAAGCCATCGGTGGCGCGGCGCTCGAAGTGATGGACCGTCGCGCCGAGCAGCCGACAGGCGCCCGCCAGCGGGTCGTAGCCGGGCGTTTCCATCAACACGGCGTCGCCGGCGCGCACATGCGCGGCGATGACGAGGAAGTTGGCGCCGGAACAACCGATGGCGTGCACCACGCGGTCGGCGGTCACGCCGTACTGCGCGGCGATCGCCTCGGCCAACGGCGCGTAGCCTTCGTCATTCTTCGCCGTCAGTTCGAGCGCGTCGCACGCACCGGGCAGGTCATCCAGCGAACACGCCAGCATGTTGCTGGCGGCCAGATCGAATTCGGTGACCGGGCGGGTCTTCGCCCAGTGCATGTAGGGGGCCAGAATCTCAGCCACGCGTTGCCGCTTTCTGTGAGGTGGATCGTTTGAAGAGAAAATACACCGGCACGCCGAGCGCCAGCAGACCGGCGCCCGCGGCCGCGCGCAGCGGCGCCTCGAGCACGACGCTGATGACGACGGCGAGGGAGATCATCACGAACATCGCCGGCAGCCACGGATACCCCGGCGTGGTGAATCCCTGTGGTGTGCCGAGAGAGCGACGAAGCATGAAGAGCCCCGCGACCGTGAGCCCGAAGAAGATCCAGTCGGCAAACACCACCGTGTTGAGCAGGTCGCCGTACTTGCCGGTGAGCACGAGCACGATCGCCCAGAACGACTGCAGGACGATGGCAGCACCCGGCGTCTGGAACCGGGGATGCAGCTTGGCGAGCGATGGAAAGAACGCGCCGTCATTCGCCATCGCGTAGTAGACGCGTGTTGGCGCCAGGATGGCGAGATCGAGGAAGCCGAACGTGGAGATCGCGATGGCGGCGGCCACGAATCGGGCGCCGCCGGCTCCGAGCCAGCGAGCGGCCGCGTCGGCGGCCGGCGTCTCGGTGGCGGCCAGGCCGGGCAGACCGAGCGTGCGCAGATACGCGACGTTGGCGAGCAGATACACGAGCACGACGAGGGCCGTGCCAATGATCAGCGCGCGCGGCAATTGCCGCTCGGGGTCGCGCATCTCTTCCGCGACGTAGTTGGCGTTCTGCCAGCCGCCGTACGCGAACAGAATCGGAATGAGCGCCGCGCCGAACGCGAGCGCACCCGACGGCGTCGAATCGATGCGGCCGATCGAGAGCCACTCGGGCGCCGACGGCCCCCAGAGCGCGAGCGCGATGATGATCGCCAGCGCGCCCATCTTCAGCAGCACGAACACGTTGAGCACGCGGCTGCCTGGCGTGACGCCGACGTAGTTGATTGCCGACAGCAGCACGATGGCCGCGATCGCGACGATCGTCACCGCCGTGTCCGGCTGTCCGGCCAGGCGCAAGGCGTACTGCGCGAACGCAATGGCCACGGCCGCCATCGCGCCGGTCTCGATCATGAAGATCAGCGCCCATCCGTAGAGGAAGCCCACCAGGGGATGCCACGCGCGGGAGAGGTAGACATACTGCCCACCGGCTTGCGGCATGCGTTGGCCGAGCTCGGCGTACGCGAAGGCGCCGGCCAGCGCAATGGCGCCGCCCGCCGTCCAGGCGGCCAGGATGAGCCAGGGCGTATCCAGCGCGCGAGCCACCAGATACGGGTTGATGAAGATGCCGGATCCGATGATGCCGCCGATCACGACCATGGTGGCGTCGAACGGGCCGAGCGCACGTTTGAATGACACGGCAAGAGCATAATGTATCGATGGCCCGTGGGTTCGAGAGCAAGCAGGTGGAATCGCAGCAGGCAGACCGCGAGTCGCGGGGCGCCGACCGGCAGACGGAAGTCGGGGATCCTGCGGCCGCCGCCGCACGTCGAACACTTGAGCTGGCCCTGATGCGCGCGAAGGACGACTTGACCAAGGCGCGCACGACGGCTCATCGCGCGATGTTGGAGCAGGCAATCGCCGCGCTCACTGCGCAGCTGGAGACGCCATGAAGTGGATCAAATGCGCCGGGGTGGCCGCGAGCGTCGTGGCCCTGACCGTCGTCGCGGGCTGCGGGTGGTTTCCGAAGTCAGCCGCCGTCAGCAAGGTCGTTGAAGAGAAGAAGGGGCTGCCGCCCCTCGATACCGAGCCGCCGGCCCGCCTCAAGGTGATGGCCCTCGGGGACAGCATCACGGCCGGACTCGGCGTGTTTCAGATCGAAGCGTATCCCGCGTTGCTGCAGGCCAAGATGGAGGCAGAGGGCTACGCGTGGGACGTGGTCAACGCCGGCGAGTCCGGCGACACGTCGGCGACCGCGCTTCGGCGCGTCGACTGGGTGCTCGACCCCAACGTCCGGTTGCTGATCGTGGCGGTGGGCGGCAACGATGCCCTTCGCGGCATCTCACCGAAGTCCATGCACGACAACATCGCAGGCATCATCGACAAGGCCTCCGCAAAAGGTGTGGACGTCCTCCTCGCCGGCATGGAAGCGCCGCCGAATCTCGGTGAGGATTACGCGACGGCGTTTCGCTCGGTGTTCTCGGCGCTGAAGCGCGAATACCCCGGCATCAAGCTGATGCCGTTTCTGCTCGACGGCGTGGCCGGTGATGCCAACCTCAATCAGGCCGATGGCATTCATCCGACCGCCGCCGGCCAGCAGATCATCGCGAACCGTCTCTACGAGTTCCTGAAACCGATGGTCGACGACGTCGTGAGCCGCTCGTCGGGCGGGCAATAGATGATCCAACTCGTGGATGTCTCTCGCACCGTGACCAGCGGCGCGGGCCAGCTGACCATTCTGAAGTCGACCTCGCTGACCATCCCGCGCGGACAGTCCGTGGCGATTACGGGCGCGTCCGGCAGCGGCAAGTCCACGCTGCTGGGCCTGATCGCCGGTCTCGACTCGCCGACAACCGGCCGCATCCTGCTCGACGGCGACGACATCACCGCCCTCGATGAAGAGCGTCTCGCCCGCCTCCGCGGCGCCAAGGTCGGCATCGTCTTTCAGTTCTTCCATCTGATTCCGTCGCTGACGGCCCTCGAGAACGTGATGGTGCCGATGGAGATCGCCGGACGCGCCGACGCACGCGCGACCGCGCAGGCGCTCATCGATGAGGTGGGCCTCACGGGCCGCGGTCATCACTATCCGTCGCAGTTGTCCGGCGGCGAGCAGCAGCGCGTCGCCCTCGCCCGCGCGCTCGCGAACGATCCACCGATCTTGCTCGCTGACGAGCCGACCGGGAATCTCGACAGCACGACGGGGCAGCAGGTGATCGATCTGTTGATGGACGTGAATCGCCGCCACGGCCGCACGCTCGTCCTGGTCACGCACGATCTGGAGCTCGCTGCGCGCGCGGATCGCACCGTCCGTCTGCGCGACGGCCATGTCGTCAGCGACGTGGTGGCGCCCGCGTGAGGTTCGTCTTTCGCATGGCGTGGCGCGAGATGCGCTCGTCATGGATTCGCCTCGTCTTTTTCTTTCTCTGCGTCGCCATCGGTGTCGCGGCCATCATCGCGCTCAGGAGCGTCATCCAGAACGTGCGCGACACGATGACGCGTGAGGCGCGAAGCCTCATCGGCGCCGACATCGTGGTGCAATCCCCGCGACCGCTCGATGGCGCCGCCACCGCGAGCCTCGAACAGATACTGCGGCAGGCGCCCGTGCTCGCGCGTGCGGAAGTCGTGCAGACCATGACGATGATGCGGCCCGCCGAGGGAGTGGGGCTGGCCACGGCGCGGATGGCCGAGTTGCGCGGCGTGGATGCGCAGTACCCGTTTTACGGTGCCATGACGTTGGCCAGCGGCCGCCCGTACTCGCACGCGCTGCTCGAGAATCGCGGCGCGATTGTGCAGCCCGACGTGCTGGCGCAACTGGGCGTGGCGGTTGGCGACACGGTGGTGCTGGCGGGGACGCCGTTCGTGATCCGCGACATTCTGACCAGCGAGAAGGTGCAGCGCAGCGGCGGCGTGGCGTTCGGGCCGCGTGTGTATATCGATATCGCGGCGCTGCGGGCGTTGCCGGTGCTGGGCTTCGGCAGCCGCGCCACCCACCAGTTGCTGCTGAAGATGGATGACGCCGGCACGGACGCGGCCACGAAGGCGCTGCGCGACGTGTTTCAGCGATCCACGACCAGCGTCAATTCGTGGCGCACCCTGCAGGATCGGTTGGGGCGCGCGCTCACGGTCGGCGAAAACTACCTGAGTCTCGTGGGCTTTGCGATCGTGGTTCTGGGCGGCATCGGCGTGTGGAGCGTCACGCGCGTGTTCGTGCAACAGAAGCTGAAAGCCATCGCGGTGCTCAAGTGTGTGGGCGCGTCGAACGGACAAGTGCTGGGCACCTACGTGCTGCAGATTCTCGTGCTGGGGGCGACCGGCTGCGCGATGGGCGCCGGTCTGAGCGCAATCGCGTTGGCCGCCGTGCCGCAAGCGGTGCTGACGGCGTTGAATGTGCCGTCCGTGCACCTGACCTGGTCGGCGGTGCTGCAGGGCAGTGCCGTGGGCCTGCTCGTGGCGCTGCTGTTCGCGCTCGTGCCGCTCATGGAGATCCGTCGCGTGAAGCCATTGCTGCTGATGCGTGCCGACACCGCGACGACGGCAGGCTCGCGCGATTGGCGCTCGATGGCGGTGGCCGGTCTGATTGGAATCGCACTCGCAGCCGTGGCTGTGTGGCAGGCCGGATCGCTCACGTCGGGCGCGTACGTGTCGGCCGGCCTCGGCGCGGTCGCGCTGGTGCTGCATCTGGCCAGCGCAGCGCTGGTGCGGGGGGTGAAACCGCTCACGCGCTCCACCCGGTTCTCGCTCCGCCACGCGATGGTGAGTCTGGGCCGGCCCGGCAACCAAACACGCGTGATCCTGATGGCCGTCGGATTGGGGGCGTTCTTCATCCTGGCGATTCGCGTCGTGCAGGCGAACCTGCTCACGGAGTTCTCCGTGGAGTCTGGCAGGAATTCCCCGGACGTCGTGCTGATCGACGTGCAGACGGACCAGGTGGACGGCGTCACGGCGCTGGTGAGTCAGTACGCTGCGCAGCCGCCGCGCATGATTCCGATGATGCGCGCACGGATCGTGGGCGTCTCGGGCCGACGCGTGCAGATGAACACGACACTCGATATTCGGGAGCAGGGGTCGCTCGGCCGGGAGTACGGCATCACGTATCGCAACACGCTGGAGGACAACGAACGCATTACCGCCGGCACGTTCTGGCGTGATGCGTTGCCCGCCACCGGCACGTCGGATGGACTGGACGCTGAGGTCTCGATCGAGCAGAGCCTGCACGATCAGCACGACCTCGACATCGGCGACGAGATCCGATTCGATCTGGCGGGCCGGGTGATCCGCGCGCGCGTGACGAGCATTCGCAACGTCACCTGGGACAACACGCAGAACGGCGGGTTCATGTTCGTGTTCCGCCCAGGGGCGATCGAGCGGGCGCCGCATTCGTATCTGGGGTTCATCCTCGGCGCCGGGGACGCGGCGTCGCGTGCCGGGTTGCAGCGCGACCTGGCGATGCGCTATCCGAACGTATCGTCGATCGACGTGCGCGACGTGTTGCGCACGATCCAGGACGTGCTGGGCAACGTCACGCTGGGTGTGACGATCGTCGGCACGGTCATGCTCGTCAGCGGCGTCCTGATTCTGATCGGCGCCGTGGCCATGACGAAGTTTCAGCGCGTCTATGACGCGGCGATCTACCGCACGTTGGGCGCCGGCACGTGGCGCCTCGCGTCGATGGTGGCCATCGAATATGGCGTGCTCGGGGCGCTCGCGGGTCTCCTGGGCGCCGTCGGCGCGCTGGGGTTGTCGTATGCCGTCAGCCGCGAACTGCTCGACATCGCGTGGCACCCCTCGCCCGCGGTGCTCGTCGTGGGCGTGATTGGCACGACGTTGCTGGTAGCCGTGGTTGGGCTCGCCGCGAGTCTTGACGTGCTGGTGCGAAAGCCGCTCGGGACGCTGCGGGCGGAGTAGATTTGATCGCCAGCGACAGGTAAGACTAAAATCAACAGATACCGTGACTGCCGCACCCCTCACCGAAGCCACCCTCGCTCACCTGAAAGATCTGCTCCTGCGCAAACGCGGCGAACTCCTGGCCGCGTCGACCGGGTCGAGGGCCATCCCGGCCTCGGCCGACGTCAACAGCCGGCAGGGCGACATGGCCGATCAGGCGAGCGGCACCAACGAAGTCGAGATCCAGCTCAAGCTGAAGCAAACCGACGCCAAGATTCTGCAGGCGATCGAAGAAGCGCTCTATCGGCTCGAGAAGGGCGTGTATGGTCTCTGTCGTGACTGTGGCGATCCGATCGCCGCGGCGCGCCTCGAGGCCATTCCGTGGACTCGGGTGTGCATCACCTGCAAGCAGAAGCAGAACGCGTAGCCACCTGGAGTCACCGTGAAAGCTGACGATCTCGCTCTGCTGCGTGAACTGCACCACGACAAGATGACGAACTACCTGCGCCACATTGCGGTGGCCAGGCTCGTCAGCGACTACGAGTTCAACAACGCCTACCAGTACGTGATCAACCGCGAAGATACGCACCTGCGTTGGCTCGAAGCGGCCATCACGGAGTTTGGCGGTGCCCCGGACGTGGTCGCCGAGCCGACGGTGGTTGCCGCGTCAGGGAAGAAGAACGACAAGTTCCTGCCGCTCGTCGCGGTGGATGCGCAGCAGGCCGGGGAACTCGCGGCCAAGTGGAAGCTCCGCGTCGCAGACATCCGCAGCGACCGCCATCGCAAACTCGCCAACGTCATCGTCGGCGAGACCCTCGAACAGAAGCGCTTCTTTGATCAGGTCGGCTCAGGTCAGGATGATCTGCTCGGCCGCCGCATGGCCGGCGCGTCTACGGGCGACGGCGTCATGCCCGTCCGTTGGGTCGAGTAACGACCCGCGTCGCCGTCGCGCTGGGCTCGAACCTGGGTGACCGGCGCGCCTACCTCCAGTTCGCAGTTGAACGCCTGTCGGCGCTGCTGACCGGCCTTCGCGTGTCCGTCTTCATCGAGTCGGCGCCCGTCGACGTCGCCGAGCCGCAGCCAACCTATCTCAACGGCGTCGTGGTCGGAGACACGGAGTTGTCCGCCCGGGCGTTGCTCGACACGTTGCTGGCCATTGAGCGAGAGAAAGGCCGAACGCGCCTCACGCCGCGGGCGCCACGCACGCTGGATCTCGACCTGATCCTCTACGGCAACGCCATCATCAACGAGCCCGGACTCGAAGTGCCGCACCCGCGCTTCCGCGAGCGTTCGTTCGTCCTCGATCCGCTGAAGGAAATCGCGCCGGGGTTGGTCGATCCGGTCACTGGCAAAGGCATCGACGCGCTGTAGCGGGCTGGCGGCGTGTTATCGTCGCCGCATGATCCTGACGGTATTCCGTTCGCGCCTCAATCCCGACGCTCAAGACGAATACACGCAGTGGGCCACGCGCATGAGCGAACTGGCCCGCGCGATGCCGGGCTACATCTCGCACAAGACCTTCACCGCGCCCGATGGCGAGCGCTGCACGATCGCGGCCTTCGACACGGAGGAAAACATGCGCGCGTGGTCATCGCACCCGGAGCACGTCGAAGCGAAGAAGAAGGGCCGCGCGTCGTTCTACACGGAGTACGACATCAAGACCTGCACGGTGATCCGCGACCACGTGTTCCCCAAGACCGACTGAGCCCGGAGCGGCGCTAGAAGACGACGCGCGCGGCGAGCTGAAACTGGCGGGGTGGAAACGCCGCAAGGCTCTGCCCAAACGTCGCGTGATCCACAAAGCTATCCGGGAGTTGCCCGTTGTAGCGATTGAACGCGTTGAAGACTTCCGCGCGCAGTTCGATCCAGCGGCGGTGTCCGAGGTCCAGCCGCCGCGACACCAGCGCATCGAATGAGGCGTACCCGGGACCGGTCAGGATGTTGCGACCTGCGTTGCCGAATGTGTAGCGCGCCGGCGTCACGAATGCGTATCCGCCGTAGCTGACCGTTGCTTGCCCCGCCGCTGTGCCAGATACGATGTTCGGCCGATCCGACGCAAACGTGGCACCGCCCGTATTGCCCGTATTGCTGTTGTCCACGCTGAGCCGCGGCGTGAACGGGCGGCCCGATTGCGCCGTGATCAGCGCGGAGACCTGCCAGTTTCTGAGCAGTCGCGACTCGTGCGCGCCCGTGCTGTTCCACGTCACTGAGGCCACCAGGCGGTGCCGCACATCGAAGTCGGAGCGCCCCCATTCGGCCGCGAGGTTGCGGCTGTCCTGCGGCGTGTTGTCATTACCGTCGCTCGCAAGGAACGCCGAGGCGTCGTCCATCGACCGGCTGAACGTGTAGGCCCCATGGGCCTCGAGTCCCTGGTGGAGTCGCCGATCCAGGCTCAGCTGCAGCCCGTGATACGTCGACCGCGCCTGCGATTCCACCATGAGGATGTCGCCGAAGCCGCGAAGCGGCCGCCGCGCGTCGATCGCGCCCGCGCCGGGCGCGGGTTGGTTGAGATTGCGCTTGCGCACAAGGTTGCGGCCGAAGGCCCCAACGTAGCGACCGGTGAGCGTCGTGCCGGCGATCGTCTGCTCGACCGAGGCGCTGACCTGATGCGTGAAGGCCGTGCGAACGTGCTGGTCGACGCTGTTGACCGACGTCAAGGGATTGATGCCGCGGCCCGCCGGATACGGGTTCTCGATGCGAAGCAGCGACGTTGCCGTGGGGAAGAACAGCTGCAACGTGTAGTACGGCGGATTGAAGTACAGGGCCGAGTTCTCGATCAACGTTCCGGAGTCGTAGAACATCCCGTAGCCGCCGCGAAGGATCGTGGTGCCGCGTCCGGTCGGATCCCAGCTGAGTCCGAGTCGCGGCGCGAGGTTGTTCAGGTCGTTGAAGACGCCCGATGCCGGCACGCCGTTCGTGCCGACGTCGACCAGCGCGAGGCGTTGCTGATCGAACACGCGCATGCGGTTCTCCGCGTCCGTCGGCGGCGCGTTGAACTCGTAGCGCAGGCCGGCACTGAGCGTGAGTCGCGCGGTCGCCCGCCACTCGTCCTGTGCGAATCCCGCCAGCGACCATGTGCGTAACGCCTGGCGATTGTCGTTCACGCCCAGCAGGCTGAACGAGGGGTAGCCAAGCAGCAGGTCCGCGAAGCCGTTGCCGGAGAACGCGCCGCTGAACGACATCCGCCCGCGTGCGAACAGATGGTTGTCGCCGTCCGAACGATACACGCGCCACTCGGCGCCGGCCTTGAGCTGGTGCCGGCCACGCTCGAGCGTCAGCGTATCGGTCACATGCACGGTCCGCGTCCGCCGCACCACCGGCAGGTTGGCATCGTCGCCCAGCGTCTCGAAGCCCGCCACCAGGATCGTTGGATAGGCGAGATCGTTTCCCGACAAGGCCGGCCCAGTCATGCCCAGCGCCGCGAATCCGTCTGTGCCGCTTTGGCCGGGCAGGTTCTCGCGACGCGACAATGTCACGCCCACCCGTACGGACTGCAGCAGGCGAGGGGACAGCACCTGTGTCCAGGCGATGCCGACGCTGTGGCCGCGATCGAGGACCGCCACTCCAAATCCGGGGAGATTCCGATTGCGGGCGACGAACGGGAAGTCCCGGTGATCGTCGCCGAAGCTGTATCGCAGGGACAGCAGATCATCGCCGCGCACGCGGTGATCCGTCTTCAGCATGACGCTGCCGCCTGTGCGCACGGCGTCCGGAGACGACGAGAAGTTCGCGCCGGATTCGGTCTGATTCGGCAGAGGATAGAGCGCGGCGACCGCCCGACTCGTCGCGCTGATGCGCTGCGCCGGAATCGCATTACCGGGGAACGGCGCGCCGGTGAACGGATCGACGATCGTGACGCCGCTCGCGCTGAAATCGCCGGCACGCTCGGCCAGTGTCGGCACGTGTGCCCGGCGTGCGTCTTCTTCGTGCGCCACGATGCCTTCGGCACTGAGGAAGAAGAACGACGTCCCCGCGCGACGGATCGGTCCGCCGAGGGTCGCGCCGAAGAGGTGGCGCGGCGCCGGGCGGAAGAACTCGTAGCTCGAACCGGCGAACACACTCGTGCCCGACTTCATGACCATGTCGATCCGCGCGCCGGCGTTGCGGCCGAACTCCGCGTCGTACGTGTTCTGGCGCAGCGTCACTTCCGCGACGGCGTCGAGGCTCGGGTTGACGATGAGGCGATTGAGGAACAGATCGTTGTTGTCCAGGCCGTCAATCAGGAAGTTGTTGGCCGCCTCACGCGCGCCGCTACTGGCGAGCGCGGTGTTGCCCTGCGTGGATAGTCGCGAGCCGGGGGCGGGTGGGGCCGTGCCTGCGGCCTGTTGAACAAACGTTAGAATGTCGCGCTCGGCCGACGGCTGTGCGCGCAACGCATCGCCTTCAAATGATCGACCCACCGTCCCGACGCCGCCCCGCAGTGTTGATGCCGTCGCCGTGATCACGATCAGGTCCGCGAACCCGCCGGGTGTGAGGCGGACGGGCAGTGTGGCATCGAGACCGCTCGTCAGCGGCACGTCACGAACGATCTGCGAGCGAAAACCGGTAGCGGTGATGGTGATGGTGCCCAGGCCCGGTCGGACCGCGCTGAACAGGGCCGTGCCGTTCGTGCCCGTCGTCACTCGTAGCGGATTCGTTCCGGCCATCACGAGGACGACCTCGGCGGCTGGCACCGCCGCGCCGCTCTGATCCCGCACGTCGACCTGGAGCCGCGCGGTCCGCGTCTGTGAGGCCGCCAGAGAGGGCAGGAGGCTGGCGATGGCCGCCAGCACCACAGCGGTGCACCACCGCGCCGGCGACCTACTGAACAATGATTTTGCCGCGCGCGCCCGCAGCGAAGTGTCCGGGGAACGAGCAGAGGAACGGGTAGTTCCCCGGGGCGGACGGCACTGTGAACACGATCTCCGCGCTCTCGCCGTTGCCGATCAGGGGGGTGGCCGCGATGATCGAACCCTTGAGCGCCGCGGGGATGTAGTCGGTCCCCACCGCCTTGGCCGCGGCTTCGGCAAAGACGATCTGGTTGGTGCCCATTTTGAGGACGATCAGGTTGTGCGCCATCGTGGCCTTCGGCGCCGTCCCCACCGCGAGCAGTCGAATGCGCAACACCTCGCCGGGCTTCGCCGGGATCTCGTTGATGTTGAGCTTCATCTCGTCGTTCGCTGTCACGGTCACGGTGCGGGTAGGCTTCAGCGTTTGCGCCGAGACCGGAATGCTGACGAGGGCAAGAGCCGCGAGAAGGGCGCGATATACTCGGCGTGGCCGCATGACTCTGAAGATTATCGCGACTTTGAATGTTGCCGCCGCCATTTCGCTGGCCGCGGTGTTGCCACTCACCGCCGCGCAGGCGCCCGACAAGGACGCCCTGCAGAAAACGCTCCTCGCCGCCACCGCAGGCGACAAAGAAGCGGGGCGCGTGATCCTCGACAAGGTCTGCATCAACTGCCACAAGTTCGGCGACGCGGGCAAGGAGATCGGCCCCGATCTCTCCAGCCTCGCCGCCACGCGCACGCGACCGGAGATCGTCGAGTCGCTGCTCTGGCCGTCGAAGGTGATCGCCGACCAGTACCGGCCCGACATGGTGCAAACGAAGGACGGCGACATCTTCGTCGGCCTGGTCACCAAAGAAAACGCCCGCGCCATTACGCTGGTGACGTCGGAGCATCCGGAGACGCCGGTCGAGATCCTCAAGTCGAAGATCCAGGAACGGCAGAAATCATCCACATCCACGATGCCGGAGAACCTGCTCGATCCCTACACGCCGGCCCAGATCGCCGGCCTGGTCGCCCTGCTCATGGCCGGCGCCGGCGGCCACTAGCGATCGCCGATTCCCGATTCCCCGATCCCCCGATCAGCGATTCCCCGATTCCCCGACTACAAATCAAAAAGGCCGCCGGTTGCCCGGCGGCCCTTCGATTCCCGATTTCCGATTCGCGTTCAGCGATTCGCGCTTGGCGATTCGCGTGTCGCGATGTTGTCTAGCCCTTCTTGTAGAACGCCTTCGTCGTCGTCGGATCGCCGCCGCCACGTCCCGGACGGGTGGTCGCGATCACGAGGTTCGCACCTTCCATCGAGTAGATGGCCGTCGTCGTCGTCGGGCCCTGACCGCGGTCTGACGTCGTCGAGATCGTGATCGTCGCGCCTTCAACCTTGGCCTTGACCTTGGCTTCGCCCTGACCCTGCGTGATGGTCTGTTCGGAACCGTCGAGCTTGTAGGTCGTCTTCATCGCGCCGTTCGGGGTCTCGCGCTCGATCGTGAGCTCGGTCGCCGTCTGCGTGATCGTCATCGGACCGGCCATCATGCCGCCGCCACGACCACCGCCGCCGCCCGCACCCGCTGCCGGAGCCGGGTTCTTATCCGCATCCGGAGCCCACTTACCCGAGAAGTTCGTCTGAGCAAATGCGCTCGCCGCAACCAACAACATTGCGACTGCGCCACACACTGCAACTGCACGCTTCATAATTAGTGCTCCCTCAACAAATCGAGCGGCGAACTGCCTGCTCGAAAAACGCCGGGCTTGAAGAGCAGCCCGGCCTACGACCGTCTATTCAAACCTCAACGCTTCGATTGGATCAAGACCTGCCGCCTTGCGCGCAGGGTAGAACCCGAAGAACACACCGACCACGGCCGCAAATCCC
>CAYHEX010000030.1:0-22341 GCA_964355365.1 uncultured Solibacteraceae bacterium | reverse complement strand
CGCCGAGCCGTCGGTCAGCAGGCGCAACTCCCCGGCATCGTCCAGCGTCTCGAACAGGCGGCGGCGAAAGTAGTCGCGCAGGGTATCGGTGAGGTGTTTCAGCTGGGACGGCTCGAACCCCTTGCGCCGCAGATCCGCGAGCGCCATCAGTTCGAGCACGTCCATGGGTGAGTATCGACGTTCGGTATGGCCGCCGGCCAGCGTCTTGCGCGATGCGATGGCGGACTGGAAGATGCCGTTCGCGTCCCACCACTGCAACTGACGGGCGGTCAACCCGGTCAGGGCCGCCACCTCGCGAGAGCTGTAGGACATCTTCAGGCGCATCAGCGCCTAGATTATCGCTCTACTTGCAGTTCCCCGTCGCGGCCGTCCAGGCACCGCGTTCGTTGTCGGTGTTCGACCAGGTCCCGGAGAAGGTGGTGCCGCTGAGCGTGCCGACGACGGTGCCGCCGCCGCTCTGGCCGCCGCCGTACTTGTAGGTCGCGGAGAGCGACGTGCCGCTGAGCGTGCCGTTCAGCGCCACCGACCCGGTGCTGTCGGTGCCGATGCCGGTGACGAGCGTGCCGCTCACGCCGAATGACATCACGCCCAAGCCGGTCGACGCGGAGTTGAGACCGAACGTGCCGCAGTAGAGCGTCGGCGCGGTGGCCGCGTCCGCCACGCGTACGGCCGCCACCGAACCGGTCGCGCCACTCGGACTGGTGAGAGTGCCGGTCGCGGTCGTTCCGGTCGAGGTGCCGCTCGTCGCGCTCGTGAACGTCACCGTGTAACCGCCGCCGGACAGAGTCCACTTGCCCGTCGTGGAATCGTAGTTGCCGGTCAGCGTGATCGACGACCCGTTCGACAAGCGCAGCACGCCGGTTGCCGTGTAGGTCGCCTTCGGGAAGCTCGTGCCCGAGTCGGCGGCGAAGACGACGGCCGGAATGCTGGCGGTCGCAGTCAGCGTGCCCTGGGTGGCACCGCCGGTGACCGTGAATGTGCCGTTGTAGTAGACCGAGCTCGTCGCGACCGTCGCGCTGCTCGCAGCAGACGGTGACGTGGCCGTCGAGCCGCACGCGGCCGCTCCTGCCAGAAGACACAGAACGACCGTCGCCGAGACGCCGCGCGCGAATTTGCTCATAGGCTGATCAGCATACGGTTGCGCCGGGCGAGCACTTACAAAGTTTCCGCAAGTTTTCCCTAATCGACGACCGGCCGCCCGAAGCAAAGCAATGCGCGAATTAACGAGTTAACGCGTAAAGCCGGTCCGTTTCGGAGGCGCCGGCTTCGTCCTTGGGCGTCAGTCCGCCGGCGTCGTGGGTGGTCCACGTCACGGTCACCTTCGTGTAGCTGATCTGGATGTCGGGATGGTGGTTCACGCGTTCGGCGTAAAAACCAAGACGGGTCGTGAACGCGATGGCGTCCGGGAACGAAGCGAACGCCATCGTCCGCGTGAGCGCGCGGTCAGTGCGAGACCAGTCCGACATGTTCGACGACCTTCCGAGCCGTGAGCGGCGCCAGCATGACGCCGTTCCTGAAGTGACCGGTCGCCAGTATCACACGCGGAGAATGTGAGGCCGGTGCAATGAGGGGCACCTGTCCGGCGGGCGCGGGACGCAGACCCACGCGCACCTCTTTGAGCGACGCCTGCCACGCGCCGGGAAGCACTTCACCGACGGCTTCCATGAGGCCGTGCACGCCGGCCACGGTGCTGCGCTCGTCGAAGCCGACATCTTCAACCGTGGCGCCGACCAGCAGCGTGCGATCGCGCCACGGCACCGTGTAGCACCGCTCGGCCCACACGACTTGCGTCGGCATCGGCAGCGACTCGGGCCATGCCAGATGCAGCAACTGTCCGCGAATCGGCTTCACGTCGATCGGCGGCAACCCGGCGATACGCACGCGGCTGGACCAACTGCCGGCGGCGATGACGACGGCGTCGCACTCGCGAATCTGACCGTCGATGACCACCTTCACGAGCGCCTTCGATGGCTCGACACGGATCACCTCGGTGGGCGATTCGACGGTGGCGCCTCTGAAGCGCGCGGACTGCGCAAGGGCACTGACCAGTTGCGGCACGTTCACGAAGCCGTGCGCGGCGATGCGGAGAACGCCGCGCGTGTGGGCGGAGATCGCGGGATCGGCCGCATGCGCCGCCGCCGCGTCGAGCCACTCGGCGTCAACGCGTTTGGCGACGAGCGCGCTGTGCAGGACCTGGAGCCTCGCCTGATCCGCCTCGGTCATCGCCACCTCGACCGTGCCAGTGCGCGCGTATTCCACGTCGCGTCCGCTCGACGCCCGCACTTGCGCGATGAAGTCGTCGTAGAGACCGAGACTCTCCGTGCAGAGATCCAGCAACGGATCGCCGTGATGTCCCTCGATGAACGGCGCGAGCACGCCGGCCGACGCCTGCGACGCGCCTCGTCCGACGCCACGCATGTCGAGCACATGCACGCCATGCCCTTCAGCCGCGAGCGCATCCGCGCACGCAGCGCCGATGACTCCCGCGCCAACAACGACGACGTTCATCTACTTCAGCAGCCCCGCAAGGTCGTACAGCACCCGCAATGGTGCGGCGCTGCCGCGCGTGCGCGGCCCCGAGCTGTTGATCTGGATCGCCAGCGTAGTTCCCGTGTCGACGACGTAGATCAGCTCGGACATGTAGCCGGGAAAGTAGCCGCTGTGTCCCCACGTCGAAGAGGTCATGCCCGCGGCGGTGGCCGGCGGGCGGATGATCACGCCCAGACCATACGTCGAGCCGGCGCCGAGTTTGGCCGGCACGGCGGAGTCGATCATCAGCGCGCGCGCCTTGGCGCTCAGCGCCTTGCCGCCGTAGAGTTCGTGCCCCCACCGCGCAAGATCGACGGCATTGGTCGCGAAGCCGCCGCCCGCCCATTCGAGCTGCGGGTTGATCACCATGACGCCGTCCTTCATCACCTCGCCGGCGGGCAGAATCGGATCACCAGGGCCGACGTACCCCTGCACGAGGCCCGGAATACGCCGACCCGTCGATGGCACTGCGCCCTTGAGGTTGAACGGCGTCAGGAATCGATCGCGGATCAGGTCGTAGTACTTCGCGCCCGTGATCTGTTCAACGATCAACCCGAGCACCATGTAGTTCGTATCGGAGTAATCCCAACCCTGCCCCGCAGCAAACGGCGCCTGCGTGTCGAAGAGGTAGCCGATCTGTTCTTCAGGCGTCCAGATCTTCTCGGGATTCGCGCGCAGGTCCGCGGTGAACTTGTCGTTGAACTCGTACCGAATGATGCCGCTCGTGTGCGTCATCAACTGACGCACCGTGACGTCCTTCGCATTCGGCAGCCGCGCGAACCACGGCCGCGTGCCGAGGTACTGCGAGATGTGCGCGTCGAGGTCGAGCTTCCCGCTCTCGATCAACTGCACAGCCACGGCGGCGAAGAACGTCTTGCCCGTGCTGCCAGCCAACATGAGATCAGTCGGCTGCATCTTCCGGTGCGTCGCAGTGTCGGACTCCCCCGACGCAAACCCCTTCACCGTGCCGTCTTTGGTGACAATCCCGACCGTCACGCCCGGAACACCTGACGCCGCGCGCCACGTGTCGAGGTACGACTGCGCCGTGACCGGCGCGGACGCCGGCGCCTGCAACAGCAAGCCGGCGAGCAACAGAGAGATCAGCGAATACTGCATGACGGCTACCTGATCGCCTTCAGAAGTTCAGCGACCGCCGCTTCGAGCTGCTGATCCTTGCCCTTGCTGACCACGCCGTACTCGTTCATCACCAACACATCCGGCGTCGTCTGCATGTTCTCGAGGAATTTGCTGTTGTCGTTCTTCACGCCGACGCCCGGTACGCCCCAGCGGATGTTGAGGTCCGTGAGCGACTCCCATCCGGCGAACGTGCACGTGCCCGGCGTGGGCTGCCCCACGAGCTTGCCGATCCCGAGCGCCTGATACACGTAGACGTAGCAGTGGCCGTCGCTGTAGTTGGCCTCGCCGCCAATCGAGATACTCGGCTTGGTCCAGCGGAAGTTCGGCTCGAAGCCGTTGCTGCGCGTCGCGGTCGTGTAGTCGAAGAACTGCTTGCCGCTGAGGAACATCGCAAGGTCGGCGACCAGATCGCCGCCACCGTTGAAGCGCGTATCGACCACGATGCCTTTGCGATTCACGTACTTGCCGAGCACGTCCTCGACCGTCGTGCGATACGCGCCGTCGTTCATGCCGGGCAGATGCACGTACCCCAGCGCGCCCTTGCTGAGCGTGTCCACCTCGTCCTGGTTACGCTTGACCCAGCGCGCGTAGAGCAACCGGTTCTCGTCCGCGGCCGCGATCGGCGCGACAACGATCTCGCGTGTCGTGGCGCCGCTGCGCAGACCGAGGAGCGTCTTCTTGCCGGCCTTGCGATTCAAGAACTGCGACAGGTCCTTGTCGGCGGCGATCGTGTCACCGTCGATCGATTCGATGATCGTGCCCGGCGTGACGTTCATGCCGGCCTTGGCGAGCGGCCCGTCTTTGAGCACCTCCACGACCTTCACGCCGACGCCCGCGTACGCCTGGTCGTAGAAGATGCCAAGCGACGCCGTCGCGTCGGCGTTCGGACCGCCGCCGCCCGTGTAGCTGGCGCCGCTGTGGCTGATGTTGAGGTCGCCCAGCATCTCGGCCAGCATCTCCGCAAAGTCGAAGTTGTTGCCGATGCCGGCCAGGTACTTCCCGTACATCTCCTTCTGCGCGAACCAATTGACGCCGTGATACGAGCCGTCATAGAAGGTGTTCTTCGTGCGGCGCCACACGTGCTCGAACGCCGCGGCCCGCTCGGCCGCCGGATCGACGCGCATCTCGCCGCTGATGCTGATCGCGTCGCGTTTGCCGCCGGCCGGATCGATCTTCGAAATGCCGCCGTCCGCGAGAAGAAACAGCGTCTTCTGCTCCTTGTCCCACTCGAGGCTGCCGCCGGCCGCATTGAGCGCCAGCAGCTGTTTCGTCTCTTTCGTCCGGAGGTTCGTCGTCCAGAGATTCATGCCCTTTTCGAAGCGCGCGAGGTAATAGAGCGACTCGCCGTCCTTGCTCACGACGGCGTCGCCGAGTGACGACGAGTGAATGGTGAAGCGCGTTTTGCGAGCATCGGCGCCATCGAGGTCGAGCGCGAGTGGCTCTGGCTTCGTGGCGTCTTTCTTCGCCGCGGCGTCCTTCTCGCGCTTGTCTTCCGCTTCCTTCACGAGCGCGAACTCGTCTTTGGTCAGCCGGTAGCGGTCCCACCCGTCCACCGTGAAGAACATGCCGTAGACGTCAACCTGCGCGCCGCCCGACTGCGCCACCGCCTTCAGGCCGTCCCGATTGCTCAGCCACGTCATGCCCTTGCCGCCGAGAATCCACCGCGCGCCGCTGTCGTTGAAGCCGCTGCCGGTGAGGTTGATCACTTTGCCCGTGCCGTCCGTCTTGATCAAGCCAACTTCGCCGGGCGCGACACCGGGTACCGAGTAGTCGAACAGCATCCACTTGCCGTCGGGACTCCACTGGAAGTACTGCCGATTCTCGGCGCTCGCGAAGATCTCGTTGATGGTCAACAGCGTGCGGACCTGCTTGGTCGCGAGGTTCAGGATCTTCAGGGTGTTTCGGTCCTCGACGAATGCGAGCTCGGTGCCGTCGGGCGAGTACGACGGCTGGTCGTTCTCGTGCGCGTTCACGACGATCGGCGTCTCGCGAATGACGGTGGACGCGTAGAAGTACGGCTCGTCCTCACGCGCGCGTCGGGCTTCGACGATCTGCCACATGTTGCCGCGTTCCGACGCGTAGATCAGCGCCTTGCCGTCCGGCGAGAACGACACGGCTGCCTCGATCTCCGGCGTCTTCGTGATCTGCTTCGTCGTCGCGCCCTCGACGCTCGTGACAAACACATCACCACGCGCGATGAAGGCCACTTCCTTGCCCGACGGCGACACGGCCATCTCGCGGGCGCCGCCGGTGATCGGCACCACGCGCGAACCTTCGCGCGCATCGGCCGCGATCGTGACCGCGACCTTCTTCGGCGTGCCGCCACCGGCGCCGAGTGTGAACAGTTGCCCATCCTGGCTGAACGCCATCGCGCCGTTGTTGGCCACCGTCAGGAACCGCACGGGCGCGCCCTTGAACTGCGTGAGCTGCTGCGACGGTCCACCCGCAACGCTCATCTTGTGCACGTTGAACGTGCCGCTCTGTTCGCTCAGATACGCGAACGACTTGTCGCCGTCGACGAAGTTGGGTGTCCGGTCCTCCGCGTTGGACGTCGTCAGCTTCTTGTGCGTGCCGGACTGCGCGTCGTAGAGCCAGATGTCGCGGGTGATCGACGACGTGTGGTGTTTGCGCCAGACGTTCTCGCCGCCCTTCTTGTCCTGATAGAGCATCCAGCGGCCGTCCTTGCTGGTCTTGACCTCTTCGGCGGGTGTCGTCAGCACCTGCTGCACGCGACCGCCGGTCACCGGCACGCGGTAGAGCTCAGGCTGCGAGGCCGCGGGGTACTGACGGTTCGCGGCCGCGTCCTGACGCGACGCACCGAACAGGACCGCGGTGTCGTCGGCGCTGAACGCGTACGGCGACTCGGGCGCGGAATGGTGTGTGAGCCGCGTCGGCTCGCCGCCCTCTGCCGGCATCACGAAGACGTCGAAGTTGCCGAATCGATCGCTGGCAAACGCGATCTTCGACCCGTCGTGGCTCCACACGGGCAAGTAGTCGTGCGCCTCGTTGGTCGTGAGCGGCACGGCCGCACCGCCGCTGGAGGCCACGCGCCACAAGTCGCCTTTGAATTCAAAGACGATGGTCTTGCCGTCGGGCGAGAGCGCGGGATAGCGGAGCCACTCGGGCGCTGGTGCGGCGCCGGAGGTGATGACGGAGAGGGCGACGATCAGGGCGGCAGAGAGGGCGTGTTTCATGGCACAGAAATGCTACATGAACATGCCCGGGTAGCCGCTGCACCCTCACAACCTCAGGCGTGGGCCAGTGGCTGAAGTCAGAGTTCCTCGATGTGTGGGTGTTCAGGCGCCGGCGGCCAGTGGCGTTCGGCGAGGAAGCAGGCCCCCAGGCCGATGCCGTAGGCTGCCACGTCCAGTGGGTCGAACCGACCGGGAAAGAGTCCTCGCGGCCAGAAGTACTGGCTCACCTCGGTGGCTGTGCTCGCCACGAATAGCATGAGCGCCGCCGTCAGTGGGGTGCGCCCAATCGTGCGCTGGATGAACGTCCGGCGTAACAAACGGGAGTGCAGGCCGCGCGATGCGATGTAGAGCCACGCAGGCACGGCAAGGTCGGCCAAGTGATTGGTCAGGAAGCCGCCGCGCACCCGGAGCATGTTCAGCGCGCCCGTACCGATGGTGGCCACGAACAGTGCGTAGTATGCAATCTGCCAACCCTGCCTGCGCGACATGAACGCTCCATCAGTGTTGGGTCGGCTTACGTTAGCGCTCAGCCGCATGTTAGGCAACTTGATCGCCGACATACAAGTAAGTATATACTGCCTTATGCGCGAGAAGCCGCTCGCATGGCTTGGCGCCTCACTGGACGACCTGCGGGCATTCCCTGAAGATTCACGGCGCGCCGCTGGGTACCAGTTGGGCCGAGTTCAGCAGGGACTGCTGCCAACGGACTGGAAGCCGATGGCCACCGTGGGGCCCGGCGTCATGGAAATCCGCGTGCACACGCGCGTGGAGCACCGGGTGTTCTATGTCGCGAAGTTCGACGAGGCCGTGTACGTGCTCCACGCGTTCGAAAAGCGCACCCGGCAAACCCCGACGCCAGAAATTGAACTCGCGCGAAAACGTTTGGCTGACCTGATCCGCCGACGCACCCAGAAACGAGAGGCCCTATGACCATCAAGATTCGACGTTCGACCGGCAACGTGTTCCGAGACTTGGGATTCGCGGCTGAGGAGGCCACAAACCTCAAACTCCGGTCCGATCTCATGATTCGATTGAGCAAATTGATCGATGCACGGGGCCTGACTCAGGGGCAGGCGGCCGAGCTCTTTGGCGTCACCCAACCGAGAGTGAGTGATCTCGTCCGAGGCAAGATCGACCGATTCAGCATCGATACGCTCATCGCCATGTTGGGTCACGCTGGCGTCGGCGTTCAAATCGTCCTGGGACGCTCGTCGAAAGTTGCCTAGACAGTATGACTTCGGTTTATCCGCACGGCTGACCTCCGACACAATTCGCGGGTTGGTCCGTTTCGGACCAGAGCCGCACTCGGCGATGAGCGCCGACCGTGCAACCGGAGGTCAGCCATGGCACAGCCTACTCCACTCTTCGTCGGTCTCGACGTCCACAAAGATTCGATTGCCCTCGCCCACGCGCAGGGACAAAGCACGGATCCGCCGGTCTTTGTCGGCGCGATCGGGACGCGCCAGGCCGACATCGATCAGATGGTCCGGCGACTCGAATCGAAGACGCCGACGCTGATCTTCGCGTACGAGGCCGGCCCAACGGGGTACGGGCTGCATCGGTATTTGACGGGCCGCGGGTTTGAGTGCCGCGTGGTCGCGCCGTCGCTGATTCCGAAGCGGCCGGGCGACAAGGTCAAGACGGACCGACGCGATGCTGTGGAGCTCGCTCGGTTGCTGCGCTCGGGCGATCTCACCGGCGTCTACGTCCCGCGCATCGAGGATGAAGCGATTCGTGATCTCAGTCGCGCCCGCGATGCCGCGCGCCTGACGATGAAGAGCGCGAAGGTCCGCTTGAAGGCGTTCCTGTTGCGGCTGGGCCGACACTATGAAGGACGCGCGGACTGGACCGAGGCCCACCGTCGCTATCTCTCGAAGGTCGTGTGTCCCACCCCGGCGCAGCAGATCGTGTTTCAGGAATCCATTCGCGCGGTCGACGAGCAAGTCGATCGCGTGCAGCGCCTAGAGGCGGAACTCCATGCGTGCACACCGACGTGGCGCTTGCAGCCCGTCGTCGCGGCGCTCCAAGCGCTGCGCGGCGTGCAGTGGCTCGTCGCGCTCACGGTGGTCGCCGAACTCGGCGATCTTACGCGCTTCGACAATCCCCGACAGCTCGCCGCCTTCGTCGGCCTCATTCCGTCGGAGTACTCGAGCGGCGCGAGCCGACGCCTCGGCGGGATCACGAAGACGGGCAACAGTCGCGCGCGGCGCGCGTTGATCGAAGCCGCGTGGGCCTATCGCTATCCGGCGAAAGTGTCGGAGCACATTCAGAAACGCATCGAGACGCTGCCGAAGCCCATTCAAGACATCGGGTGGAAGGCGCAGGTGCGCCTGTGCAAACGCTATCGCCGACTCACGGCGCGCGGCAAACACGCGAACGTCGCGGTGACCGCGATCGCGCGCGAATTGCTCGCCTTCATGTGGGCCATCGCGAAGGAGGTTTCGGTGACGCCGTAACAAAGACGACGTCTCCCATGCCGGGTCGGGGCTGCGGCGCAGCCCCGGTGTACCGCGTAATCCTCGATGGCGTTAAGAGGCGACAGTCTATCGTCGACCCTCGTGCCTAGAGCGAGGCAGGCGCGATGACGGTGCCCAGTCAGGTGGTAACCAACCCACGGATCTCAGCAGGATCAACCGTCGATGTGACTGGCTCCGCCGCAGCTCCGACCCGGACATCTTTGTGAAGTGAACGATCAGGAGAAAGAGCGCTGATATGTGAAGACTTGTGCGTACCGCTTACTTGACAACCGAAGTCATATCAACGCCGGAATTAAACTGCGCCGCGAAGCGGCGTCAGCTTGAGTGAATTGTTAGACCGCCCCGCCATGTTTGCCTTTGGTCCAGAGCAAGGCGCCGAACAGAACTGCGCAAACAGCCAAATGGAATGCCTTTGGATTGATGGTTCGAAAATTCACAAAGAGCAATGAATACATTGCCAAGAATGCACCAATGAGAGCCAATCCATACTTCTGATTCTTCAACGATCCTATCGCGCCTATCGAAAGAACCAGCCCCATTAGAGCGATGTAGCTGACATACCCGGCCACGGACACAGAGATCATTTGCTTGTCACTGGATTTCGCGAGAAAGCCAGCGATGTCTCTTATCGGTTCGCGAAATGCTTGCAAGTCCAGTAATCCAATCTCCTGCCCGAGCAACGCGCTGCCTACGCCAATTCGGATCAGGCCGTAGCCCAAAAAGGCGATCGAGATGAGGATTGAAATGTACTTTCGCATTGGACTCTCGCGCGGTCTAACGCTGGCGTTCACCAGCGGCGGCCCATGATTGCACCGGGCCGCCGTCTGGTGCAACGCGATGTTGGGCCGCTCGTGACTTAGCCGAGCTCCAACACGGTCGCATCGGACTGCGCATCGAATTGCCGGACGTCGTCCGCGTGCGCCGTCAACAGCCGCACGATATCCGTCGTGGTGCCGTTACCGATTCGAATCCACAGAACCTTCGGCGGCGCGCCGTTCAGCAGACTCATTCGGTAGAAATCGGCGTCCTTGGTGACAAGAACGCAGTCATGTTCGCGCGCCAGCTCCCACACGTCCGGGTCGGGCGCACCGCCGCGATTAAGCAGCCGCACATGAAGCGCGCCAGGAAACACATCGGCAAGCTTCCAGACCAGGGCCTCCGACAATTGTTCGTCGAAGAGCAATCGCACGGTTCAGGCCGGGATGCCGATCGTGCGGCGCTCGCGCTCGGCCGCGTAGGTCAAGCACGCACGAATGTCGTCTTGGGTCAGTTGGGGGAAATCGGCCAGCAACTCGGCCTCTAACATGCCGCCGGCCAAGTAGCCGAGGATGTCGCCCACTGTAATTCGAGTGCCGCGCACGCATGGCTTTCCGAACCGGACATTCGGGTCGATGCTGATGCGGTCCAGCGGGCTCATAGGCGGATTCTACGGCAGGCCCGCAGGAAGCGCCAGCTCCTTGCCTGTCGTGGATTCATTGTTCTGGTTGTGATGTTTTGTCGGCCCAACTTCATATAGGTGGAAGGCGCCAATTGCAGGACGAGCACCCGCCTGGGACCGCTCAAGCTCCGAACCATCCCCCACTCGCCGCGATTATTGCCGCCATCTGGCTGCGGCGCAACAGCGTTTGCCACAACGACTTGCCCGGACTCCACCCATTCAGAATCGGGAATTGGCGCGAGCGTCGTTTCCCGGAAGATCCGTCGATAGGTGGAAGGCGCCATTGCCGAGACCCGAAGGACGGACGGCGCCAATTGCCCCCAAAAACAGACGTTAGCTGGAGAGCGCCATTTCCCGAGATGACCGGGGCAACCGGAGTTGCGAGAACAGGCAACGCAAGTTGACGCCGAACGGCGTACGCCGCGGATTGGCGCCGCGCCACCATAGGGACAGCCAGAACACTGCAGACGCGTCGTCGTGGCACACGCCTTGCTCTGTGGATGCCGAGGTGGCGCATGCGCGAACTCGAGTCCTCACTGCAGCAGTTCGGCGAGTTTCTGCTCAAGGCACAGTTGGTGCGGCCGGCCGCCGCGCCGTACTTCGTGCGCTGGGTCCGGCGATTCCTGTCGCCCCAGCCTCGAACGAACCCCTCGCGGATCAGGTGCGGAGTTTCTGCGAAGAACTGGAGAAGAACGGCGGCTCCGAAGACTGGCAGGTGCGTCAGGCGGATCAGGCGCTCCGTATCTACTTCGTCAACTTCCTCAAGCGAACCGAGTGGCATCGCCAGCCGCCCAGCACGGTCGTGGACGAGCAAGGCCACACAAGCCCACTGGCCGCGCTCGAGCAACTGCGCACGCGCCTGCGAGCGCGCCACTATTCCTACCGAACCGAATGCACGTACGTCGACTGGGTCCGACGGTTCCTGGAGTACGGCGCGAAGCAGCAGGGCGTGCCCCAGCCGCGCGTGACGCCGGAGCTCGTCCGCAACGCCGGGCGTGCGAGCCAAGCGGGGCGAGCGCCTGCCGGTCGTACTGAGCATGCCGGAAACGATAGCCTTGCTCAGCGCGATGTCGGGAACGCCACGTCTGATGGCGACGCTCATCTACGGCGGCGGGCTGCGCGTGACCGAGTGCTGCGAACTTCGAATCAAGGATGTCGACTTCGACCAGGGTTTGGTCGTCGTCCGACGCGGCAAGGGCGACAAGGACCGATCAATATTGCTCGCCGAAGCGGGCCGAGACGAACTGCGTGCGCACCTGCGCGAGTCGGAAGCGCTGCACCACGCCGATCCGCGCGCCGGGATCGTCCGCCGGCATCACATGAGCGACTCAGTCGTCCAGAAAGCGGTCAAGGCCGCGGCCGCGCAGGCGCGTATCCACAAACCGGTGTCGGTCCATACCCTGCGGCACAGCTTCGCGACTCACCTGCTGCTGAACGGAGTGGACATTCGCCAGATCCAGGACTACCTCGGCCACGCAAACGTCGAGACGACGGCTGAACCCGCCGCGCTGTCTGCCGCTGACTGGTCCGGTGAACCGCGCCGGCACCAGCCTCAGGCGCGCTCCCACTCCTTGCGCGAGATGCCCGCCTGCCGGAGTACGACCGCAAGCAGGCCGATCCCAATATCGCCGTGATGAGGATTGGGAATCGTCAGGACGACGTCCCCACGTGTCATGAACTGATGCTTGCCGCCGCTGAATGGACCGGTGAAACCGAGTCGCCGCAATCCGGCGATCAGATCACGCCTCTTGGTCGGCACCCACGGCGGCACTAGCTGGCCCGTTTGACGGCGACCGTTGTGCGGCCCAGTGACGGAATGCTGAGTCCCTTTGAGACACGAACGAGAATCCACGCCTCGATCACTTCGGCGAGCTCCGTGCGGCAACCCTCGACCGTGGTGGCCGTGGCGATCACGCCACGCAGCCCGGGAACCGTCGCGCACACGAGACCACCGTCGACGGTCTGATAGCGCGCACGGCGAAGCGCCTCTGCCACGTAGTTCGTGATCATGCGGCCATTGTAACCCCGAGCTCTTACACCGCCATCGTCTTCGCGTATTCCCCGCCGACACGGCCCTTCTTGCACGCGCTCGTGACCATGAACTCGCCCGACAACTTCGCCTGAATCATGATCGCATCGGCGAGCGTCGCGCCGCACGACGCCTTCACGCAGTCGAGGATCGCCTTGCGAGCGACTCGTTCATCGATCCGCTGGCGTCGATCCGCCAGCCCACCGCATCTTCCGGGCACAGAAATGCGACATGAACATGCCCGCCGCCGAATCGCCCCACCCCGCGGCCTTGCCCGAACATCACGCCAGTAGCCGCTGTGGACGTGGCGACCACCGTCGGATCCAGCGGCAACTGCCCGGCATACGACTTGGCACCAAGCTGCACCTCGCCGATCAGCGTCGTGCGGCTCTCCAGATTCACGAGCACGCTCGAGAAGGCGCTGTGCTCCACATGGGTCAGCGCCGACGTGTCGGCAAATGCTCGGCGGTCCAGACGATACCCGGTCCGCGCGGTCATGCCGTCTCTCGGGTGGAACTCCGCGTTCACTCCGGCGGCCACCGCGGCATAGTCGGCGGCGGCCCACGCGGTCCCGTTCTTCCGCAACGCAACGGCGGCGTTGAAGTAGAGGCGGCGGTCAGCGGCGCCGCCACCGCCCAGCACATACGTCACGCCCGACGAGTGCAGCCAGTACGACCAGTCCCCGGCGCCCTCATAGGTGCCGCGCGTTGCGCATCGGCCAGTCCGGGCTGCCGTAGGTCGAGCCGACATGGAAATGGCCCGTGCCGTCGTTGAGGTACACGAGTTTCAGATCCGACGCGCTGCCGAGGTTGTATGCCGCCGGAAAGCGTCCGTGCCCGTCGTTGATCAGCACGCGATCCATGAGCGGCTCGTGCCGCCCATTGGCCAACACGAGGTCGGAGCGGCGGTCAGAAGACGCATGGGCCGATCAGGTTACTTCAACCAGACCTTGATCGCCTCGACATCCATCGTCTGCACCAGCTTTCGGTTGGCGGAGCAACCGGCCGGGGAGGTGCTGTTCGCTTCGAGGTTGTGTGTGTTCGACGTGTCGAAGCAGCGGGCGATGGGCGTGATCAGCACGACCTGCGCGGCCGAGCGGGCCGCCGCGGCGTTGAAGAACTTGTAGTTCGGCTTGACGATCGGCACACAGCCCACGTCCGTGCCCTGACGGAAGCGGCCGCGCAGCGACGGCGCAGCGGCCACATAGCACGCGGAGGCCGCGCGATCAGCCGGCGAGAGTTCCGCCAGCCACGACGTCACGTCGTTGAATGCGCGGGTCGACTCCGCGAGTCCCTTGCCCGTGCCACCGGTCGGCCCGAGCTCCATCACGGCCTGATCTTCTTCAATCTTCCAGGCTTGCTGCATCTGCGCCACGAAGGCGTCGCCATTTGGCATCTTGGCCGCCGTCTCCTTCGCGGAGGCCAGCCGCTCCGCCCGCTTCGCAGGATCGCGCAGACCCGCGAGCCGTTGGGTCACGGCCGCGACCGACTCTTGATAGCTCACCGTCACTTCGCGACGCGATGTGGCGATGATGTCGAGCGCGGCCGCGAACGGCAGTGGCACCCAGAGCGGCGCGTTGTTCTTCGCAATCACCAGCGCGTCACCGTAGCGCGGCAACCCGGCGACGGGTGTGCCCGTGACCGGCTGAAGAAACGCCTCGGTGTTCACGCTGCCGAAGTCGGTGATCTTGCTGCCGCCGTAGAGCGGCCACTCGAGTTCGTTCACGTTGAACGACATGAGCGCCGTCTCGCCCGTGTCTTCGCGAATCATCTTGCCGGCGCGTTCGTACTCGAAGATCGGGAAGGCGCCAAAGGTGAGGCCGCCGGCCAGTGGCAACGAACTGCCAGCGGGCTGCGTCGGCGTGGGAGCAGAATAGCTGTCGAGATGGCCCCAGGTCTCGACGCTGAATCCCACCGGCGCCGCCACGCCTTGCGCGCGGCGCAGAATGGCATTCAACGCGACGAGTTCAGCCTCGAATGCTTTGACCAAGGCCGGGGTCGCGGCTCTCGTCTGCCGGGAATCTCCGGTGGTCGACATCGGCTTCCACGCCTTCCACGTTCCCGGCGCTTCGGGCAACGTGCGTGTCTGGGCCGCACCGCGAGCGGCCAGCCCACACACCACGAGCACGAGACCGAGCGCGATCAGCGCCCGGCGAACAGAATGTGTGGACATCCACGCACTGTAGCACCCTGATCCGGCGGAACACGGGCGATCGGCTTACTTACCGGCCTGGCACTTGTGGTTGTTCTTCGCGCCCATGCCCTCGAGCAATTTGATCGTCTCGGGGAACGGCTGCGTGCGCTGTTCCGGGGTGTTCGCCATATCCACCGTCGACTCCCGGCGCGATTGACCACCATCGCGTCGCCGCCGTGTTTCACGAGATACAGGATCATCTCGTGGTCGCCGCGCGCCGCGGCGTGGTGCATCGCGGTGAAGTCATCGGCGTCGCGCATATTCAGGTCGACTTTCAGTTCCTCGACGAAGTACTTCGCCGCCGGCATCCAGCCGTCCGGGACGTGACGATGCCGCTGGGCGACGCGGGATGTGCCGTAGCCGACGGCCATCGCGGCGTGGAAGGGCGGCACGTGGGGCGCGCCCGCGGCCACCGCTGGCGTTCACCAGCGGCGGCCGATGATTGCACCGGCGGCCGTCTGGTGCAACGCGATGTTGCGCCGCTCGTGGCTTAACCAAGTTCCAACACGGTCGCATCGGACTGCGCTTCGAATTGGCGGACGTCGTCCGCGTGCTCCGCCAACAACCGAACGATGTCCGTCGCGGTGCCGTTACCGATTCGAAGCCACAGAACCTTTGGCGGCGCGCCGTGCAGCAGACTCATTGGCAGGCCCGCCGGAAGCGACAGCTCCGCCGGAGAGCTTCGCTTGCTCAGACCACCATCAGGCCTCGAGCCAACGCGGCGATATGGTCGCCGTCTGTGCCGCAGCATCCGCCCAGGATGCGCAGACCGAATTGATTTCGTAGTCTGCACATCCCCGACGCGAACGCCTCTGGCGTTTCTCCGGCCAGTTCCTCGGAACCCTCCAGTTCCTCGGGACTTTTCGACGACGTGTTGGCCTGGAGGCCAAGGAGTCGGCGCGATGCCAAGGCGCGCTGGCCTGCTGGTGTCCTGAGGGCGCACTCCAGAACCGAACTATGAACACAGTTCACCAGATAGCCGAGGGGACGCGGCACCACCTGGTCGTCGATGGACGACATGGCGACATCGAGGGGTGTCCCATCCAGCAGGCAGCCGGACGATCGCACGATGAAGCTCACGACGTATGGGCAACCGGTGGACGCAAGGGCTTCGGCGATGCCCATCGCTTCATGGATCTCCGGCATGGTCGAGGCCAGAAGGTAATCGGCCCCGGCACTGGAAAGCGCCCCCGCCTGAGTCGCATGAAATGCCCGGGCGGCGTCCCGCGTCAGAGCTTCCTGGGGCCTATACGCATCGCCGCGGCAGCCCATGAGTCCTCCGATGTACACCTTCGTTCCATAGTCGCCGGCGTCACTTCGGATGTGCTGGAGGAATCGCACCGCGTCGCCATTGAGATCGCGTCCCGCGTAGGCCGAGGCGGCGAGTCGATCTGGATTCGCGCGCCAAGTGGGTGCCAGGCAGAGGAGAGGCAGGTCATGCTCCCGGCCGACGTCGATGTATTCCATGTAGATCCGTCGCAGCAGGACGCGGCCGGCTTCGTGAGAGATCAACGGCGCGTTCATGAGCAGCGAGTCGAACAGCGTCGGCGCACCGCGTCGGACGCGCTCGACCACCGCGCCTTCCATCAGCACGGGGACGTCGTCCGCCAGAAGTTGGGCGAGCGGGCAGAACGGCATGAACGCCATCCGCCGCCTACACCGCGATCGTCTTCGTGAACTCCCCGCCGACGCGGCCCTTCTTGCACGCGCTCGTGACCATGAACTCGCCCGACAACTTCGCCTGAATCGTGATCGCATCGGCGAGCGTCGCGCCGCACGACGCCTTCACACAGTCGAGAATCGCCTTGCGGCCGGCCTCGAGCGACGGACCTTCCACCGGAGGCAATCCTGCCGGGTCGGGCAACCCGCTGAGCACGCCGTCATTGAACGCGCGGCGCTCGATCTTCGACGTGCCCGACGCGATCGCCCATGCGGTCGCGAGCGACTCGTTGACCGATCCGCTCGCATCGATCAACCAGCCCACCGCATCCTCCGCCTTCACCGACTTGCCCGACAACAACATCGTCATCAGCTTCGGCCAGTCGGCAGTCTTCGTCTTGCGGAAGTTCCAGTGGCAGCCTTCCATGCCCGGCACCACCGGCAACGTCACTTCAGGCATGCCCAGTTGCGTGCCCTTCGTCGCGACGACGAAATGGCAGTGCGACATGAGTTCGAGCATGCCGCCGAGGCAGCGCTTGCCGGTGATGACGCCGACCGATGTCTTGAAGTCGGTGTGGAGACGACGCGATGTCGCCGTCCACCGCTCGGCCAGCGACTGCCCCGCCGTCGCATCCTCGAGCGCCGGGAAGAACTCGCTCGTGTCGGCGCCGACCATCTGCGTGGAGAGATGGAGGTCGCTGCTGAGAATCACCGAACCGATCTTCGCGGCCCTGAGCCAGTCGATCGCGCGGTTGAGCTCGGCGTCCACGTCGCCGTTATAGCTCTCGCGACTGATCGTGATCACGCCGACCGTGCCGTCGTGCTCGGCGTTCACGTACAGCTGCTGCCACTCCGGCTCGTTGAGACGATCGAGAGCCTCCGCGTGCCAGGCGGACTTCGCCGACTCCGGATGCTGCGTGTGGTACGCGGCGACGAGCGACTTCGCTTTCTCGGGGCCCATCTGGCGAATCATTGCAGGCAGACCCGAGCGGAACTGCGCACAGATCTCGCCGATGGCGTTCATCTGCGCGAGATGCGAGCGGTTCTCGTGAATCATGAGCGCGGTCATCTGGATCAGCGGACCAGCGATGGCCGTCTGGAACTCGCTTTCATCCGCCGAGGTCAGCGCCCAGTCGATGAGCGGCCGGAAGTGATTCGACGGATACCAGTTCTGCCCGGTCTCCTTGCGCTCCGTCAGGTCGGCCGTCGGCTCGAACAGTGGGCCGTACTCCTTGCTGAGGTGATGCAGGCACGACCACGTGAGGAAGTTCGCGCCTTTCGCGCCAATCGCATCATGCGCGCGCATCGGGTTCGGCCCGTAGTACTTGCGCACGAACTTGTCGATCTTCCAGTACGGCATGTTGCTCGACCCGTGATGCCGCAGCGCGGCCAGTGCCACGCCGCAGAACAGCACGTCGAGGATGAACGACCAGTGGTCGCCGACTTCCATCGGCAGCAGACCCATCGCCCACAGCAACTGCGTGATCGGCGACGGCGTCTCTTCGACGATCTCGAAGACCTTGTTGATCTCGTGCGGAAACGCGGGATGCGCGACGCCGACGCCGAGCTCACGGCTCGGGAAACCCGATGTGACGGACCGGATCTCGATGCCCGGGAATGCGGCGCGGAACATCGCGTAGTGCGCGCGCTTGACGTCGAGAATCTCGGGAATCGCCTCGAGCAGGAACTTCGGCTTGAAACCTGCGAGCGCCGGCGGGATGGTCTTGCCGTCGTACTTGAGCAGGACGATGCTGCCCATGATGCGATCGGCGGCGTCGCGACCGAACGACGCCACGAGGCCCGGGTACTTCTGTCCGATGCCGTCGGGCGCATTCGGCATGTCGAGTCCGACAACCGTCACGCCGAACGGCTGCAGCCGCGACGCGAACTGCATCATCTTGCCCGCGCCGACGATGCCGTTGGCGCCGGAGATGACGAGGCTGCCGCGATCATTGGCGGGACCGAAGACCTGATCGACGAGCGAGGCGAGATCGGCCGGCATGCGGCCGTTCTTGAACGCGTCGAGCGGCGTGCCGAGGCCGAGCGTTTCGAGTGTGGAGGAGCGCATCTGTTTGGTAGCCATTACTGCTTCCTCCGGGCTTCCTTGGACGCGATCTTCCGATCGCTCACTTCAAAGATGGCGGCGATGCCCACATCGCCGGCGGCGCAGCCGAAGAGCAGCACGCGTCCGCCGCCGAGCATGACGGCCTCTTCGAGACCCTCGATCAACGATCGTGTCAGCGTCGGTCCCTGCGGATGTCCCCACACGAGCGAGCAGCCGGTGCGGTTGACCTCATGCCAGTCGTGGTTGAGCACCTTCGCGAAGATGGCGTCGTTGACCGCGAACGGGTTGTGGTTCTTCGTGACCGCGATGTCTTTCATCGTGAGGCCCGTTTGCGCCAGCAGCTTCTGCACCGCGAGTGACGGCGCTTCCGGCATCAGGCTTGGGTTGGCGCGCACCTCGGTGCGGGCCACAAAGCGAATGTCGATCTCGGGCCGCGGGCTCAACTCAGCCGCGCGTTCCGCCGTCGTCACCAGCAACGTCGCCATGCCGTCGGACGCATGGGTCTGGCCGCCGGCGGTGACGCACGTGTCGAGCTCGCGCATCTCGCGCAGGGCCTCCATCGTGATCTGCCGCACGCCGTTGTCCTGGTCGATGCGGCCCATCAGCTTGCCCTGCAGGCTCAGGATATCGAGCGGTACGCAGACCTTGTCGAGGAAGCCCGAGTGCTTCGCTTCGAAGTACTGCTGATAGCGGCAGAACACGATCTCGTCCACTTCGCGGCGGTCGATCTTGTGCTTGCGCGCGGCCGCGCCGGCGCTGGCGATCATCGACTTGCCGGTGGCGGGATCGAAGCCGAAGTTCTCCCACACGTCGTTCAGCGCGAACGTGCGTTCGTAGGCGCGGCGTTCCGGAAACACGCCGACCGGCGAATCGCTCGTGCGATCGAAGGTCAGGACGCCAACGACGTCACCGCCGTGGCCTTCCACTTGGGCGGCTGCGGCCAGCGTGGCCTGGAGGCCTGTCGCGCACGCCTGCTCGAGGTGGTAGCCCGGAATGCGGCGGCCGAACACGGCGGCCAGCATGGGCGCGTTCCAGAATTTCCAGTGCCACGGAATCGTCGACCCGAGGATGAGGTATTCGAGCGACTCGGTCGAGACGCGGCGGAGGCCGAGGATGCGGTTCATCGACTCGGCGGCGAACTGCCCGATGTTGACCTCCGCGAGTGCCGACGTCTGCCAGGCGGGGAAATAGCTCGTGCCCCAGGTCCCGTAGGGGATTCTGGCGCGGGGATAGAGCGTGTTCTCGCTGTTCATCGCTGGCACTGATTTTATCTGGATTCCTGATAACCCGGCCGGCGCGGCCGATTACCAAGATGACGGCCCCTTCAGGGATGCCCCCAAGGCGGCGCGGAAGGGAGCTCCCGATGATGACGATCCCGCTTTCGACGCTGCACCATCCGGCGCTCATCGACCAGACGGATCGAGACCCGCACCAGCATCGTGAGGATGAGGCCGCCCGGCACCGGCAGCACGCCCATCCGCACCATCCGCCTCCCGAAAGCGCCCCGGCTGAAGACACGCTGGCGGGCGACGAACACAAGACCATCGGCCTCCTCCTCGACGTCATGGCCTGAGATCGGCGTCACCCGCTGGAAGTGTCCACATGACGATGGTAATGTGGACACATGACGTCATTGGGCGTTCGGCAGCTGAAAGCACAGCTCAGTCATCACCTCCGGCGCGCCCAGACAGGCACGCGTCTCACCATCACCGACCGGGGTCGCCCGATCGCGGTGCTCTCGCCGATCGAGACGGGCATACCGGTCGCCTGGGCCCACAAGATGGTGGCGGATCAGCGCGCCGTCTGGAGTGGCGGCAAACCGTCGGGGCTGGCAACACGCGTGCCGGCGCGGGGCCAGCTCGCGTCCCATCAGATCCTCGAGGATCGGCGGTGACGCTGTATCTCGACAGCAGTGCCCTGGTGAAGATCTACGTTGAGGAACCGGGCTCGGCAGAGGTCGCCCAACTGGTCCAGGACGCCACCGTTGTCGCCACGTCGACGCTCGCCTATGCGGAGATCCGCGCCGCATTCGCGCGACGGCGGCGGGACCGCACCATGACACCGCGGCAATTGACGAGCGTGCGGGAGCAATTCGAGTCGGATTGGGCGGCCATGTTCGTGCTGCCGCTCGACCACGCGCTCGCTCACCGCGCGGGCGCACTGGCCGAGGCACATGCGCTTCGGGGCGCTGATGCCGTCCACCTGGCGTCGTTCGAACGTCTGCTCGCGAGTGCTGACGACGAGGTGCAGTTCTCGTGCGCAGATGCGCGACTGAATCAGGCGGCACGCCGGCTGGGGTGACACGAGCGGCGGCCGTGGCGGCGGCGCAACAGAAAGGGCGGCCCCGACGTGAGTCGGAGCCGCCCTTCGTGTTCGGTAGTGGATCGGCTGTCTCTACTTCCCGATCGTAATCACCGGCAGCCCCGCGGCTTTGCGCTTCGCGTTCAGCGCGGTGACGCTCGTCGTGACGCCGTTCCACTTCGCCATCACCGCCGCCGACTGCGTGCGCGCGGCCGCGCAGGCCGCAATCTCGCGCGCGGTGGGCGCCATCTCGGCCGCCTGCATCGCGTTGGCCGCGGCCATCATCGCCACGCTCGCGCTCTGCAGTGTCGGCGCTGCCGCTGCACCGCCACCCGAGCCGCCTGGGCCACCGGGCGCGCCGCCGCCGCGTCCACCGCGACCGCCCGCGGCACCAGCCGCCGCCGGCGCAGACAACAACGCGTCAACCTGCGCCTTCAGCGCCGCGATGCCGTCGCCGCTGAGCGTGCCCAGCTGCGTCGAGAGCGCGCGCGCCTGATCCGCCGCCGCCTTGGCCGCCACGGCGCCGTCATACATCTCGTTGGTGAGCTTGTAGAGCGTCGCCAGATCCACCGCCGACGTCTTCACGCGCGGATCCATCTTCAACGTCAGCGGCTGCGTGTAGCTCGCGCCGTTCGCGGTCAGACGAACGGTGTACGTGCCCGGCGATGCCCACGGCGAGTTCGGATACGTGTAACTGCGGTGCGGCACCACCGCCCCACCGCCACCACCGCCGCGACCACCGCCGCCCTCGCTGGCGATCGGGTCGTAGTGCATGTCCCACCAGATGCGATGCATGCCGGCCTTGGCCGATACGATCATCGGCGGCGCGGCCCAGTAGAGCGGCACCGAGCAGTCGGGCGCATTCGGCGTGTCCTGACAGATCTTGTTGTACGCCACCGGATCGCTGGCCGCGTTCGGCATCTGCACGGGATCCGCGCTCGAGTACGTGCGCAGCACGCGATTGCCCGCGCCGAGGATCTCGATCTTCACCGGCCCGGTCGCATCCTTCGCCAGGTAGTAGTTGAGGGTCGCGCCCGGAGGTGGGTTCTCGCCGGCCGGCACTTCGATCGGCCACGGCGTCGGCGGATTCATCCCGAACCGCACGCGCACCGCGGTGGCCGGTTTCACGAGATACGCCGTCCCTGCCGTCTGCGCCGCGCGGATCGCCGCCGCCGCGCGCAGCGGCGTGACGTCATCAAGAATCCAGAAGCCGCGACCGTGCGTGGCCGCCACCAGATCCGAGCACATGCACTTGTCATCGTCCTTCACCGTGAGGTCGCGCACGGACACGGCCGGCATGTCCACCCGCAGCGACTGCC
>CAYHEX010000029.1:0-22355 GCA_964355365.1 uncultured Solibacteraceae bacterium | reverse complement strand
GCGCAGCGGCCGCGCCTGCCGGCATCGGCCGCCGTTTCATCCTCTGGTCTGCGGCGTTGCTCGCGGTCTACGTCGTTGCCGTGCAACTGCTGACCGACGCGCAGGTGCTGGATCGCGCCGCCAAGGGAGTGGCGGGGATCGCGGCGCGTCTGCTGAACGCGCTCGGCACGGAGGCCTCAGTCACCGGCAACGTGCTGCGCGCTCGACATCTCGAGTACCTGATTACGCCGGAGTGCATCACCACGCCGCTCGTGGCGCTCTACCTGGCGGCGCTGTTCGCGTCACCGATCGGCTGGCGCGCGCGTCTCCTGGGCGTCACCGCATGCGTGCCGCTGTTTGTCTCGCTCGGCGTCCTGCGATTGCTCACCGTGGCGCTGCCGCCGCTCATGCTCGGCACCGAGCTCGTGCTCACGCACGCGTTTCACCAGATCCTTGCGGGCGTCGTCGCCGTCGTCGCGTTCGCAATCTGGGCACGCGGCGGACGCTCGCGCCGCTACGTCACCGGCATCGCACTGCTGGCCGTGACCGTCGCCGCCGTCGTGGCCTCAGTGGCCGGCCTCGCGTACGCGCGGTCGCTGGCCGGAGCGCTGCACGTGGTGCAGCTTCCTGCGCCTGCGGGTCTCACGCCCACGATCGGCGACGGCGACATCCAGGGCGCCACGATGATCATGCCGATCTTCCAGGTGGCGCTGTTTCTGGCGTTGGCTGCCGTAACGTGGACACACGCCACCGCGTGGCGCTGGATCGCGGGTGCCGGCGTGCTCGTGGCATCCCAGTTCACGGCACTCGCTGGCATGGGATGGACCGAAGCCTCCGGCCTCTCGCCGCTCTCGCCACTCCTTGTTCGCGCCTGGGCCGTTGCCGTGCCGATCCTGCTGGTCCTGGCCCTGCGCCGCGGGCACGCAAACGCAGCGCGCACCCACGCCGAGGAACTGCCGGCATGAGCGCGATCACCATCAGCGATCTGGCCACTCGTCTCGGCGGCATCGTCGCCTCCGGCGACGCAAGTCGGGAGCTCACGGGCGTCAGCACCCCCGGTCACGCCGGACCGACGGACCTCATCTTCATTGCATCAGCCAAACACCAGGGAGACCTGCTTTCGTCCTCGGCCGGGGCCGTGTTGCTCTCGGACGATCTCGATGCGCCGGAAGGCATGGCCGTCATCCGAGTGACGAACGCGACACTCTCGATGGCACAGGCCGTCGATCTGCTCGTGCCCGTCCGCCGGGCGGCGGCGGGCATCTCGGACCGCGCGATCGTAGGCGCCGACGTCGAGATCCACCCCGACGCGAGCATTGGCCCCGGTTGCGTGATCGACGACCGCACGCGCATCGGCGCGCGAACCGACGTGCGCGCCGGCGCGACCATCGGCGCCGACGTCGTGATTGGCGACGACTGCCTGATCCACTCGGGTGCGCGCATCTATGACGGCGTGCGGATCGGCAACCGCGTCATCCTGCACGCCGGATCAGTGATCGGCGCCGACGGCTTCGGATTCGTACAGGAGCCGCTCCCGCCCGGAGGACCGGCCGATGAGCCGTTTCGCTATCGGAAACTTCGGCAGGTCGGCACGGTGGTCATTGAGGACGACGTCGAAATCGGCGCGAATACGACGATCGACCGTGCGACGCTCAGCGAAACGCGCGTGGGCCGGGGCACGAAGATCGACAACCTCGTCATGGTCGGCCACAACAGCATCATCGGCCGCCACTGCGTGATCGTGGGCCAGGCCGGCATCTCCGGCTCCACACGGCTCGGCAACTACGTGACGGTGGCCGGGCAGGCCGGCATCATCGGGCATCTGCAGATCGGCGACGGCGCCATCATCGGATCGCAGGCCGGCGTCACACACAACGTCGCCGCGGGCGCCAGGTTACTGGGATCGCCGGCCGTCGATTCACGGGTCGCCGTCAGGGCCGCACCGATCATCGCGCGTCTGCCCGAACTGCATCGTCTGGTCCGCGGGCTCGAACGCCGCGTGGCCGCACTTGAAGACGACGACAACACGGGCGCCAAATAGCCCGCCATGCGTTTTGTCCTCCTCGATCGGTTGACCCGGATTGAACGCGGCCGGTTGGCGCACGCGCGAGCGGTGTTTCCGTCGGACCTCGAGCTGTTCGCGGATCACTTTCCCGGCCAGCCCATCGTTCCCGGCGTACTCCTGACCGAAACCATGTGCCAGACGGCCGGGTGGCTGATCGCGGCCACGTGCGAGTTCTCGGGATGGCCGCTGCTCGTTCGCATCGACCGCGCGAACTTCAGACGCGTGGTGAACGCCGATGAGCCGCTCACGATCGAAGCCACACTGACGGCGTCGCGTGACGAGACGTTTGAAATACAGGCCAACGTGCGGGCGGGCGACGAGACGGCCGCCGATGCACGACTGCTCTTCCGGTTGTTCCGCTTCGACTTGACGACCGAGCGTTCGGCGGCACTCGACGCCTGGGGCCGCGCGACGTTCGAACGTTTGGGCGGCCCGACCGCGCTCGAAGCGGCGGATCGCTGACCATGTCCGTGTCTCGTTCGACATTCGTCACACTCTTGTTGACCTACAGCCTCGGCGTGCTGGCGTGCCGCTGGTGGATCTTTGGCGCGTTCGCGATCGATGGTCCCACGCTGACGGCGATGGTCGCTGTGCCGGTGGTGCAGGCCGCCGCGTTGGCGATCGGGCGGCGCTTCTCCAGCAGGCGATCGCCGCAATGACCGCAGCGGCGGTTCAGCCACGCGTCTTCATCGGCGCCGGAGAAGTGTCGGGAGACATCGTCGCAGCGAAGTTGATCGGCGAGTTACGCGCGGCCAACCCGTCGACGATCGTCGACGGCATCGGCGGCACGCGGATGGCGGAGGCCGGCGCCACGCTCGTGGCCTCGGCGAACCATATCGGCGCGATCGGCGTGAGCGAAGGCCTGGCCGTGGCGCCGTCAGCGCTGCGGGTGTTTCATGCCGTGAAGCGACACGTGCGCGCGCATCGTCCGCACGTCGCGGTCCTGATCGGCAACGACGTGTTCAGCGTGGTGCTCGGCCGCTCGCTGCGCGCGATGGGCATTACGACTATCGCGTTGTTTCCGCCGCAGATCTGGATCTGGCAAGCCGTGTCGCGCATCACCGCACGGTCGTTCGATCTGGTGTTGGCTTCGTTTCCTGACGAAGCGCGCTGCTATCGCGACGCCGGCGTCGAGACCGAGTTTGTGGGCCACTACCTCGCGGATGTGCTGGCGCCCGCAGGGGAGAACGAGCGGTCGGCTGCCCGGCGCGCGCTCGGACTGTCGCCGTCCGATCCGGTCGTGGCCTTGCTGCCTGGGAGTCGCCCACCCGAAATCACGCGGCTCTTGCCGATCATGCTCGACGCGGCCGATCTGATTCGCGCCACACTGCCCGCGGCACAACTGGTGGCGGCGCTGACGACCGCGGGCGCCGCGAGCCGCGAGAAGACGCTGCGCACGCCGAACGGCCATCGCGTTCTGGTCGCCAACGATTCCCACACGGTGATGCAAAGCGCGGACGTGCTGGTGTGTTGCTCGGGCACGGCCACGCTCGAAGCCGCGCTCCTTGGCGTGCCGATGGTCGTGGCGTACAAGATGTCACGCACGACGCATTTGATCGTGCGCACGTGCATCCGGATGGGGCTGATTGCGTCGGACACGGTGGCCTTGCCGAACCTGGTGCTGGGACGCTCTGCGGTTCCCGAGTTTGTGCAGCGCGATGCGTCCGCAGCGGACATCGCCAACGCCGCGCTGGCCCTGGTTCCGGATGCGGCGCCGCGCCGGGAGATGCGCCTCGCACTCGAAGAGGTGCGCGCGCATTTAGCGCGCGCGGGCACGCTGGCACGGGTCGCGCAAGTGGTCCTGGAGCGCGCGAGACCATGATGGGCCGAGTGTTCCGATACGCGATCGTCCTGACGCCGCTGGCCGCGGTCACGACGTACGCCACGGCGTTCCTGGTGTTTCGACAGGTCGACATCTCGTTCGTGCAGTTCGCCACGCTGCTCTGTGTGCCGGTGCTGCAAGCCGCCGTGCTCGCCTGGCGGGACGAGCGGCCGGCCGACGCGGTGGCCGCGCTGGGGTGGACCGTGGCCCGGCACCCGCTCGCGCAACCGGTGATCGCGCTGGATGCGTTGGTACTCGGCGCGGGTGTGTTCGCGTGGGATCAGCACGTCATCGGCTTCGGCGCTCCCGTGAACATTCACAGCACGTGGATCCTGGTCAAAACCGCCGCGGTGGCCGTGTTCCTCGCCGACGCGGTGCGGCGATCGAGCCGCGAGGATCGCCTCGCGTTGGCGCTGCGGATCAGCGCGCCGTTGCTGCTGGTCCTGGCACTGGAACCCACCACGTCGTGGCTGGCCGCGGGCTTTGCGCGCGTGCACGCGGTGCTCGGCCCCCGGGCTGAGGTCCTGCAACGTCTCGCGTTCTACAGCCCGCTGTTCCTGCTGCTGGCGAGCCTCACGCTCCGTGCGTCGCGACAACTGCGATCGCGGTCGCGTGAAGCGGGACAGTTGCTGCAGGTCACCGTGGCGGCGTCGGTCGTGACCGCGCTGACGGTGGTGCTCGCCAATTTCAATCTGGCGATCCTCACCCAACCCTGGCTCGGCGTGGCGACGCTGTCGGCATCCGCGGCGACGTCGACGATGTTGTTGGCGGCCATCGTGCTGGCCACCGCGGCGCCCGCGCGACCGGAAGGACGCTAGCCGTGCTGCGGTGGCTCACGCTGGCCGGCCACGCCCTCGTCGCGCTGCTGGTGATCGCGCTGCTCTGGCCGCTCTGGTTGCTGCCGTGGCGCGCTGCGCTCACGCTCGGCCGCTGGTACGGCTACACGGGCTTCCTGTGCTACCCCGCGGGCCGGCGAACAGGACAGATGAACCTGCGCCGCGTCTACGGCGACTCGATGTCTCCCGCCGAAGCGCGCCGGCAGACGATGCGCGTGTTTGGCAGCCTGGGACAGGCGATCGCCGAAGGCCTGCAGTTCGCGCGACGCTTCGCCAGCGGACCGCCCGGCTGGGAGCAACTGTTCGACATCGAAGACCCGGTGCTGCATGAACAGGTGCTCACCAACACGCGGCCGAAGGTGTTCGTCACGGCACATCTCGGCTCGTGGGAGATGGCGCTCATGGCCGCCGGCCTCCGGTCGAGCGAGGGCGCCGCGATGATTCGCAAAGTCGACAATCCCTTCATCGAACGCCTGTTCCGCTGGGCGAGGCGATCGCGAACGCCGTTCATCGACAAGCACGGCGGCACCGCGGCCGCCATGGACGTGTTGCAACGCGGCGGCGACGTCGCGCTCCTGCTTGACGAAAACGCGGGTTACAAGGGCGCCTGGGTCAACTTCTTCGGCCGCCCGGCGTCGACACATCGCATCGCCGCGCTGCTCAGCGCGCGAGCCCGGTGCCCGATCGTGGTGGGCGCAGCGGTCCGGCGTCCTGGCGGACGATACCTGTACCGTCTCGCGCAGCTCGAGCCGGCCGACCAGCCCGAGTCGATGGACGCGGTGACGCAGCAGATCACGTCGATACTGGAGCGCTGGATTCGCGAAGATCCGCTGCAATGGCGCTGGATCCACTGGCGATGGAAGAACCGTCCGGATGGCACGCTGGAGATCTAGAGGAGACAGGCACGAATGAACGACCACTCGCGTATCGATCTCACAGGGCGGCGCGCGCTCATCACCGGCGGATCGCGGGGGCTGGGCGCCGTGCTGGCGCAGACGCTCGCCGCCCACGGCGCGCACGTCTTCATCAACTACGTGCGGCACGAGGCGGAGGCGCGGGCCACGCTGCAGGCCATTCGCGATGCGGGTGGATCCGGCGACCTGGCCCCCGCGAATCTGGCGCGCCCCGACGAGGTCCGTGCCATGTTCGCCGGACCGCTCAACGACGGCCTCGACATCCTGATCCACAGCGCAGCGATCGGCTCGTTCAAACCCGCGCATGAAGTGCGTGCCAACCAGTGGGACCTGTCGATGAACGTCAACGCGCGCGCGCTGCTGCTCTGCGTGCAGGCCGCGCTCCCGGCCCTCACCGCGCGTCGCGGCCGCGTCGTCGCCGTGTCGAGTCTGGGCGGGGAACGCGTCATTCCGTCGTACGGCGCCATCGGCGTGTCGAAGGCCGCGCTCGAAGCGCTGACGCGATACCTCGGCGTTGAACTCGCGCCACGCGGCATCCATGTGAACGCGGTGGCGGGAGGACTGCTGGACTTGCCGTCAGTGCGTCACCATCCGGGATTCGATCAACTGGCCGCCGACACGGTGCGTCGCACGCCGTCGCAGCGACTGGGCACAGCCGACGACATCGCGCGCGTGGTCCTGTTCCTCTGCTCGCCGCTCGCCGACTGGATCGTGGGACAGACCATTGTGGCCGACGGCGGCATGAGCCTCACCGTCTAGGCTATTCTGCTCACCATGACCGTCGTAGACATGCCGCAACGCGTTGCCGCGATCGTGGCCGAGGCGTTGAATGTGCCCGTGGAACGCGTGACGCCGACGGCGTCACTCATCGATGATCTGGGCGCCGAGTCGATCGACTTCCTCGACATCCTCTTTCGCATCGAAACAGCCTTCAACATCAAGATCCGCGAAAACGAACTGTGGAGCGGCTCGATCGATCGCACGAGTCAGCAGACTATCGAGGCCTCGATCGAGCAGTTGAAAGTGCGGCAACCCGACTTCCCGTGGGATCGATTGCCCGCGCGACCTGCCGCGTCCGATCTGGCCGGGCTCATCACGGTGCAGACGATCATCAATCACTTGCGGGAACGCGGCGTCGAGTAGATGTGACCGAGGATGGCGCGGGCGTGGTGTGCGGCGCTGCCACTCCCCTGCCGGCATATCTCACCGGCCTTCGCGCCCATCGCTCGCGCTCGCTCCGGATCATCCAGCAGTTGCCGGCACGCGTCGCTGAGTTCGCGCACCGGGTCCCGGCCCGGCAGCGACATCAGCGCGCCGGCCGCGGCGAACGAATCAACGAGCGCTGAAATCCCGTCAACGTACGGCCCGACAAGAATCGGGCGCGCCACCGCAGCAGCTTCGAGAATATTGTGGCCACCGACGGGCACGAACGTGCCGCCGATCACCACAAGATCCGCGCTGGCGTAGCAGGACCGCAACGTCGCGTATTGGTCCAGGACGAGGACATCCCACGGCGCCGACGGATTCGCCGGGCGCTCGGACCACAGGAGCGACCGCACACCAAATGCCTGCGCGCGGCGCGCAATGCCGGCGGCTCTCGTGACATCGCGAGGCGCGAGTACCAGACGAACGGCGCGACCGTCCGCGGCGAGCGATCGCACACACTCGAGCAGCCAACGCTCTTCAGGATCATGGGTGCTGCCGGCCACGACCAGCGGCCGACCGGCCGGATCAGGCTCGAGTGGTTCCGGCGGAGGCAACTCTCGCAACGCCGCGTCGAACTTGAGATTCCCGGCCACTTCCACACGACCGACCGGCGCGCCGATCGCGGCGAACCGGTCGCATTCGCGCACAGTTTGCACACCGATCCACGTCGCGCTGTCGAGCACGCGACCAAAAAACGCCCGCGCAAACTGGTACTTCCGCACATCGGCCGATCGGATCTTGCCGTTCGCGATGAACAGCGGAATCTTCAGCGCCTCGCACGCCGCGAAGAGGTTGGGCCAGATCTCGGTTTCCATCACGACGACCGCCGCCGGTTCGGTGGCGCGAAGCCAGCCACGCACGGCACGGCGGTCCCAGGGAAGGTAGACGCAGGCATCAACGGTGGCGTGCTCGCGCGCGATTCGCTCGGCCGTCAGCAGACCCGCGTGCGTGCCGGTCGTCAACAACACGCGGCAGCCATGCGCGCCAAGTTCCGCAACGAGCGGCGCCGCCGCGTTCATCTCGCCCACCGACACCGCATGCAGCAGGACGGGGCGCGTTGCCGGTGATCGCGGCGGGGATGCGCGAGGCGCGCGCGCGAGGCGCTGGGACCGTTCGGCATCGCCCGCGCGATGGCCGAGCGATCGCACCCACAGCGCGGGCACGAGCGCGAACCACACAACGGCTTCGATGAGGAGCGAGTAGACGACCAACAGACCGCGCGGGCCCAATGACAAGGCCGCTATTATAGGGCGCTCGGCAGACGCGACACGGCCGAGTCGGAGGCGTGACGAGTGAAGGTCTTGAACCGACGAGTCGTCATCACCGGCAGAGGCGTCGTCTCGGCTCGCGGCAACTCGTTCGAAGACACCTGGGCGGCAGTGGGTCGCCACGAGCGGGCCGATGGCCGCATCACGTCCTTCGACGCGTCCGGTTTCTCACAGGATCGCGGCGCGGAAGTGGTGGGCTTCGACCCGCGTCCGCACTTTCGGCAACCGAAGGCCCTGAAGCTGACCGATCGCACCACGCAGTTTGCGGTCGCAGCCGCGTCAATGGCGTTGCGGCAGGCGGAGTGGCCGGACGACCACGCGCTCGGCGAGCGACTGGGCGTGCTGATCGGCGTCAGCGGATCCGATCACCAGGCGCAGGAAGTCGCCCGCGCCCTGCGGTCAGACGACGAGCCCGTGCCGGTGGGCAACATCCCGGTGTTTGCGGACTGCATCGTGTCGCGACTCAATCCGCTGTGGCTGCTCATCAACCTGCCCAACATGCCGAGCGCGCATGTGGCGATTCAGCTCGGCGCTCGCGGCCCGAATAGCACCGTGATGACCGACTGGGTGGCCGGCAGCCAGGCCATCGGCGAAGCCGCTGATTGGATCCGCGCCGGTGAGGCCGACGCCGTCCTGGCCGGCGGCGCCGACACGGCGATCCAGCCATTCGCGCTCGCGGCGTACGACCAGGCCGGACTGCTGACGGCAGCGCCGAACGAACGGCCGCAGTTCGTACCCGGTGAAGGCGCCGCGGTGCTGCTGCTCGAGGAGCGTGCACACGCGATCCGCCGCGGCGCAACGATCCTCGGCGAGATCGCAGGCTACGCGTCGGCCAGTTCCCCGGCCGACTCTGGCCGGAGCGCGCTCGAGCGAACCATGGAGGCGGCCCTCAGCGAGGCCGGATGGCAGGCCTCGGACGTCTCGGCCATCGCCCTCGCGTCTCGCGAAGGCTCGCCGCTCGGCGAGCAGGAAACGGCCGCGATCCACCGAACGTTCGGCGCGCACGCGCATGGCCTCGTCTCTGTGGACTATCAACCCGCGGTGGGTCATCCGCTCGCGGCGTTGGGTCCGATCAGTCTCTGCCTGTTGCTCGGCGCCGCCACCGGGACGCACGGGTTGATCTGCAACGCGGCCGGCTTTTCCGGCCAGGCCGTGACCCTCGCCGTGCGGCCGTCTCCGACTTCGGCGGCTGCGCCATGACGATGGCGCAGGATCAACGGCGCGCGGTGATCACGGGGATGGGCGTCATGTCGCCGGCCGGCTGCACGACATCGACGTTCTGGGCGCACCTCGTGGCGGGTCGATCGTCTGTGGCGGCGATTCGCCGGTTTGATGCCTCGGCGTACCCCTCGCGTATTGCGGCGGAGATCGACGAACACGATCTGCCGCCGGTCGATGCGCAGTGGGCGGCCCGGGGCCGCATTGCGCGGTATGCCGCGGCCGCCGCCGAGGTGGCCATCGCCGATGCGCAGGTACAGCACGAGCCCACATGGTCTGGCGCCGGCGTCGTCATCGCCGCGGGAATGGGCAGTTACACGCACGAGGAGATCTTCGTCCCCGCGGCGCGCGCGCGAGCGGCGCACCCGGAGTTCGACTGGACGGCGTTCACCGAGACGCTGAAGCGCAGCCTGGCGCCGCACGCGGCGGAGCGCAGAACACCGGGATCCATTCCGGCGCTGGTCGCGCATCACTACGGTCTGCAGGGACCGGTGATGACGGTGATGACGGCGTGTGCCGGCGGCACGCAAGCGATCGGCGACGCGCTCCGGTGGATTCGGCGCGGCCGCGCCGACATCGTGGTGGCCGGCGGATCAGATTCCGAGATTTATCCCATGGGCCTCGCCTCGTTCTGCCTGCTCGGCGCGTTGTCGAAGCGCAATGACGAGCCGGCGTTGGCCAGCCGGCCGTTCGACGGGCACCGCGATGGCTTTGTCCTCGGCGAAGGCGCCGCAGTGCTGGTCCTCGAGGAGCGCGAACACGCGGTGCGCCGGGGCGCGCGCATCTACGCGGAGGTAGCCGGGTTCGGGTCGGCCTGCGATGCCTTCCGCGTCACCGATCCGCACCCCGACGGCGTCGGAGCGGCGCTCGCGATGACGCGGGCACTGGCGGATGCCGGCATGACGACCGGCGACATCGACTACATCAACGCCCACGGCACGTCGACCGTCGCCAACGACCGCATCGAGACGCTCGCGATCCGGCGGGTCTTCGGTGACAGGGCGCCGCGCATCCCGGTCAGTTCGACCAAATCCATGATCGGGCATGCCACGGTGGCGGCGGGCGCGATCGAGGCGGTGGCCTGCGCCCTCACGCTGACGCACCAGCGCATTCACCCGACCATCAACCAGAGCGCGCCGGATCCGCGCTGTGACCTCGACTACGTGCCCAATCACGCGCGGGCCACGCGGGTGGACGCGGTCCTCTCGAACTCATTCGCGTTTGGTGGGCAGTCCGCGAGCCTTGTCTTGCGACGTTGACCCCTCCGGACGCGCACTTTATAATCCGCATGTCCCTTGGGTATCGATTCGGAGGCCGCGTGAGAGTTCAATTACGACAGGGTGTTCTGACTGCGATGCTCGTCACTCCGCTCGTCGCGGCGATCACCACAGCGCCGCCCTTCTCCGCCGACACACAGGCGCAGGGCGCCTCCCACATGCTCGGCCCGAACTTTCCGATCAGACTGGACTCCAACGGCGACGGGCTGCCGAGCGGTGGCGACGACGGCATCGTGCCATCCCGCTCCGGAAGGTCCATCACGATTCCGTCCCGCTGGAACTGCGGCAACCACCCCAACAACAACCTCAACGTCATCGAACTGTCGGACCAGGATTCGACCGGTCGGTATCGAACGGCCAGTCGAGACAACAACGGGCTGCTGCAGAGCGTGACCGCGGGCCACATCACCAACGGCCGCCCGGGGGATTTCGGCTACGAACAGACCTATGGCGCAATCGTCACCGCAAGCGGCGGCGCCTCACTCGTCGACCACAACGGCGACGGCGTGACGGATGGCGCGACGTTTACCGGCAGAATCAGCGGCTCGATCAACTTTGCGTTTTCTCCCAACAACGAATACGTGAGCCTCCCGTGGTCGCAGGCCAGTGCGCTCGGCCTCGACACAAGTGGGAGCTGCGGCGGCGCGCTGCCGCAAGTGTGGATTCCCCTCGCCGACACGAACGGCGACGGCCGCGGCGACGCGATCGTGTTGGATCTGGACGGCAACGGTCAGGCCGACGCTGATCTGCTGAGCGGCCCGACGCTGGTCGTGCCGTCCGTGCCGACGATGGGCCCGGTCGCGCGGCTGATCCTGATGGCCATGATCGGCCTCGTTGGGGCCTGGTTCCTGTCCCACCGTCGCACACACAACACGGGAACTCCCGCCGCCATCTGACCTGCCTGTCGGCCCCCTGCGGAATTTTTGACGCCGCGCACCGGTCTAAGGGTGGCGGGTCACCAATCCGTTTTCAGGAGGCATGTTTTGAATCGATCGGGTAATCGCACTCGCCGTTGGGCACTTCGTCGCCGGACCGTTGGCGTCGCGCTGGTCGCGATCGCGTCGGCACTGGGCGTCGGGCAGATGGCAGACGTCATCGAGGCCTCCGGGGCGCAGGGCACGCCCACCCCAACCGCGCAGGCACCGGCTCCGCAGGCGGCCGCAACGGGCTGCCGAGTCACCGGGCGCGTCACGACGATGGTCGCGGCGCCGGCGGGCTTCGCAAACTCCGGACAGGGTCGAGGTCAGGGTCAGGGTGGCGCTCAGGGCCGCGGCACGGGTGCCGCACCGACGACCGGCGCGCAGACGGGCGCCCCGCCCGCGACGCCCGCCGCGACGACGCCAGCCGCCCCCGCCGCGCCTGCCAAGGTGGAAATGGCGCTGCCCGGCGCCACCATCGTCGTGCGCCAGGGCGCGCGGCTCGTGGTCGCCACCTCAACCGAGACCGACGGCCAGTTCGCGATCCGATTCACCCCGGGACAGACATTCCATGTGACCGCCGAGATGATGTCGTTCGCCAGCGTCGAGAAGGACATCACGCTCGGCACGGTGCCGTGCGACACCACACTCAATTTCCAGATGTCGTTGCGGCCGCGCACCCCGCCGGCCGCGGGCACAACTGCGGCAACGGCGGCCGCACCGACCGCCCCCGCGGCGGGTGCGAAACCCGCCGCCGGTCAGACCGGCCGCGGGTTCGCCCAGTTGAATGTGACGACCGACGCCACAGGTGAAGCCGCGGCAGCCGCCACACCCGTCATCGACCAAAGCGCGGAGCTCGCGAAGTTCCTGCCTCCAGGATTCAGCGTGAGCGGAGCCGGTGCCGAGGCGATCTCCGTCAACACCGGCGGCGACGCAATCAACGTCGACCGCGGCATGCTCAACGACCGGATGAGCGCGATCGGTCGCGGTGAGTTCGATCCGGCGACGGGACAGTTCTCGGAGGGCTTTGCGCCTCCGGGGGGCGCCGGGGGTGCTGGTGGCGACCAGGGCGGCGGGCGCGGCGGCGGTGGCGGTCTGGGCGGGTTCGCGATCGGTGGCCGCGGTGGCCGCGGACAGAGCCTCTACCAGGGTTCCGTCAACTACACGTATGGTGGCTCCGCGCTCAACACGACCGCCATTCAGCCACGCAACGGCATCGCCACCGACGTGCCGCAGCTGCCCTACGCACAGAACAGCTACGGCGGCACGATCGGCGGGCCGCTCATCATTCCGGGCATCTACAAGGACACCAAGCGCCGGACGAATTTTCAGCTCAACTACTCCGGCAATCACTCGACCAACGTGCAGGATCAGTACGCCACCGTGCCGACCGAGGCGCAGCGAAGCGGCAACTTCTCGGGTAACGGCATCCAGCTGATCAACCCGCGCACGGGCCTGCCCTTCGCCAACAACCAGATTCCGGTCAGTCAGATGAGCCCGGCGGCGCTGGCGCTGCTCAACTACATTCCGACCGCCAACGTGCCGGGCGCGACGATCCAGAATCTCCACACCACGGGGACGTCGCTGTCGAAGTCGAACAGCATCAGCGTGCGGCTCAATCAGAACCTCACGCCGAATCTTCCCGAGCCGGGCCGCGCAGGTGCGGCCGGCGGCCGCGGCGGCGCGCGCGGTGGTGGCGCCGGCGGGCGCGGCGGGCGTGGATTGACAATCAACTTGAGTGCGCAGGTCCAGTACCGCGGGAACTCGGGTCAGCAGTTCAACGTGGTGCCCGAGCTCGGCGGCACGACGAAGGGCACGAGCCTGACGGTGCCGGTGTCGCTGACCGTGGCCAAGGGACGCACGAACAACACGTTCTCGGTCAACGTGGCGCACACCAGCAACACGACGACCAACGGGTTCTCGAACACCACTGATGTGGCCGGCCTCGCGGGCATTCTGTATCCGGTGGCGCAGGACGCGCTCAACTGGGGCGTGCCCAATCTGAGTTTCTCGAACTTCAGCCTGCGCCCCAGTTCCGCCAATGTCCGGACCGACACCCGCGTGACGCTGAGCTACACGTTGTCGAAGCCCATCCAGAAACACCAGCTCCGGTTCGGGATGGACGCCCGCCGCGACGCGTCCTCGAGTGAGAGCAACGGCAACGCGCGCGGGTCGTTCACGTTCACCGGGCTCTACACGGGCAACGGCGCGATTTCGGCGAAGAACACCGGCGCCGACGTGGCCGATTTCCTGCTCGGCATGCCGCAGCTGGCCACGCTGCAGGTGGGCGGACTGACGCGGCTGCGCGAGCGGACCTTCGCGGCCTACATCGAAGACAACTGGCAGCGCAGCTCGCACATGACGTTCAATCTCGGCCTGCGGTGGGAAGTCGCGATGCCGTATGTCGAGGCCGGCGGGCAGATGGCCAATCTGGACGTGAGCGACGGGTTCACAGCGGCGAGCGTGGTGACGCCGGGACAGACCGGGGCGCTGTCCGGCATTGTCTATCCGGCGGGCCTGCTGAAGACCGACTGGAACAACATCGGGCCGCGCATCGGCATGGCGTACCGGCTCGCCAAGGGCACGATCCTGAACACGAGCTACAGCATCACCTACAACGCGGGGTCGTACGCGTCGATCGCGCGCAACCTGGTGGGTCAGCCGCCGTTCGCGGTGGCGGAAACGAATCCGGGGTCCCTGGCCTCGCCGCTGACGCTGCAGACGGGTCTGCTCGGCGCGAAAGCGACGACGACCAACAACTACGGCGTCGATCCCAACTTTGGCCTGGGCATGATTCAAACGTGGAACGCCACCGTGGTGCGGACGTTCTGGAAGACGTGGACGGGCACGATCGGCTACACGGGCACGCGCGGCAGCAGTCTCGATCTGCTTCGCGCGCCGAACCGCAACGCCGACGGCACGCTGCGCATCGCGGGCGTCCAGGCGTTCACATGGGAGTCATCGGGGGGGCATTCGCTCCTGTCGCTCGGCAACATCTCGGTGCAGCGCGGCATGGCGAAGGGCTTCCGTTTCGGCGCCAACTACACGCTGGCCAGGTCCAAAGACAACGCGTCGTCGCTCGGCGCGGGCGGCGCGACGGTCGCGCAGAACGACCAGGATCTGGGCGCGGAATATGCGCTGTCGAACTTCGACCGGCGTCACCAGTTCTCCGCAAACATGACGTACGAGCTGCCGTTCGGCGTGGGCCGCAAGTGGCTGTCGGACGGCGGCACGCTCGCGGCCATCGCCGGCGAGTGGTCGATGACGCTCAACCTGAGCGCGCAGTCCGGCACGCCGTTCACGCCGCGCGTCGTCGGCGCCACGACCAGCGTCGCGAACGGCACGAGCGGATCGCTGCGGGCCAACTACTCGGGTGACGTGATTTCGCTGTCGGATCCGGCGCTGCTGAGCTACTTCAACACGGGCGCGTTTTCCATTCCGGCGGCCGGCACGTTCGGATCGTCGCCGCGCAATGTCATCATCGGGCCCGGCGGCCACGTCGTGAACGCAACGTTCTCGCGCGACATGCGCATCGGCGGCACCCGCGCCCTGTCGCTGCAGGTCAACGCGAACAATCTCTTCAACACGATTCAGTGGTCGTCGATCGACACCAACATCAACTCGAATACGTTCGGCCAGGTGACGCGATTCGCCGGCATGCGAACGATCACGCTCAATGCGAGGCTGAGGTTCTAACATGCGCGTCCGACTCATCGTCTGTCTCACCGCCCTGGTGCTCACCGCGACGTCCGGCGTATGGGGGCAGTCGGCCGCCCCGCAGCGACCGCTGTTCCGTTCGGGACAGAACCTCATCCTCGTCGACGTCAGCGTGCGCGACAAGAAGGGCCAGCCCATCGACGGGCTGACGGCGGCCGACTTCGAAGTGGTCGAGAACGGCAAGTCGCAGGAGATCGTGACGTTCGCCTACGAGAAGGTGGCGCCGTCCAACACGACGATCGTCACGGCCTCGACGCTGTCGAAGGCCGGCGAGGGCAAGGGCGCCGTGCCGGTCACGATCGGCTCGGCGAAACCGGCGGCCGCGACGCCGGCAACGCCGGAGCCGGCCGCGGCGGCAGCCGCTGAAGTCAAGATCGACGCGTCGGCCACGCCGCTCACTTCCGACGAGGTCGCGGGCCATCGCGTGTGGATTCTCCTCTTCGACACGAGCTCGATGCAGCCCGAAGACGTGCAGAAAGCCGCCGACGCCGCGCTCAAGTGGTCCACCGAGAAGATGTCGAGCTCGGATCTGGTGGCGGTCGCCGCGATCTCATCGACGCTGCAGATTCTCACGGACTTCACCAACGACAAAGCCAGGATCACGGCCACGTTGAAAGCCTTTGCCGTGACCGACGGCACCGCGGTCGCTGACGTGGACGCCAGCACCATGTCCACCGACGAAGCGACCAGCACGTCGACCACCGATGTGACGTCGGTTGATGCGAGCACGCAGGAGATGGACTCGTTCAACAACGACATGCGATTGCGCGGGTTGAAGACGATTTGCGACAGTCTGGTGTCGATTCAGCAGCACAAAGCCATTTTGTATTTCAGCTCGGGCATGGACCGCAGCGGTTCCGACAACGCCATCGAGTCGCGCGCGGCGGTGAACGCCTGCAGCCGGGCGAACACGTCGATCAACCCGATCGACTCGCGCGGATTGCAGGTGGTCGTCGCCGGCGGCAGCGCCCGTCAGGGTAGCCGCGGCGGCGTCGGCGCCTTCTCCGGCCGCGGCGTCGCGCAGCAGTTCGCGCGTCTGGCCTCGCAGCAGGAGACGCTGCAGTCGCTGGCCTCCGACACCGGCGGCCAGGCGTTCACCGACTCGAATGACTTCGGCGAAGCCTTCACCGCGGTGGAGAAGGACATCTCGTCGTACTACATCCTTGGGTACTCGAGCACGAACACCAAGCAGGACGGCAGCTTCCGGAAGATCGAAGTGAAGCTCAAGTCCAGGATCGACGCCACGCTGTCGGCGCGCGAGGGCTACTACGCGGACCGCGACTTTGCGAACACGGGCAAAGGGGACCGCGAGAATGCGCTGCAGGAACAGCTCCTGATGCCCATCCCGGCGACCGACGTGCCGCTCTTCGTGACCGCCGGCTATTTCCGTCTGCCGACGGCGGACGCGTGCGGCAATCAAGTGGACTTCGGCGGACGCGGCGGGCGCGGCGGCGGGCCGGGCGGACCCGGCGGCGGACGTGGCGGCTTCACGCCCAGCTGCTACTACGTGCCGATCTCGGTCGCGGTGCCGGGCGAAGCCGTGCCGATCTCATCGACCAACGAGGTCATGGACGTTCGCGGATTCATTCGTGACGAGCGCGGCCAGACGTTCGCGACGATCAAGTCCACGATCAACGTGCCGCCGGCAGCCAAAGACGCTCTGGCGAACAAGCAGGTGTTGTTCCAGACGGGCGCCACGCTGCCGCCGGGACGGTACACCGCAAAGGTCATCGTGCGTGAGAACACGACGGGCCAGATGGGCACGTTCGAGACGCCGGTGGTCGTTCCCGACCTGAGCCGCGCCACGGTGAAGATGAGCACGGTCGTGCTGAGCACGCAGTTGCTGAACGCCACCGGCCGCAAGACGCTGAGCCCGCTCGTGCGCGACAACATCGAGATCGTGCCCAATCTCACGCGCGTCGTGAGTCAGGACCAGAAGCTCTACATCTACTACGAGGTCTACGATCCAGCCGTGAGCACAACGGGCGTCGCGGCGCCGCAGGTGCGAACGAACCTCGCGTTCTATCGCAACAAGACCAAGGTGTACGAAACGCCGATCGTCGAACGCACAGCGCTCGACGCCCTCGATCGCACAGCCGACATCTTCGAGTTCGTGATCGACGCCGGCACGTTCAAGCCGGGCGTCTACACCTGCCAGGTCAACGTCGTCGACGAAGTCGCAGGCGCGGTGACGTTCCAGCGGTTCCAGATGGCGGTCAGGGCAAAGACGGAGAAATAGACCTCTGACGATCGAAGGGATTCAAGAGGGTTCGAAAGGTTCGTACGGTTCGAGGGGTTCTGTTCGAAAGGTGCATGGGGTTCGCAGGGTTCGTGAGGGTGGTTCGGCTCCTGTAGTCCCGAACGAACCCCCTTACGAACCTCCCTTACGAACCCCACGAACCTCTTGCACCTTACGAACAGAACCCTTCGAACCCTACGAACCCTCGAACCCCGCGAACCTCCCGGTTCTTGTGTTATCGTTTGTGCAGTGTCCTTTTCCCTTCGCCACCATCGTCACCATCATCACGACGACCGGACGGCGGAGGTGCATCTGAACTGATCAATCCTTAACAACAGATTGGTTTTTCGAAGCCCCGCCGAACACGCGGGGCTTTTTGCATTTCAGGGAGTGTGTGTTATGGATTTTTCGAAACTCAATGGGCTGGTGCCTGCGGTGGTGCAGGACGAGCAATCGAACGAGGTGCTGATGGTCGGCTTCATGAACGCCGAGGCGTTCGCGAAGACCCTGGCCACCGGCTATGTGACGTTCTTCTCGCGGTCGCGCAACGAGCTGTGGCTCAAGGGGGAGACCTCGGGCAATCGCCTCCGCGTCGTGTCGCTGACAACCGATTGCGATGACGACACGGTGCTCGCGCGGGTCGTGCGCGAGGGCGACGGCAACGTGTGCCACACCGGCACGCGCTCGTGCTTCACGAAGGACATCGCGCTGGAGGCACGGTCATGACGCCAAAGCCCAACAAGCTGCGGCTCGGCATTCCGAAGGGCTCGCTGCAGGACGCCACCGTGCAGTTGTTCGGCCGCGCGGGATTCAACATCTACATCAGCTCGCGCTCGTACTTTCCGGGGATCGATGATCCCGACATCGAGTGCATGCTGATCCGCGCGCAGGAGATGGCGCGCTACGTAGCCGACGGTGTGATCGATGCCGGGCTGACGGGTCAGGACTGGATCGCGGAATACACCGCGTCGAAGCCGGCGGCGCCGATCGTGCCGATCGCCAACCTCATCTACGCCAAGCAGAGCTTCGGCAAGGTGCGATGGGTGCTGGCCGTGCCGGAAGACTCGCCGTTCCAGACGGCGGAGGATCTCGAGGGCAAGACGATCGCGACGGAGTTGGTGAAGGCGACCGAAGCGTATTTCGCGCAGAAGAAGATCAACGTGAACGTCGAGTTCTCGTGGGGCGCGACGGAAGTGAAGCCGCCGGTGCTCGCCGACGCGATCGTCGAGGTGACCGAGACGGGCTCGTCGCTGCGCGCGAACCGGTTGCGGATCATCGATACGCTGATGGAGTCGAACACGCAGCTCATTGCCAACGCGAAGAGTCTCGACAACACCTGGATGCGCACGAAGATCGTCAACGTCGCGCTGTTGCTGAACGCGGCCATCGAAGCGCAGGGCCGCGTCGGACTGATGCTGAACGTCGGCGTGAGCAATATGAAGGCGGTGCTGGCGCTGCTGCCCGCGCTGCAGCGACCGACCGTGTCGCCGCTCAGCCCGATCGAGGGCGAGGAAGACTGGGTCGCCGTGAACACGATCATCGAAGAGCGCACGGTGCGCGAGCTGATTCCGCGCCTGAAGAACGCCGGCGCCACGGGGATTGTTGAGTACCCGCTCAACAAGATCGTGCTGTGATGCGCGCCTCCACCGTCGAACGCGCCGCTGCACGGATCGTCGCCGACGTCCGCGCCCGCGGCGACGTGGCCCTGCGGGAATGGTCAGCGCGGCTCGACGGCATGGGCCGCGAACCATTCGCCGTGTCACCGCGCGAGATCGATCGCGGCTGGAAAGACACGCCCACCGACGTGAAGCGCGCGATTCGCCTGGCCATTCGCAACGTCCGCGCAGTCGCCGAGCAGCAGGTGCCGAAGCCGTTCACCGTTCGACCGGTCGCCGGTGTGAGGATCGATCAGGTCGTGCAACCGCTCGCGCGCGTCGGCTGCTACGTGCCGGGCGGCCGGTACCCGCTGCCCTCGACGCTGATCATGACCGTGGTCCCCGCGCTCGTCGCGGGCGTGACTGAAGTCATCGTCGCGTGCCCAAAACCTTCCGCCGTCGTGCTCTGCGCCGCCCGCGAGGCCGGCGCCACGTCGGTGCTACGCATCGGCGGCGCGCAGGCGATCGCCGCGATGGCGTACGGCACGAAGTCCGTGCCGCGCGTCGACAAGATCGTCGGCCCCGGCAACGCGTGGGTCGCGGCCGCAAAGTCGCTGGTGGCCGGCGACTGCCCCATCGACTTCCAGGCGGGCCCGAGCGAGATCGTGATCTACGCGAATACGGGACGCGCCGAGTGGATTGCGGATGACCTCATCGCGCAGGCCGAGCACGACCCGGACGCGCGCGCGATCTTCGTCACCACGAATACGGAGCTCGCCGCAGAGGTAGAACGCGCGCTCGAGGCGCAGACGCCAACGACGGGACCCGCCGCCGTGTCGCTCCAACGCAACGGACGCATCGTGCTGATGGCGACCGAGGCTGAGGCGATCGCCGCAGTGAACGACATCGCGCCGGAACATCTCGTGATCGATCGCGCCGCTGACGTGGCGAAGTTCCGCGCGGCCGGCACGATCTTCGTCGGCCGCTGGAGCGCGCAGGCCGCCGGCGACTACACGACCGGATCCAATCACGTGCTGCCCACGGCGCGCGCCGCGCGGTTCCGCGGCGGACTCAGCGCCGCGGACTTTGTGAGAGTGTTCACCGTGCAGACCCTGACCAAGGCAGGCATTCGCGCGATCGGTCCGGCCGCCGCCACGCTGGCGGACGCTGAAGGACTCACCGCGCACGCGACATCGATTCGGAGACGGCTATGAACAGCTACCTTCAGGCGCTCGGCGTGGCCGCGACGACCGACGGCAGGCGCGCGCTGCGTCTGCACCTCAACGAGAACACGGGCGGGTGCTCGCCGGCAGTGCTGCAGGCGCTGCAGCACATCACCATCGATCAAGTGTCGTCATATCCCGACTACACCCCGGCGATCGCCGCAGTCGCAGCGAAGTTCGGCGTGCCAAACGACTGGGTCATGCTCGTGAACGGACTGGACGAAGCCGTGTCGCTGTTCGCCTCCGCCGCCTCGCACCGAGGCACCCTGGAACCAGGGACCTCTGGGACCTTCACTGCCGTCATCCTCGATCCGGCGTTCGACATGTACGCCGCCGCCATCGTCCACGCCGGCGGTCGCCTCTCACGCGTGGCGCCGCGCGCCAACTTCGCGTGGTCGCTCGACGATGTGCTGGCGGCGAGCGCGGATGCGACGCTGATCTACCTCACGGATCCCAACAACCCGACGGGCATCGGGCTTCCCCCCGGCGCAGTCGAGGCCCTGGCAGAGGCGCGACCCGAAGCCACGATCTTCCTCGACGAGGCGTACGCGGACTTCAGTGGACGCTCATTCATCCCGACGTTGCGGGCAGGGCCTGAACGATTCAGGAACGTGGTGGTCGGCCGAACGTTCTCAAAGGCGTTCGGGCTCGCGGGTCTGCGTATCGGCGCGCTGATCGCACCGCCGGCGACGCTCGCGCCCATTGAAGCGCTGCCGTCGCCCTTCAACGTGAACATCGCGGGGGCAATCGCCGTGCAGGCCGTGCTGTCGGATCCCGCGTGGGTCGCATCAACCGTCGAAGAAGCCGCCGCGTCGAAACAGGCGCTCTACGAGTTCTGCGACCGTCACAGCCTTGATTACTGGCGGAGCGAGGCGAACTTCGTGCTCGTGCGCGTCGGCGCCGACGCCGACGCGTCGAGGACGATGATGGAGGCACTCGCCGCGCGCGACATCCTCGTGCGCGATCGATCAGTGGCGCCGGGTTGCCTGGGCTGCATCCGTATCACCACGAGCTTGCTGGCCCACACCGCGCGATGCCTTCGCGCACTGGAGGACATTCTTGCGTCGCGCACGAATTAGTCGCCACACCGCGGAGACGCGGATCGCACTGACGCTCACGCTCGAAGGACGCGGACGCTACGACGTCCGTACGGGCATCCGCTTCTTCGACCACATGCTGGAGCTGTTCACGCGTCACGGCGGATTCGATCTCGTGCTCAGCTGTGACGGCGACCTCGACGTGGATCAGCACCACACCGTGGAAGACGTCGGCATCGCGCTCGGCGAGGCCGTGCGTGAGGCCATCGGCAACAAGCGCGGCATCAACCGCGCCGGCTACTTCCTCATGCCGATGGACGAGACACTGGCCGTGGCCGCGATCGATCTGTCCGGCCGGCCCGCGTGCGTCGTCGATCTGAAGAAGCCAGCGGCGCGCGTGGGCGATCTCACGACGGAGTTGGTCGCCGACTTCTTCGATGGATTTGCATCGGCGGCGCGAGCGAACGTGCACATCAAGGTGATGTACGGGCGGTCGAGTCATCACAAAGTGGAAGCCGTGTTCAAAGCGTTCGCGCGCGCCCTGCGCGTCGCGGTGGCGAAGGACAAGCGGCTCGCGCGCGTGCTGCCGTCCACGAAGGCGCTGCTGTGACGAAGACCATCGCAGTCGTCGACTACGGCGTCGGCAACCTCACGTCCGTCCTGCGGGGTCTTCGCCGCGCGGGACTCGCGCCGGTAATTGCCGACTCACTGTCGTCGCTCACCAACGCCGACGGCATCCTCATTCCCGGCGTCGGCCACTTCTCTGCCACAACGGCGATCACCGACGACTGGCGCGCGGCCCTGCTCGCCCGCGTTCGCGCCGGCGTGCCCTTGCTCGGCATCTGCCTCGGCATGCAGTATCTGTTCGACAGCAGCGCCGAGGCCCCAGACATCCCCGGCCTCAGCCTGGCACAAGGCTCGTGCCAAGCCCTAATTGAAATCGGGAATCAATTCGATGAATTGATTCCCGATTTCAATTCGAACGTCAAGGTCCCGCACCTCGGGTGGAACACCCTCATCCCCACTCCGCGGCCGTCGCGGC